>NZ_FSRL01000001.1:3400000-3644082 GCF_900142295.1 Vannielia litorea
ACCTCTCCACGGGGCTGACGGCCTCGGCAAAGGCCCATGCGGCCGAGATCTACTCCGCTTTCGAACTGTGCTGCGACAAGATGGAAAAGCAGCTTCGGCGCTACAAACGGCGCCTGAAAGACCATCACAAGGAGCGTACGCAGCCGGTTGAATTCATCGGCGCGTCTTCGTATATCCTCGCCGCATCGGAAGATACCGAGGCAGAGGAGCCCGATAGCCTCCAGCCCATGATCATCGCCGAGATGGAGGCCCGCGTGCCTGCCCTTTCTGTCGGTGAGGCTGTGATGCAGATGGAGCTTCAGGGTGCCCCGGTTCTGGTCTTCCGCAACGAAGGGCATAACGGTGTCAACGTGGTGTACCGTCGGGAAGACGGAAACATCGGCTGGATCGACACCAAGCAGCAATGAGTGGCGCCCCGCTGGAGGGGCGGGAAGGCCGGGCAGAATATGGGACTGCAAGAAATCCTCAAGCCTGAGGCCGTAAAGGTCTTGCAGGGTGTGAGCAGCAAGAAGCGGCTGTTCCAGCAGCTCGCCGAACTGGCGCACGCCGTCTATGGGCTTGAGCCGCAGCGGTCCCTCGATGCGCTGATGGAACGCGAGAGCCTCGGCCCCACCGGAGTGGGCCGGGGCGTTGCCCTTCCGCACGCGCGGCTGGAGGGGCTGAGCTCTGTCGTGGGCGTGTTTGTCCGGATCGAGAAGGCGGTAGATTTCGACTCGGTCGATCGCCAGCCGGTCGACCTGGTCTTTGCGCTCTTCGCGCCGCATGATTCCGGCGTGGATCACCTCAAGGCCCTCGCTCTCGTGTCGCGCACGCTGCGCGACGGGAGCGTGTGCAGCAAGCTGCGCGCCAACGATGCGCCGGCGACCCTGCACACCATCCTGACCGAAGCTCCGGGCCAGCAGGCCGCCTGAGGCTCAGCTGTTCTTCAGCCGTTTGAACCCGAAAGCCAGGTAGTCGCGCTGATAGGCATCCAGTGCGGCCTGTTCGATCTCGTCGTCGATGATGGCGTCGAGCAGGATCGCGCCCTCGTCCTCCACATCGGGGAGTCTTGGGGTCGATTCTATCCCGCATTGGGCCAGCAGCTGTGACAGGCCAAGCTCGAGCTGGTCTTCGCGGAGGACCATGTCGGGCTGGCCCAGCTCGGCGAACCCCTGAAGCACCGCGGCCTGGCTGGCCCAGGCGGCGTCGATCCGAACACCCGTCTGCCCGGCGAGATTTGCCTTGAGGAACTTCAGGTAGGCGAGAAAGGCCGCGTGATGGGCGGCGGTGTCGTAATCCTCTCCCGGTTCGCCCTCGGGCAGGGGCACCTTGTAGCCTTCGCGCAGTGTTTGCCGAATCTTGGTAAAAGCCCCTTCGCCCTCGGCCCGCAGAATGTGGTGGCAGAACACACGATGCGCGCGTTGGAGGGGGTGCGATACCACGCTGAAGCTGCGTGCACCCTTGTTCTGTCGCCGCCATTGGCGGAGGGTCTTCTGGTTGAAACCACGTTGCAGGGCCTCGGGCGCAACCCCGTCGAGCGCGGCCATCCATTGCTCCACCGGCCCGAGCACGGCCCCCTTGACCGGCATGTGCAGGATCGGGCTTTGGGCACAAGCAAGATAGGTCGGCACAACGCCGCCGCGCCGGGGCTCGAAATTGGGTGTGCGGGTCAGGTCGAACCTGTCCAGCCTGGCAAGCGCGCCCTGCATTTCCTCGAAGTTCACGACCTTGTCTTCCAGCCCGCCCGGGTTTTGTTTTTTCAGCTTCTTCGAGAGCTCTTCGAGTTGCGTCTTGCAGCCGAGAAAGCGGGCAAGCCCGTTCATCACGGCAAGGTCGTTGATGTCTTCATAGTCAATGTAGAACCCGGCCTGCCCGGTGACCTGCATCTCGTGCAGGAGCAGAAGCTGGAAGGCCTGGAGATCGGCCACCAACTCCTCGAACTCGGCGGCATCAAAGCGGATGCGGGCATCCCGGCGGTGCTTTGCGTCGGTCAGCCGCCACTGCCCCGTTTCGGCGGCGATCTTGCGGCTGACGTAGCTCTCAAGTGGGTTGCGGGTGAGGATCACCTTGGCGCAGCGCGGATCGGGCAGGCAGGCCTCGAGCACGCGGGGGTCGTGATCGTGAAAGAAACGGAAACCGGGCAGACCTTCGGTGTTCTTCTTCATCCGTTCGATCAGGCGGAGCGGATCGGCCTCGCGCGCGGCGAGGGTCATGCCAAACAGCTCCCTGGTGTTGTGGTGCCCCACGAAATGCGGGTTGAAGGCCTCGCCGTAGCAGTGCAGCCCCTTGAAACGATTGATGTTTTCCTCGAGGTAATTGGAGCCGGTGCGCATCTCCCCGAAAATCACGAAATAATCGAAACGGTCGTTCATCGACGGGTCACTTCTTTACCAGGTAGGGGCGCTGGGGATCGGCGGAGGTTGGCACGAGCTCCGGATCAACCGGAAAATCGCCTGCGAGATAGGGATTCATACCCTGGTTCTTCAGGGTCTGGAGGAACCGGCCGAAGCCGGTGAGATCGTGCATCAGGGGCGCGGCCGTGATGCGGCGGCGGGCACCCGGCATTATGTCATCCATGATGGTTTGCAGGTTGTTCATCGGATCCTCGATGAACTCCGCCAGCGACCAGATGCGCACCCGTGCCTTGGCGTGGGGCGAACGGAGCGTTCTGAGGTGTTCGGCCTCGATGGCTTGCAGGCGCGCAGCTTCCTTGCGGACCACCGACGAGTTTATGCCGAGCTTGAACAGGCCGATCGCCCAGGCACCGGTGATCACCGAGATCTGGGCCTTGGGGTCGGTGGCGATCAGCCACTCGATCTTCTGGCTGTCGGCCGGGCCGAACTGGAACATCTGGCGCTCGCCCCGGGTGTTCCAGATCAGGCTGGTCAGGAAGGCCTCGGGGTTGTGGTCACGCAGCAAGGCGCTGTCGGAGAGACCGCCGTTGTAGACGGTTTCGCCCCCGGCAAACTCCACCCGATCGGCCGAAAACAGGTGCCCGTGGACCCGCCCACCGGCCGCCTTGCCCAGCCAGGTCTCGAAGTTGGAGAAAAGCTCGGAGAAGCCCTCGAACACCGAATAGGGCTCGGATGTCTTGCCGTTCTCCCAGTCACGGTTGGGGAACCGGCTTTGCATGTAGAGCCCCGTGCGTCCGCGGGTGCGCCTGTCGACTGCCTTGGCGAAGAGCCGGTCGATCTTGGAGGGGTTCGGCTCGGCGTTCTTGGTCACCTTCGGGTCGTTGGACAGGAAGGAGGCATAGAGACGGTTCGCCTGCGGCCAGATCTTGCGCGCGACAAAGCAGTCTGACCGGCGCAGGAGCTGCAGGTGATCGTCGTAGAAAATGTGTGGCTTGCCCTGGAAGTCGAACTTGGAGAGCGTGAGCGACCGGCTTTCGACATCGCTCGAGTAGACCCGGACAATGGACTGGAAGTAGCTCTCGTCAGGGATCCAGACCCGCTTGAAGTAACGGTCATAGAGCGGGCGGTCGGGGTCGGTCAGGATGGCCTCGAGCGTGCGCCGAGACAGGCACCACCATTGCGAGCCCAGATGCGGAACGAGACCCTTGGGAATCTTCCGCTTGAAGCGGACCAGGCGTTGCAGGGCGACGTAGCGATCGAAGAGAAAGCGCTGTTTCTTCCAGGAGAAGGGAAAACGCAGCGTGAAGCGCTCGCTGTCGAAGCCACCCTTTGTCCAGGTCACGTCTTCGATGGTCACGCTCTCGATGAAATCGGTGCGGGGGCGGGCCTTGAGGTAGGCCTTGAGCTCCTGCACCGGGCGCAGCGGCAGGCAGGAGCCGGAGGCCAGGTAGACGTGGCTGACCTCGGGGTGTTTTTCGAGCATCATCTCGGCTGCACGCTGGGTTGCGGCGACGATGTTCCAGGTGCCCCATTCGCAGTGGTAGCGCGGGGCGAAGCTGACGTTGTCGAGATCTTTCAGAGAGTCGGTGAGGCGGATGTAGGTCTTGCGGTCGACGTTCTTGTCGCAATGGATGACGACGGGGCAGCCGCTGCTGGCCCAATGTCGTGCGGTCTGGCTTGCGCGGTCCAGCGCGGTGTGCACGAGCATCACGAAGCCGACCATCAGGCCCAGTTCCCCTTGGACATCAGCCCGAGGATCTCGAGCTGCCGCCAGTTGATGTAGCGCTCGCTCCACTTGGTCCAGAAATCGGGATTCTCGCGGAGGACGCGGGCATAGGCCTTGTATTCGTGGCTCGCCGCGTAGTGCTGCCCGCGCTCCAGCTCCTCCTCCGACTTGGCGGTGAAGGTATCGAGAAACTTGGCGTGCAGGAGGATGCCGCTGGCCTTCTCTCCGCCCCACTCGTCATAGACGAGGTTCAGCCCGCGCGGCAGAAGCATGTGGGTCGAGCTGACGTAGGTATAGCTCCTGTCCCACTTCACCAGCGGGATCTTGTTAAGCGCCGGCGCGCGCTCGGGGGCATCGCCGAAGAAGGCGCGCGCCCGTGGGCCGCCCTGGATCCAGAGGTTGCCATAGAGGCGGTTGCGGGTGATCTGGTAGTTGCCGCTGTCGAAGTAGCTGGCGATCTCGAGCGGGTTCTGCCCCTCGCTGTAGGGCAGCGCGTCGATCGGCCCTTTCGGATACATGTCGAGCAGCATGGCCGAGAACGACTTGATAGACGAGGCATCGAGCCAGTCTGTCAGCGCGCGGATCGGCCGCGTATCGCAGAACGGGTAGACGAAGAACTCGTCGACATCGACAACCAGCGTCCAATGACCGTGGGCGTATTTGCGTTGCAGCCAGTTGAGCCAATCCACCCCGAAGCGGGCACGCTTGTAGCTGTGTTCGGTATGCCAGAGCGATACATCGGCCTGGTCTTGCAGATACTCGCGCGAGCCATCGTCGGAGCCGTTGTCCACCACGAAGAAATGGGCCGCGCCGAGCTTGCGGTAATACTCCAGGAAATAGGGCAGGCGGATACGTTCGTTGCGCAGGGTCACGAACACCAGCACGTCCCCCGAGCGGACGGCGGAACTGCGGTCGGCAATGACAGAAAGCTCGCGCCGCTTGCGCAAGGCACGGATGCGCCAGCGCTTCCGCTGGAGCCGCAAGCGGTATGATCTCAAAGCGCCCAACTCTATCCTTCGCCTCAAGGGCATGGCGGCAATGCGGTATCAGGTCTTGCTTAAGACTTTATTGAAATGCGCCTCCCATGTGGGGAGTTGCAACCGCTCCAGCTCGACCCTCGGCACCGCCCGACCCACTGTTGCCATTTCATGAATGGTCTTGGCCCATAGATAACTATCGTTGCCAGCTAGGTAAACTGGCAAATCCCCGAGGAACTCGCGGTAAACCGGCAGGTCGTTCACGAGGGCGGGTGTGCCCAGCGCGAGCGCCTCTGCAGGCGGCAGGCCGAAGCCTTCCGCGCGCGACGGAAACAGGGCGGCCCTTGCCCCTGCGGTCAGCGAGGCGACGGCCCCATCGGCCAGGCCGGTGAGCTCGAAGATGTCGCGCCCGCGCCGGGGCGAGGCATCGAGCCGGGCGAAAAGCGCCTCATTCTTCCAGCCACGGGTCCCGATGATGAAGAGCGCGGGCGTTTCGCCGGACATCTCGGCGAGGTGATCCCAGGCATCGAGCAGGAGCGCATGGTTCTTGCGCGGCTCGATGGTGCCGGTGGTCACGAAATAGGGCCGGTCGGTGGGCAGGTCATGCGGCACTCCGGACGGATCGGGGTGGGCCTCGTCGATCCCGAGCAGGGCGACGACCCCATCCGGCACCCGACCGAACTGTGCAAACCAGTGCGCGCCGCGGTCCCGTGAATGGCGTGAATTGTAGATGATCCGGGTGGCAAAGCGGCTGACCCGGCGCATCGCGGCTTCGAAGGCATCGGGCTGCCCGTCGCGCTGGTACTGAGGAAAATCCAGCGGGATCATGTCGTGGACCAGCACGGTGATCTCGGCACCACGGGCGGACATGGCGGAGAGCATACGTGCGCCGAGGTTGGCGTGGCCGACGTTGAGATAGCAGGTGCCGTCGGGCAGGTGACGGTCGAGCATGGCGGGCAGGCGCGCACGCAGGCAGGTGGCGCGGGAGATGCGGCGAATATCGGCATGAACCCTGCGCTGGAGCGGTGTGAGCCTACGGTTGAGAAGGCCCTGAAGGTCGGCGCTGCCCCAAGGCGCATGGCCCGCCAGGCGGGCCGCAAGGGCCACCACCCCCTGCTGGTCGAGCAGGGCGAAGGAGAGCGGCAGGCGGATGAGCCCGAAAAGGGGCGCGGGCTCTGCGATGAGCCGATCGAGATAGGCACGTTCGACCCGGTCCACGCCGGTCAGCGGGCCGCGCCCGACCCGTGACACGAGGCGTGTCAGATCGAGGCAGCGCGCGCGGACATCACCTTTCATAGGGCTCCGACTGGTGCCAGCGCCAGGCGTCGGCGATCATCGTGGAGATGTCCGACCGCTTCGGCTCCCAGCCCAGTTCCTCCACCGCGCGCCGGCTGCCGGAGACCAGCACCGCGGCATCCCCTGCCCGCCGGCCACCCTCGACCACGGGCACCGGGCGGTTGGTCACGGCGCGGCTGGCCTCGACCACCTCGCGCACCGAGAAACCATCGCCCGAACCGAGGCAGAACACCCGGCTCGCCTTGCCGTCCTTCAGCCACTTCAGGCCCTTCACATGGGCATCCACCAAGTCGGAGACATGCACGTAGTCACGAACGCAGGTGCCGTCGGGCGTGTTGTAATCGGTGCCATAGATGGTCAGCGCATCGCGCTTGCCGGCGATGGCATCGAGCATCAGCGGGATCAGGTGGGTCTCGGGCACATGCTGCTCGCCCACCTCGGCCTCGGGGTCCGACCCGGCCACATTGAAGTAGCGGAAGATCACCGAGCGCAGCCCGTGGGCGGCTTCGAAATCGGCCAGCAACTGCTCGATCGCCAGCTTCGAGCTGCCGTAGGCATTGATCGGCAGCTGCGCCGTGTCTTCATCGAGCACCACGCCATCCTGGTCGCCATAGGTGGCGCAGGTGGAGGAAAAGACGAAATCGAGGCAACCGGCGGCCACGGCGGCATCGGCGAGGTTGGCGGCGCCCGTCACGTTTTCGCGCCAGTACTTGCCCGGGTCCTTCATGCTCTCACCCACCAGAGACAGCGCGGCGAAGTGCATCACGGCGACCGGCTTGTAGGCGGCAAAGGCAGCATCAAGGCTGGCACGGTCGAGCAGGTTGCCCTCGTGCAGCGGGCCGAACTTGACCGCGTCCCGCCAACCGGTGGACAGGTTGTCGAAGGCGACCGGAACGTACCCGGCGGCCTTCAGGGCCTTGCAGGCGTGAGCCCCGATGTAGCCGGCTCCGCCGGTGACAAGAACATGCTCCATCGGATCAACCGCTTACTGCGCCGCCTTTTCGCTGGCGACAAGCTCGCGGAGGTAGCCCCAGAGCTCGTCGCGCAGCTCGTCACGACTGAGGCCGAAGGAGACGGTGGCCTGGAGAAAGCCCGCCTTGGAGCCGCAGTCGAAACGCTCGCCGTTGAAGCGGTAGCCGTAGACGCCGGCCTTGCCGCCGATCTCCTCGGCGATGGCATCGGTGAGCTGGATCTCGCCGCCGGTGCCTTTCTGCTTCTTGTTGAGGTTGTTCAGCACCTTGGGCGTGAGGATGTAACGGCCGATGACCGCGAGGTTGGAAGGCGCATCTTCGGGCTTGGGCTTTTCGACCATGCCCGACACCTTGACCAGGCTTCCGTGATCCTCCTCTACCGCCAGCAGGCCATAGGCGGAGGCTTTGGAGGGCGGAACCTCCATTGCGGCAACCATGCAGCCGCCGGTCTCCTCGTGGGCCTCGACCATCTGCTGAAGGCAGGGCTTCTCGGCGGCGATCACGTCGTCGGGCAGGATCACGGCAAAGGGTTCGTTGCCGATCAGGCGGCGCGCGCACCAGACCGCGTGGCCGAGGCCCAGCGCCTTGTGCTGGCGGATGTAGGCAATGGCACCCGATTCCATGTTGGTGTTCTTGAGCACCTCCATGAGCTGCTCCTTGCCCTTCTTGCGCAACTCCTGCTCGAGCACGGGGGCGTGGTCGAAATAGTCTTCGAGCGCGCCCTTGCCGCGGGAGGTGACGAAGATGAACTCCTTGATCCCGGCCGCGCGGGCCTCGTCGATGGCATATTGGATCAGTGGGCGGTCGACCAGGGTCATGATCTCCTTGGGAATGGACTTGGTCGCCGGAAGGAATCGCGTTCCGAGCCCCGCCACCGGGAAGATCGCCTTGGTCACTTTTTTCATGTCAGTCTCGTCAATCAAAGTTGCACACGCGGGCAGGCCGCCAGAGCGCCGGGGGGCGCCGTATGCGGGTGACGATAGGGGCAAAGCCGGCTCGAAGAAACAGGGATGACCGACGATTCTGTTGCGCTGCGGCAAATACCGGCAACGATCGGCCTGTTGGGTGGGAATTGGGCACCTGTCAGCTTGCAGGGTCGCGGAAGCGGGCCAGTCTGGCGGATTCGCGCGCAACGCGGCTTGCCCGGCGCCAGAAACGGAACAGCGGATCGGTGCGGAGCGAGCGGCCGAAGAGACCCCCGCGCTGGACCCAGAAGCCCTCAGGATCGAAGCGGCAGGCGTGGTAGCGGGTGGTGCGGGAGAGCCGCAGGAGCGTGATGACGACCTCGCCGGAGGCAGCATCGGCGCGGGCCCTGGCGCGGGCGCCGGGATAGCCCAGCAGGGTGCAGCCGCGAACCTCGTGCCGAGCCGGACCCGGCCCCTTTGCAAAGGGGCGGAACGGGGATTTGGAGGGAGAGAGGGGGGCCGGGTCAGCCAGGTCGGCGGCCTGACCCTCGGCGATTCCGGCCTCGAGGCTGTCCAGCAGCCGTGCAGAGTCCGTGGCGGACAGGCGGCGGGCGGCCCGGTGCAGGGCGAGGCGATGCTGCTGGCCGTCACGGATGGCATCGAGGGCGGCCGGCTGGCGTTCGGGCGGGCAGTGGCGACGGAGGAAGAGCACGGCGGAGCGGCCGATGGGCGCGAGGTCGGTGGGCGCGCGGTTGGCGCGGCGGGTGGCGTTTGCGGCAAAGCCGTGATGGACCTGCGCGAGAGGGACGATGGCGGTGAGCCCGCCCTGGGGTGCGAGGCGGTGGGTAACGTCGGTTTCATCGAGATAGAAGCGGAACGCCGGATCGAACCCGCCGATTCGGGCGAGGGCCGACAGGCGGAAGGCGCAATTGGTTCCGTGAGTCTTGACGCAACGCGCGGACGGAAGCAGCGTGGTTTCGGTTTGGTTAACGTCGAGCGCGATATCCGCCCCGGTCTCGTCTGCTGCAACCCCTTGCCATTGCAGGGAAATTCCGTTTCTTCCCCGCACGAACCCGGTGCTTGCCACCACCTCCGCCTCGGAAAACGGTGCGAGAAGGCGGGAGAGCCAGGGCGGCTCGGGCGTGGCGTCATCATCGATGAAGGCGACGAGGGGCGCTGCGGCCTCTGCCAGACCCAGATTGCGGGCCAGCGAGATGTTCGGCTCGTCGCACTCTACCAGCTTCATCCGCTCGGAAAGGTTAAGCTCCCGCGCCACCGCGAGCCCCGCAGGGTCGGCCACGAGTATCAGTTCGAAGTTGCGGTGGGTCTGAAAGCGGAAGGCGGGAAGGTTGCGGCGCAGCTCGTCGGGACGGCCCCGGCTCACGATGATGACGCTGGCGCGCCCCTCCCCGCTCTCGCTCATTCGACGCCCATCTGGGCCAGCATGCGCTCGATGCGGGGAATGTCCTCGGGGTTGTTCAGCTCCCAGAAGGCGCGGCCCCTGCCCTCGACCTCGACGCAGAGCACCCGGCGACCCTGCTCGAGAAAGCGGAGCTGCTCCAGCCCCTCGAGCGTTTCCAGCGGCCCGACGGGCCAGGCCGGGTAGGCGGCCAGGGCATCGGGGCGATAGGCATAGACGCCGACGTGGTGAAAGACCGGCGTGGCACTCTCGGCGGCATAGGCCTGCGAGGTGAAGGGGATCACCTCCTTGGAGAAGTAGAGCGCCGATCGGTCGTGCCCGAAGACCGCCGTGGTGCCGCCCACCCGGCCTGCCTTGCGGTCGGCCAGAAAGGCGTTGAGCGCGGCGCCGTCGCAGCGCAGCACGGGCGTGGCGATCTCGGCGGAGGGTTCGGCGCGCATGGCCTCGACCAGCTCGGAGACGAACCACGCCGGCGTGAGAGGCGCATCGCCTTGAAGGTTCACCACCACGTCGAAGCCACCGCCCAGCCTTTTCACGGCCTCGGCACAGCGCTCGGTTCCGTTGCGGGCCTCGGAGGAGGTCATCACCACTTCGGCCCCGAAGCCTTCGGCGGCCGCGCGGATGCGGTCGTCATCGGTGGCGACAACGACGCGCGGGCTGCCGGGCACCGCCTGCGCGGCCTCCCAGCTGCGCCGGATCAGCGACTTCTCCGCGCCGGACGCCCCGCGCAGCATGGCCAGCGGCTTGCCGGGATAGCGCTGCGAGGCGTAGCGCGCCGGGATCACGATGAGAAAGCTCACGGTTCAGCCCTGCTTCAGCGCGACATCGGGGGCGCAGGCAATGAAGAAGGGGTTCTCGTAGCCCGGCTTGCCATAGGTGAAGGGGGTGTGGTCGTCGAACCGGACCATCCTGCCGCCGGCACCGCGGAGCACGGCGTCGCCGGCGGCCGTATCCCACTCCATGGTGCGGCCGAGGCGCGGGTAGATATCGGCCTCGCCGGTGGCCACCAGGCAGAACTTGAGCGAGCTGCCCGCGCTCTTCATGTCGGCCACGTCATAGAGGCCGATGTAGGCGTCTGTGGCGGCATCGCGGTGCGACTTGGACGCCACGACCATGAGCGCCGTATTGTCGGGCTCGGAGACATGCAGCGGCACTTGCTCGCCCGGCTCGCCAAAGCCGAGTGTGCCCTTCTCCTCGACCGACTGGCCGGAGGCGAGGGTGTAGAACAGGCGCTGCTTGGCGGGGGCGTAGACCACACCGCGCAGGGGCACGCCGTTTTCGACATAGGCGATGTTCACGGTGAAGTCGCCGCGACGGTTGATGAATTCCTTGGTGCCGTCGAGCGGGTCGACGATGAGGAAGGCCTCGGCGGATTCGGTATGCGTGCCAGCCTGCTCCTCGGTCACCACCAGCACATCGGGGAAGGCCTCGCGCAGGCCTGCACCGATGAGGGCATCGGCGGCTTCGTCGGCCTCGGTCACCGGGCTGGCATCGGATTTCGACTTCACCTCGAAATCGTCGGCCTCGTAGATCTCCATGATCTTCGCGCCGGCCTCCAGGGCGAGGTGGCGCATCACTGTGACCAAACGGTCGAAATCCATATGCTTCTCCTGTCGCTCGCGGCACCGTCAATTGACTGGCAGCCGCGGCCCCTTATGGTTTGGCGTCAAAGTTTGGGCAAGTTTTCCGTGCAAGATGGACGGAAGCGCAGCACCAAGAGGCCGCACAGGCAGATGTACGAGAAGCAGACCCCCAGAACGCCCTACGGCTCCGTGATGGCGCTGCTGGAGCTGATCTATCACGCCACGGTGCGCGAGGTGCGCAAGTCGCATGGCAACGCCGTGTGGGGCCTCGTGATGAACATGATCCAGACCGTCATCCTGGTGACGATCTTCTATTTCATGTTCACCATCCTGGGCATGAAGCGCAATGCCGTGCGCGGGGATTTCGTGCTCTACATCATGAGCGGGATCTTCCTGTTCATGACGCATATCAAGGCGATGGGGGCGGTGGTAGGCTCGGAAGGCCCGGCTTCGGCGATGATGAAGCATGCGCCGATGAACACCCTGGTCGCGATCTGCTCCGCCGCGCTGGCCAGCCTGTATACCCAGGTGCTTTCGATGGCGGTGGTGCTCTTCATCTACCACGTGGCGATCAACCCGATCGAGATCCACGACCCCGTCGGAACCTTCGGGATGATGCTGCTGGCCTGGTACTCCGGGGTGGCGGTGGGGATGTTGCTGTTGTCGATCAAGCCCTGGGCGCCGGATGCGGTTTCGATCATTACCAGCATCTATTCGCGGGCCAACATGGTGGCCTCGGGCAAGATGTTCCTGGCCAACAACCTGCCGGCCTACATGCTGCCCTTCTTCTCCTGGAATCCGCTGTTTCACACCATCGACCAGGCCCGGGGATTTGCCTTTATCAACTATAATCCTCATTACAGTTCAATTGCTTACCCGATGTATGTGTCGCTGACGCTGATCATGCTGGGCTTGCTGGGCGAGTTCTTCACGCGCAAGCGCGTGTCGATGAGCTGGAGCGCGAAACGCTGACCGCGCGGTGCGGTAGGGTCTGCACGATTTCTGGCGTTAACCGCGAAAAGAACACAGGCACAACCGATACACATCCCATGCACAACCCATGCATACGTGGTTTTTGCGCCCATGGTTAAGTTAACGCGCCGCGCTCACCGGTCCACGGCATAGGCGGCGATGAAATCGCGGTCGGGCGAGACGCCGAGGCCCGGCCCTTCGGGCACCGAGGCGAAGCCGCCCGAACGGGCGACCTGGCCCTGGATGTCGAGCGGCTCCTCGAGCAGGTCGTCGCGGAACTTGTTGTCGGTCGTGTCGAATTCCAGCATCGGCTCCCAGGGGTGCAGGCCACCCGGCAGCGGCGGCATGGCGGCGAGCAGGTGCAGGTTGCAGGCCACGGCCACGGCCGAGCCCCAGACGTGATTTACCACCGGGGTGAAATGGGCGTGGCAGAGGGCGAGCACCCGGAGATACTCGGTAATCCCGCCCAGCGCGCAGACCTCGGGCTGAGCGATATCGAGGGCGCGGGCCTCCAGCAGCGCACGCCAGCCCCAGCGGTTGAACTCGATCTCGCCGCCCGAGATGTTGGTGGTGAGCCCGGTGCGCAGCTCGCGGTAGCCGTCGTGGTCTTCCGGCGCGACGGGCTCCTCGAACCAGTAGGGTGCGAACTCCTCCATCGCGCGGCCGACATGGAAGGCGTCGGCGGTGGTGTAGCAGTGGTTGGCATCGACCATGAATCGGAAGTCGTCGCCCACGCCACGGCGGACGGCCTCGATCAGGCGGATGTCGTCGCGCGGGCCGAGGCCGACTTTCATTTTTGTGGCGACAAAGCCCATGCCCTTGATCGCGGCGGCCTCGTCGGGGAAACGGGCGACAAGCTCGTCGGCGGGTTCGGGGCGCAGCATCATCCCGTAGCCGTAGACCGGCAGGCGGCTGCGGTGGCGGCCGCCGACCATCTGGCAGAGCGGCAGGCCCGCCACCTTGCCGGCGATATCCCACAGCGCGATGTCGACGCCGGAGAGCGACTGGATGGGCATGCCCTTCTGCCCGTGGTCCCGCAGCAGGTTGTAGACCCTGTGCCAGACCACGTCGCGGTCGAGCGGGTTCATCCCGAGCACCATGGGCTGGATCACCTGCTCGACGATGGCGCGGTTGGCCAGCGCCACGTTGCCCGCGCCGAAGCACTCGCCCCAGCCGGTGATGCCCTCGTCGGTCTCGACCTCGACGAGATGGGCGGTGCGCTGGTGGTAATATTGCTGCGAGTAGCCGAGCGGTTCAGGCAGGTCGTAGCGCAGCACGTGGCTGGTGACTTTGGTGATCTTCATGGTGGCCTCCCTCGGGCCGGAGGATGGCCGGGTCGGCGGGGGATTGGAAGGGGCGGGCTCTTTGCGGGTTTCGCCCGGTCATCGCCCCCGTGAAGACGCCTCGAAGGGCGGATGAGCGGGTCAGGTCACGACGCGGAGGGTGACGTTGAGGCGGCCGCCCTGGGGGAGGAGGGTGGAGGTGCCGGGCTTGAGGCGGTCGATGCCGTGGAAGGCGCGGCGGGCCTCGCCTGCCAGAACGCAGACATCGCCGGAGCGAAGCCAGGTGGAGGCGGTGGGATCGGACCGCTCGAGCCCGCCGACGCGGAAGAGCGCGTCATCCCCGAGCGAGATGGAGACGACCGGCATGGCAAAGTCCGATTCGTCGATATCCTGGTGCAGGCCCATGCGGGCGGTCTCTGAATAGTAGTTCACCAGGCAGCACTCGGGTGCGCGCTCCACGCCGCTCACGGCCTGCCAGACCGCCAGCACCTCGGCGGGAATCGGGGGCCAGGCGACGCCGGAGGGGTGGCGGCGCTCGTAGCGGTAGCCGCGCCGGTCGGAAACCCATCCGAAGGCGCCGGCCGAGGTCATCTTGACCGACATGCGCTTGCCGAAGCGGGATTCGGGGTGAAACATCGGCGCGGCCTCGGCCACCCGGCGCAGCGCGGCCACCATCGCCTCCTGTGCCGGACGGTCGAGCAGACCGGGGTAGAGCGCCACACCGCGAAATTCGAGCTTCTCCGGCGTCATGGCCTGCGATCCCTCCAATCCCGGCGATTTTCCCACAGATTCATGCATCACCATATGTTGCAGCCGCGCAACCGCCTCCTTATATACCCTTCGAAGCTCGGTCGGGGGCCCAACTCCGACCATTGGGATCGGGCGTCAGGGGCCTCCCAGAGGACCTGGAGCCCACAACATCGCCGAAAGAAGAGGTAGAGTATAATGGCTAAAGTCATCGGTATCGACCTTGGGACCACGAACAGCTGTGTCGCCATCATGGACGGCTCGCAGCCCAAGGTGATCGAAAACTCCGAGGGTGCGCGCACGACGCCCTCGATCGTGGCCTTCACCGATGGTGAACGCCTTGTCGGCCAGCCCGCCAAGCGGCAGGCCGTGACCAACCCCGACGCAACCGTCTTTGCCGTGAAGCGCCTGATCGGCCGCCGGGTGACGGATGCCGAAGTGACAAAGGACAAGGGAATCGTTCCCTACGACATCGTGGACGGCGGCAATGGCGACGCCTGGGTGAGCGCCAAGGGCGAGAAATACTCGCCCAGCCAGATCTCCGCGTTCATCCTCGGCAAGATGAAGGAAACCGCCGAGAGCTATCTCGGCGAGGACGTGACCCAGGCGGTCATCACCGTGCCTGCCTACTTCAACGATGCCCAGCGCCAGGCGACCAAGGATGCCGGCAAGATCGCGGGCCTCGAAGTGCTGCGGATCATCAACGAGCCGACCGCTGCCGCGCTGGCCTATGGCCTCGACAAGAAGGACAGCAAGACCATTGCCGTCTATGACCTTGGCGGCGGCACCTTCGACGTGACGATCCTGGAAATCGACGATGGCCTCTTTGAAGTGAAATCCACCAACGGGGACACCTTCCTCGGTGGTGAAGACTTCGACATGCGGATCGTCAATTACCTCGCCGACGAGTTCAAGAAAGAGAACGGCGTCGACCTGACCAAAGACAAGATGGCGCTCCAGCGCCTGAAGGAAGCCTCGGAAAAGGCCAAGATCGAGCTGTCGAGCGCCAGCCAGACCGAGATCAACCAGCCGTTCATCTCGATGGGCAAGGACGGCCAGCCGCTGCACATGGTGATGAAGCTGACCCGTGCCAAGCTGGAGAGCCTGGTGGGCGATCTCATCAAGGCCTCGATCAAGCCGTGCCAGGCGGCCCTCAAGGATGCCGGCCTCTCGACCGGCGACATCGACGAGGTGGTTCTGGTCGGCGGCATGACCCGGATGCCGAAGGTGATCGAAGAGGTCACCAAGTTCTTCGGCAAGGAGCCGCACAAGGGGGTGAACCCCGATGAGGTTGTGGCCATGGGTGCCGCGATCCAGGCCGGCGTGCTGCAGGGTGACGTGAAGGACGTTGTGCTGCTCGACGTGACCCCGCTGAGCCTCGGCATCGAGACGCTGGGCGGCGTGTTCACCCGGCTGATCGACCGCAACACCACGATCCCGACCAAGAAGAGCCAGATCTTCTCGACCGCCGAGGACAACCAGAACGCGGTGACGCTGAGGGTGTTCCAGGGTGAGCGGGAGATGGCAGCGGACAACAAGATGCTCGGCCAGTTCAACCTGGAAGACATTCCGCCCGCGCCGCGCGGCATGCCGCAGATCGAGGTGACCTTCGACATCGACGCCAACGGCATCGTGACCGTGGGCGCCAAGGACAAGGGCACCGGCAAGGAGCAGAACATCACCATCCAGGCGAGCGGTGGCCTCAGCGACGAGGACATCGAGAAGATGGTGAAGGACGCGGAAGCCAACGCCGACGCCGACAAGGCCCGCAAGGAGCTGGTGGAGACCAAGAACCAGGGCGAGAGCCTGCTGCACTCCACCAAGAAATCGCTCGAGGAGCACGGCGACAAGGTCGACGCCTCGACGGTGGAAGCCATCGAGCTGGCCATGGGTCCGCTGGAAGAGGCGCTGGGGGCCGACGATGCCGGCAAGATCAAGGCGGGCATCCAGAACCTGACCGAAGCCGCCATGAAGCTGGGCGAGGCCATCTACAAGGCCGAGCAGGCGAAGGCTGGCGAGGCGGAGCCCGACGACGAGGAAGGCCCGCGCGGTGTGGATGACGACATCGTGGACGCCGATTTCGAAGACCTCGATGACGACAAGCGTGCCTGATCGCACGTGACGTAACCCGGGATGGACCGGTCCGGGAAACCGGGCCGGTCTTCGCCGTTCAAGGGAAAGGGCGATCAGATGGCAAAACGTGATTTCTACGAGGTGCTGGGCGTCGCGCGCGGTGCGTCGGCGGATGAGATCAAGAAGGCCTATCGCACGAAGGCCAAGGAGCTGCATCCCGACCGCAACGCCGACAACCCCAAGGCCGAAGACCAGTTCAAGGAAGTGAACGAGGCCTATGACGCGCTGAAGGACCCCGAGCGCAAGGCAGCCTACGACAGGTTCGGCCATGCTGCCTTCGAGGGGGGCGGGCCGCGTCCGGGCGGGCCGGGCGGATTCAACCAGCAGGGCGACTTCGCCAGCGCCTTCAGCGATGTGTTCGACGACCTCTTCGGCGACTTCATGGGGGGGCGTGGCCGCCCCGGTGGCGGTGGTGGCCGGCGTGCGGCGCGCGGCAGCGACCTGCGCTACAACCTGCGGATCAAGCTGGAGCAGGCCTACAAGGGCACCCAGAAAACCATCAACGTTCCGACCTCGGTGCTCTGCGACGTTTGCGAGGGCAGCGGCTCGGAGGGTGGCTCGGAGCCTGCCACCTGCCCCACCTGCTCGGGCATGGGCAAGGTGCGCGCGCAGCAGGGCTTCTTCACGGTGGAGCGCACCTGCCCCACCTGTGGCGGCATCGGCCAGATCATCAAGAACCCCTGCAAGGCCTGCGGTGGCCAGGGCCGTGTGGAAAAGGACCGCTCGCTGAGCGTGAACATCCCCGCCGGCGTGGAAACCGGCACCCGGATCCGCCTCGCCGGCGAGGGAGAGGCCGGCCTGCGCGGCGGGCCTGCGGGCGACCTCTACATCTTCATCGAGGTGGAGCAGCATCCGCTCTTCGAGCGCGAGGGCGCGGACCTGTTCTGCCGGGTGCCGGTGAGCATGACCTCGGCGGCGCTGGGCGGCGACATCGAGGTGCCCACCATCGACGGCGGACGCAGCCGGGTTAAGATTCCGGCGGGCGCGCAGAGCGGCAAGCAGATGCGGCTGCGCGGCAAGGGGATGCCGCCGCTCCGGGGGGCGGGGCACGGTGACATGTTCATCGAGCTCTCGGTGGAGACGCCGGTGAACCTGACCAGCCGTCAGAAGGAGATCCTGCGCGAGTTCGAAGGGCTGGCGAAGGACAACAACCCCGAATCGAGCAGCTTTTTCAGCAAGGTGAAGAGCTTCTGGGACGGGATGAAGGGGTGAGCGCAGCGGCGGGTGTTATCCGCCCTGCGACCTCTCGCAGACCGTTTGGACCGCCTCGGCGGTATCTCGCAGCACCAGCTCCTCGGCGGTGAGGGTCTCGACCCGGTAGGCCGCCGATTGACGGGCCAATGCGCCCTCGATCTCGCCCAGGACCCCGGCGGGCAGCTCGGCCAGCGGCACGTTCGTGCCGGCCCGGGCAAAGCGCATGAGGCGGTGGGTCTCGATCCGTTCGGCCAGCAGGCCGTCGGCCAGCTCCCAGGTGCCCGAGAAGGCGAAGTGCATGTCGAGCGCGGTTTCGGCATCGGTGGTCTGCACCTCGGTGCGGCCGGAGAGCCGACCATCGGGCGCGAAAGTGACCTGGCGTTCCAGCGCGTAATCGGGCGGCTCGGAGGCGCAGAACCAGGCGCCCTCCAGCAGCGCGGCCTGAGGATCGTCGCGGCAGGCGGCGAGGGCCAGCAGCGCGAGCGGCGCAAGCCTAGCCATCGGTGCGGCGGCAGGTCATGGAGAGGTTGTCGGCCTTGTCGCCGGTGGGCGAGACATATTCCATCACCAGCCGCGTGTCGGTGAGGCGGCGGATCAGGTAGCGCACGTGGTGCGGCTGATCCACCTGCCGCCGGGCGCGATCGGCCTCGGGGCCGCGCAGGCGGGTGGCCTTGCCCTCGGTGGTGACGGTCACCGTGGGGCTGTGGGTGCGGTCGATCCGCTCGGCCAGAACCCGGCCCTCCACCACGAAACGGCCCACGGCGGAAAAGGCGATCTTGGCGCTGCCGGTCTGGCCCTTGTAGCGCACGTCGATCTGGAAGGCCTGCCGGCTGGTGAAGCTGCCATCGGGGGCATAGGTCACTGTGCGGCCCAGCGCGGCATCGCCCTCGCGCACCTGGCAGTTCCAGGAGCCGGTGAGGCTGGCGGCGGAGAGCGGAAAGGCGGCGAGAAGCAGCGCGGCGACGAGGAGTTTCATGGCGCGAGACTAGGCGGGGGACGGGGCGGTGTTAACCGTTGATTCACCAAGTGCGTGTCACAGTCGCGGCATGACACGCGCCTTTCATGAAGCCCCCCTGCCCCTCTTCGACCCGGACGAGGCCGAGGCGGTGGCGCTGCCGGGTGGCCCGCTGCCGAGCTACATCAAGGATCACCGCAAACGGCTGCGCGAAAGGTTCATGCTGGGCGGGGCGGCGGCACTGCCGGATTACGAGATGCTGGAGCTGGTGCTGTTTCGGGCGATCCCGCGCCGAGACGTGAAGCCGCTGGCCCACGCCCTGCTGGAGAGGTTCACGGATTTCAACGGCGTGCTCTCCGCCCCCATCGCCCGGCTGCGCGACGTGCCGGAGGTGGGCGAGGCGGTGATTGCCGAGCTGAAGATCGTGGAAGCCGCCGCGCACCGGCTGGCGCGCTCCAGGGTGCTGCAGAAGCAGGTGATCTCGAGCTGGGCGCAGCTGCTCGACTATTGCCGCGCCAGCATGGGGCACCGGGAGACCGAGCAGTTTCGGGTGCTGTACCTCGACCGGCGCAACGTGCTGATCGCCGACGAGGAGCAGGCACGGGGCACGGTGGATCATGTGCCTGTCTATCCCCGCGAGGTGGTGAAGCGGGCGCTGGAGCTGAACGCCTCGGCGCTGATCCTCGTGCACAACCACCCGAGCGGCGACCCGACGCCGAGCGGGGCGGACATCGAGATGACCGAGAAGATCCGCGAGGCCGCCGATGCGCTGGGGATCACCCTGCACGATCACCTGATCGTCGGCCGGGCCAGCGAGACGAGCTTCAGGGCGGAGGGTTACCTCTAGATTCCCCCACCGTGAAACAGGCGAAGGGCGCCGCCCATCCCCTGGCAGCGACCTCCACGACCCTTGGAAGGGGACGTTACTCAGCCGCTGCGAGGCGGATGTCGGGCAGGATGTTGGAGAACACAAGATACTCGCCCACGGTGTCGCAGCCGGGCATGGTCACGCTGAGGGACTGGGCGGCGAAGCCCTTGGTGCCCTCGGTCAGCACCTTGGCGCTCAGTTCGCGGCCGCAGTTGTCGGCAGTGACCTCGGCCTCGACGTTGATGTGGACAGAGCCTCCGGCGGCCTTGGGATAGCTGTAGACCTCGGCCATCCTTGCGCCGGGCACATCGGCCGCGCCGAGCAGGGTGAGATAGCCACCCTCGCCGGCGAGCGCACGCGCGGGGGCCGCAGGTGCCTTGGCGTCGACATGGCCCTCGGTGTCGTAATCGGCGCCGTTCTCGAAGGCATGAAGTGCGATGCCGCCGGTGCCCTCCCAGGAGAGCGCGGTGCGCCGGTAGGCGTCGAAGCCCGGCACGAGGGTCAGGGCCATGGCGCGTTCGCCGGTGTCGAGACGGGCCTCGAAGGCGGCCTTGGCGGCGAGCGCGGGCACGTCGACGGCGAGCATGCCCTCGTTGTCGGTCACCTCGGTGAAGGTGAGCGGGCCGTGCTTGAAGGTGATGGGTTCACCGGGGTTGCAGGGCGCAGAGAGGCTCAGGCGGACCATCGCGGCCTCGCCGGACCTGGCGTCGAGCTTGAGCGCGCATTCGCCGGCGGCCTCCTCGGTGGCGGGTGCGGGGGCGCTGCGCGGGGCCGGGGCGGCCTCGGCCTCGGTGGCCAGCGCGGCAGCTTGCACCGGGGCCTCCTCGGCCTCGGCGCGTGCCGGAAGGGCCGGGATCGGCAGGAGCGAGGCGGAGCGGGTCACGCCGACGGCAGGCGCCTCGCGCGGCATCGCCGGCGCGGCGGAGGCCTCGGGCACATCTTCGGTCGCGGGCCCCATCACGGGTTCGGACGCGGTCTCGGAGGCGTCCTGCGGCACGGTCACGGCCCTGGCGACCTCGGCGGGGCGCTCGTGCGGCGCGGAGGAGAGCGGCTGGATCGCCTCGGTGGGGTTTTCGGGGGCGGCGGCCACGACCTCGCCTTCGTCTCCGCCGAAGTGCTCGGCCATGGGGCCGACCTTCTGCATGATGAAACCGGTGCCCAACGCAATGGCAAACACCGAGCCGGCCGTCAGCAGCCGCTTCTTCAGCTTCGCGTCGATCTTCATCGTTCCCTCCGTCACCCATCAGGGGATCATCACGGAAACATTAACCAAGCACTTTGGCGGGGTCGGGGCGGGAATTGGCCATTTGTGGCAAGGCCCTGCGCGCGGCTGTGCAGGATGTTGTGGGAGGTGGGAGGGGGTGCCTCAAGATAGGGCGAAAACGAAGAGGGGCGGCCTTATCGCCGCCCCATTTGTCGTTTCGCAATCGCCAACACTGTCAGGTCAGCTTGCCGTGGCAGTGCTTGAACTTCTTGCCCGATCCGCAGGGACAGGGATCGTTCCGGCCCGGATTGCCCCAGGTGGTGGGGTCGTCCTCGACGAAGCCCGGCACGGCGGCTCCGGCGGCGGGTTCGGGGGCGGCCTCGGGCTCCTGCTCGGGGGCGGGCGCGGCGCGGCCGGCGTTCTGCGCCGCGATCTGGCGCATCAGTTGCTGCTGCTCCTCCTCGGAGAGCGGACGGATCTGGCCCAGCTTCTGGCTCACCTCGGCGCGGAGGCTGTCGAGCATGGACTCGAAGAGCTGGAAGGCCTCTGTCTTGTACTCGTTCAGCGGGTCGCGCTGGGCGTAGCCGCGGAACCCGATGACCGAACGCAGGTGCTCGAGGGTCAACAGGTGCTCGCGCCACTTGCCGTCGATGGTTTGCAGGAGCACCTGCTTTTCGATGCTGCGCATGGTGTCGGGGCCGAACTGGGCGGCCTTGGCGGCCATCGCCTCGTCGGAGGCCTTCTCGATGCGCTCGGCGATCTCGTCCTGGTCGACGCCCTCTTCCTGCGCCCAGTCGATCACAGGCACGTCGATGTTGAGCTTTTCGAGGCAGGCGGCATGGAGCTTTTCGGCCTCCCACTGGTCGGCGTAGGTCTTGGGCGGCATGAACTCGTCCACCAGGTCATCGACGACCTCGTGGCGCATGTCGGCGACGATCTCGGAGAGATCCTTGCTCTCCATGATCTCGCGGCGCTGCTTGAAGATCACCTTGCGCTGGTCGTTCATCACGTCGTCGAACTTGAGCAGCTGCTTGCGGATATCGAAGTTGCGGCCCTCGACCTTGGCCTGGGCGCGCTCGAGCGACTTGTTGACCCAGGGGTGGATGATGGCCTCGCCCTCTTTCATCCCGAGGCGCGACAGCACGGCGTCGAGCCGCTCGGAGCCGAAGATGCGCATCAGGTCGTCTTCGAGCGACAGGAAGAAGGAGGTGCGGCCCGGATCGCCCTGACGGCCGGAGCGACCACGCAGCTGGTTGTCGATCCGGCGGCTCTCGTGGCGCTCGGAGGCCAGCACGAAGAGGCCGCCCGCCGCCTTCACCGCCTCTTCGTCGGCCTTGTGGTCCTCTTCGATGCGGGCGCGGATGGCCTCGGGGTCGCCCTCGGGATCGGCGGCGATGGCCTCCATCACCTTGAACTCGACGTTGCCGCCCAGTTTGATGTCGGTCCCGCGACCGGCCATGTTGGTGGCAATGGTCACGGCGCCGAGCTTGCCCGCGTCGGCGACGATCTGGGCTTCCTGCTCGTGCTGGCGGGCGTTCAGCACGTTGTGGGTGATGCCGGCCTCCGTGAGAAGCTGCGAGAGGGTCTCGGACTTTTCGATCGAGGTCGTGCCGAGCAGCACCGGCTGGCCCTTGGCGTTGGCCTCGCGGACGCGCTCCACGATGGCGTCGTATTTTTCCTTGGTGGTGCGGTAGACGGCATCGTGATCGTCCTTCCGGGCGATCGGCTTGTTGGTGGGCACCTCGACCACGCCGAGCTTGTAGATCTCGGCAAATTCGTCGGCCTCGGTCAGCGCCGTGCCGGTCATGCCGCCCAGCTTGTTGTAGAGGCGGAAGTAGTTCTGGAAGGTCACCGAGGCCAGCGTCACGTTCTCGGGCTGGATATCGACGCCTTCCTTGGCCTCGATGGCCTGGTGCAACCCGTCGCTGAGGCGGCGCCCGGCCATCATCCGGCCGGTGAACTCGTCGATCAGCATGACCTCGCCGTTGCGGACGATGTAATCCTTGTCCTTCTGGAAGATCTTGTGGGCCTTCAGCGCCTGGGTCGTGTGGTGCACGATCGAGGTGCTCTCGGGATCGTAGAGCGACTGGCCTTCGGGCAGGATGCCCTCGCGGCCGAACTCGCCCTCGAGAAACTCGTTGCCCTCGTCGGTCAGGGTGGCGTTGCGGGTCTTTTCATCAATCGAGTAATGCGCCTCGGTCAGGCGGGGGATGATCGCGTCAATGGTCTTGTAGAGCTCGGAGCGGTCCTGGGAGGGACCGGAGATGATGAGCGGGGTCCGGGCCTCGTCGATCAGGATGGAGTCCACCTCGTCGACGATGGCGAAGTTGTGCTCGCGCTGGAACATCTGGCTCAGCTCGGACTTCATGTTGTCGCGCAGATAGTCGAAGCCCAGCTCGTTGTTGGTGGCATAGGTGATGTCGCAGCCGTAGGCCGCCTTTTTCTCGTCATCGGGCTGCTGCGGGTAGATCACGCCGGTGGTGAGGCCCAACGCGCTGTAGACCTTGCTCATCCATTCGGCGTCGCGCTTGGCGAGGTAGTCGTTGACCGTGACCACATGCACGCCCTTGCCGGTCAGGGCGTTGAGGTAGGCAGGGAAGGTCGCCACCAGCGTCTTGCCCTCGCCGGTCTTCATTTCGGCGATGTTGCCCTGATGCAGGAAGATCCCGCCCATCAGCTGCACGTCGAAGGCGCGCAGGCCGAGCGCCCGTTTGGCCGCCTCGCGGCAGTTGGCGAAGGCCTCGGGCAGCAGGGCGTCGAGGCTTTCGCCGCCCATGGCCCGCCTGGCCAGCTCTTCTGTCTTGTCCTTCAGCCCGTCGTCGGAGAGCTTTTCGAACTCCGGCTCCAGTGCGTTGATCTTTTCGACCAGCGGACGGGTGGACTTGATCTTGCGGTCATTGGCGGTGCCAAAGACCTTCCGTGCGACGGTACCCAAACCCAGCATAATCTCTCCGCTCGCCCTGCCTTGACGGTTTTGTGTGGCTGATCGCGCTTGCCGCCCCTCCCTGCCCCACCTAGAAACGCGGGCAGAGAAACGGGCTTGCGCCTTGGAACACAAGGCGATGTAAGACCCGTGACCTAGAGTGTCAACGCCGCCGCAGGGGCGGCCGAGCAGGAGTAGATGCATGACCTTCCCCAAGACGATCACCCTCGCCGCCCTTCTGGCCGCAGGTCTGGGTGCCGGGGCGACGGCACAGGAGGCCGCCGCGACCGAGGAAGCCGCGCCCGAGACCGCGCCCGAGACCGCCGCTGCCGATGTGACCGCCGAGACCGTTGTGGCCACCGTTGGCGGGATCGACATTACCGTGGGCCACATGATCGTGGCGCGGAAGACCCTGCCCGAGCAGTATGCCCAGCTGCCCCCGGAGGTGCTCTGGGAGGGAATCCTCGAGCAGCTCGTTCAGCAGAACGCGCTGGCGCTGGAGGCCGGTGAGCCGAGCAAGGAGACCGTTCTGATGCTGGAGAACCAGCGCACCGGCTACCTCGCCGGTGACGTTCTGGAGGCCGCCGCGCTGGCCTCGGTCACCGAGGAGGCGCTGGAGGCGAAATACGAGGAGATCTACGCCGAGGCCGAGCCGCAGCGTGAGTGGAACGCTGCGCATATTCTCGTGGAAACCGAGGAAGAGGCACAGGCGGTGAAGGAAGAGGTCGAGGGCGGCGCCGATTTTGCCGAGGTGGCCAAGGTCAAGTCCACCGGCCCGTCGGGCCCCAATGGCGGCGCGCTGGGCTGGTTCGGCGCGGGCATGATGGTGCCCGAGTTCGAGACCGCCGTGATGGCGATGAAGGCCGGCGAGGTGAGCGCCCCGGTGAAGACACAGTTCGGCTGGCACGTGATCAAGCTCAACGAGACCCGGCTGAAGGACAAGCCCGACATGGCCGCCGTGCGTGACCAGCTCGCCGAAGAGGTGCAGCGCGCCGCGGTGGACGAAGCCATTGCCTCGGCGGTAGAGAAGGCAGGTGTGGAAAAGGCCGAGGCGGAGATCCCCGCGTCGGTGCTCAACGATTTCGACCTCCTGGAGGACTGATGGGCAAATACCCCGTATCGCCGCTGGCGCCCGAGAAGTTTCCTGACCTGCCGGTCATCAAGGGCGTGCGCTTTGCCGCCGTCGAGGCGGGGGTGCGCTATGCCGACCGACTCGACGTGATGCTGGCGGTGCTGGACCCGGGCTCGGTGGTGGCCGGGGTATTCACCCGATCCTCGACCCGTTCGGCCCCGGTGCGGGACTGCGAGGCCAAGCTGCGCAAGGTCAGCGAGGCGGGTGCCGCCATCCTGGTGAACTCGGGCAACTCCAACGCCTTTACCGGCAGTGCCGGGCAGGAGAGCGTGGAGGCGATCTGCGCCGCGGTGGCCGAGGCTGCCGATGTGCCGAAGGGCCGCGTGTTTACCTCCTCCACCGGGGTGATCGGCGAGCGGCTGCCGCATGACCGGATCACCGCCAAGGTGGGCGAGCTGGTGGAGGCGCTGGACGAGGGCGGGATCGCGCGGGCGGCGCAGGCGATCATGACGACCGACACCTTTGCCAAGGGCGCGACCCGCGAGATCGAGCTGAAGGGCGGCGTGGTGAAGATCGCCGGAATCGCAAAGGGCTCGGGCATGATCGCGCCCGACATGGCGACGATGCTGGTGTACATCTTTACCGACGCCAAGGTCAGCCGCGACGCGCTTCAGGCGATGGTGAGCTGCCACAACGAGACCACCTTCAACGCCATCACCGTGGATGGCGACACCTCGACCTCGGACACGCTTATCTGTGCCGCGACGGGCGCCTCGGGCGTGGACTGCGACGACTCCGAGGAGTTTGAAGCGGCGCTGAAGGCGGTAATGAAGGACCTGGCGCATCAGGTGGTGAAGGATGGCGAGGGCGCGACCAAGTTCGTCGCCGTCAAGGTCACCGGCGCGGCGCATGACGCCGATGCCAAGCGGGTTGCGATGAGCATTGCCAATTCGCCGCTGGTGAAGACCGCGATCGCCGGCGAAGACCCGAACTGGGGCCGGATCGTGGCCGCCGTGGGCAAGAGCGGGGCCGAGGCCGACCGCGACAAGCTGACCATCCGCTTCGGCGAGGTGCTGGTGGCGGAGCGGGGCTGGGTGGCGCCGGGCTACTCCGAAGAGCAGGCCGCCGGTTACATGAAGCTGCCGGAGCTGGTGATCGGGGTCGACCTGGGCCTCGGCAAGGGCCGGTTCACCGCCTGGACCTGCGACCTGACGCATCAATACATTTCGATCAACGCCGATTACCGGTCGTGAAGACGGTTCTTGTTGCCGCCGTTGCGCTGATCGACGTGGACGGGCGGGTGCTGCTGGCGCAGCGCCCGGAGGGCAAGAGCCTGGCCGGGCTCTGGGAGTTTCCGGGCGGCAAGGTGGAACCGGGCGAAACGCCCGAAGCCGCGCTGATCCGGGAGCTGCATGAGGAGCTGGGGATCGAGACCTGGGCGAGCTGCCTCGCGCCGCTCACCTTTGCCTCGCACAGCTACGAGGATTTTCACCTTCTGATGCCGCTCTTCGCCTGCCGCAAATGGCAGGGCACACCGCAGGGCCAGGAGGGGCAGGCGCTGAAGTGGGCACGGGCGAACGAGCTGCGCGACTACCCCATGCCGCCCGCCGATCTGCCGCTGATACCGATTCTCCGCGACTGGCTCTGACCGGGCCTCCTGCCCGGTTTCGGAGCGCTCCGCTTCGCCAGATGCCCCAAATTTGTTCAAGAAATCCCATGTCGGGATCACATTGTATATGAATTGTGAACCAATCTGGGGTATTCTCTCCCAAGGTTAACCGACCTGTGGGGAAGAACTGATGCTGCGTACGATCGTATTGGGAAGCTGTGTTTCGGTTCAGGGCACCTTCGTGAAGGCGCTTGCGGACGGTCGCGTTGTGGTGCGCGTGGGAGGCCGGGATTTTGTTGGCCCTCCGGTGGAGGCTGTCGCCGCCTGAGCCACGGGATTTGCCCCGGTCCGGGAGGATCGGCACGGGAGTCGGGAATTTGGCCCGCGCCTGAGGGTGCGGGCTTTTGCTTTGGCGGCGGGTGAAACCGCTCACGCCCCGAGGTGAATGATTTCATCCTCGGTGAACCGGGGCGTGATGTGCTGGGAGCAGTTCCAGTCGAAGGCCTCGACCCGCATCAGGAAGGCCCGCTCGGGGTGGGCGCGGTAGCCCGGCAGGGCCAGCGCCTCGGCCAATTCTGGCTCGCCCTCGAGCGAGACGGCGCGGACGTGGCAGAGCAGCTTGAGCCGGGCGCGCGCGGGATAGTCGACGAAGAACAGGCTGGCGCGGTCGTCGGTATCGAGATTGCCCAGGGTGATGAACTGCCGATTGCCGCGGAAGTCGGCGAAGGCCAGCGTGCTCTCGTCGATCACGCGGACAAAGCCCTTGGGCCCGCCGCGATGCTGGAGATGGGGCCACCCGTCGGCCCCGTTGGTGGCCATGTAGAAGCTGTCGCGCGCCATGATGAAGCGGATCTCGGCGCCGGTCAGCCTGTCTGGCCCCGGAGCGGGTGCATCGCGGGCATAGGCGGCGCGGCTGCCGTTCTGCTCCTGCCGGGTGAGCACGGCAGGGGTGAACATGAGATCGTGATAACGCTGGGTCATGGGGCGGCTCCGGGTTGCAGGTGCAGGGTGCCGTGGCGCGGAGGCGGGCACAACAGCGCATGCAAAAGGGCCGCCCCGGATGGAGCGGCCCTCTTGTATCGTTGACCCGGCCGGATCAGTCGAGCGTGCGCTCGACCTCCTTGCGGGTGAAGATCTCGATGACATCGCCTTCGCGGATGTCGTCGTAGTTTTCGAAGGCCATGCCGCACTCCTGGCCGGAGATGACCTCGGCCACCTCGTCCTTGAAGCGCTTCAGGGTCTTCAGCGTGCCTTCGTGGATCACCACGTCGTCGCGCAGCAGGCGGACGCCGGCAGAGCGGCGGGCCACGCCCTCGGTCACGAGACAGCCGGCAACCTTGCCGACGCCGGTGACCTTGAAGACTTCGCGGATCTGCGCGTAGCCGATGAAATCCTCCTGGATCTCGGCGGAGAGCAGGCCGGAGGCCGCGGCTTTCACGTCGTCCACGAGGTCGTAGATCACCGAGTAGTAGCGGATCTCGACGCCCTTCTGGTTTGCAGCCTGGCGCGCAGGCGCGTTGGCCCGGACGTTGAAGCCGATCACGGGGGCGCCGGAGGCCTCGGCCAGGCCGATGTCGCTCTCGGTGATGGCGCCCACGCCGTAGTGCAGCACGCGCACGCGGACCTCGTCGTTGCCGATTTTCTCCATCGCCTGAACGATGGCCTCGGCGGAGCCCTGCACGTCGGCCTTGACCACGATCGGAAGCTCCGAAACGTCCTTGTCGTCCTTGGCCTTCTGCATCAGCTGCTCGAGAGTCGTCGCGGCACCGGCGGCGGCGCGCTTCTCCTTGGCGGCGTTCTCGCGGTATTCGGCGATCTCGCGGGCCTGGGCCTCGGAGGAGACCACGTTGAGCACGTCGCCGGCTTCGGGCGTGCCGTTCAGGCCGAGCACCTCGACGGGCACGGACGGCCCGGCCTCTGCCACGCGCTCGCCCTTGTCGTTGACCAGCGCGCGGACCTTGCCCCACTGCTCGCCGACGACGAAGATATCGCCCTGCTTGAGCGTGCCGTTCTGGACCAGAACGGTGGCGACGGGGCCGCGGCCCACGTCGAGCTGGGCCTCGATCACGGCACCCTGGGCGGCGCGATCGGGGTTGGCCTTGAGCTCGAGCACCTCGGCCTGAAGCGCGATGGCCTCCAGCAGCTCTTCGAGCCCCTGCCCGGTGTGGGCCGAAACCTCGACGTCCTGTACGTCGCCCGACATCTTCTCGACGACGACTTCGTGCTGAAGCAGGTCGGTGCGAACCTTCTGCGGGTTGGCGGCAGGCAGGTCGACCTTGTTGATCGCCACGATCATCGGCACGCCGGCAGCCTTGGCGTGGTTGATGGCCTCGATGGTCTGCGGCATCACCGCGTCATCGGCGGCCACGACGAGCACCACGATATCGGTCACCTGCGCCCCACGGGCCCGCATGGAGGTAAAGGCGGCGTGGCCGGGCGTATCGAGGAACGACAGGGTCGCGCCGCTCTCGGTGGTCACCTGGTAGGCGCCGATGTGCTGGGTGATGCCACCGGCCTCGCCGGCGACGACCTTTGCATCGCGGATGGCATCGAGGAGCGAGGTCTTGCCGTGGTCGACGTGGCCCATGATGGTGATCACGGGGGCGCGCGGCTTGAGATCTTCTTCCTTGTCCTCGGCGGTTGCGATGACCTGCTCGACGTCGGAGTCGGACACGCGCACGACGCGATGGCCGAATTCCTCGACGATCAGCTCGGCGGTGTCGGCGTCGATCACCTGGTTCTGGGTGACCATCATGCCGTTGTTCATCAGCGACTTGACGACGAGAGCCACGCGCTCGGCCATACGGTTGGCCAGCTCGGAGACCACGATCGTTTCGGGCAGCTGCACGTCGCGCACGACCTTTTCGCGGTTGTCACCGCCGCCCAGCGCCTTCTGCCGGGCACGCTCCTGCTTGCGCTTCATCGCGGCGAGCGAACGCTGACGCCCGCCCTCGCCGCCCGAGAGCGCCTGGTTCAGGGTCAGCTTGCCGGCACGGCGGCCGCCATCGTCGTTGCGGGCGCCCTTGCCGCGGTTGTCGCGGTTGTTGTCGCGGTCGTCACGCTCGTCGCGGCGGGGCGCGGCGCGGCCACCGCCACGGGCACCATCCTCGGCGGGCGCGGGGCCGGCATCGGCAGCGGCCGGAGCGGCGGCGGCGGGCGGCGCGTTGCGCTCGGCCTTCTCGCGGGCCTTGGCCTCTTCGGCCTCGCGGGCGCGGCGGGCGTCTTCCTCTTCCTTGGCCTTGAGGGCCTCCTGGCGCTCGCGTTCCTCGCGCTCCTTCTGCTCCGCCTCTTCGCGGCGGCGCTGGCGGTCGGCCTCGCGCTCCTTCTCTTCTTCCTCGCGGCGCTTGGCCTCTTCGGCCTCGGTCGCCTTGGCGGCGGCGAGGGCCTTCAGGCGGCGCTCCATCTCTGCGTCGGAGATCCCGGCGGGACGTTTGGACGGATCGGAGGCGGCAGCCGCTGCGGCACCGGCATTGGCACCAGCCGTCGGCGCGCCGGGCTTGGGCACCACGACACGCTTGCGCTTGGTCTCCACCACAACGTTCTTGGTGCGCCCGTGAGAGAAGCTTTGCTTCACCTGTCCGGAACGCGGGCCGCTGCGGAGGCCCAGGGTCTTTTTGCCGTCGCTATCGCTCATGCGATCAATGTCCTTTCCGGGGCGTATCCCCGATGTGCTCGCGCAAAGCGCCAAGCTTTGCGGCGTCTT
Source organism: Vannielia litorea (assembly GCF_900142295.1). NCBI lineage: Bacteria > Pseudomonadati > Pseudomonadota > Alphaproteobacteria > Rhodobacterales > Paracoccaceae > Vannielia > Vannielia litorea. Next base: position 3,429,875 of record NZ_FSRL01000001.1, read on the forward strand.
CTACAACACGCTTCGTGAGTCCACCAGCCGCAAGAGCGGCGTGTATCACATGTTCCCTGCCGAAAGCCAAACCGATTTCGTTGGCCGTCAGGCAGCCTATGAATGTGCCCTTTCCGGGCGGCGAGCTGAGCTTCGACTTGCCCCGCTCGGAGCCGTCGCTGGCCTGGATCAGAAGCCGGGCTTCCTCGATCAGCAGCCAGCCCTTGACCTTTTCGTAGCCCGCCACCGCCAGCCCGGCCTTTCGGGCGAGCGCGATGCCGTCGGTGACCCGCTTGACCAACAGCCGCTCCACGGTATCGACCAAGCCCTCGGGCACTTCGACGGGCGCCTTTGCGGCGCGGGCAAAGAGCTTTTTCTTCACCGCCTTGTCGAGCGCCGCGCGCGTGGGAGTGACCCAGATGCCGCGGCCCGGAAGTTTGCCGGAAATGTCGGGGACAATCTCGCCGGACGGGCCCACGACGAAACGGACGAGGTGAGATATAGGGCGCACCTCGCCCGTTGCAATGCACTTGCGTTCGGGCATTTCACCCTTGGTGGTATCGCGTCCGCCGCGGCTCAGGCCGGTGTCCGGAGCCTGCGATCAGGCTCCGGCCTCCTCTTCGGCGGGCTCGCCGTCTTCGTCCGTCTCGGCCAGCTCGGCCGGATCGACCCAGCCCAGCGCGATGCGGGCGGACATGACCATGTCCTGGGCCTCTTCGAGCGAGAGATCGAACTTTTCGAGGATGCCGTCGTCCTTGACGCGCTCGCCATCCACGGTGGTCCAGCCGCCGGCCAGCTCCCAGTCGGCGCAGGTGGCGAAGTCCTCGAGGGTCTTCACGCCATCTTCGGCCAGGGCCTCGATCATCTGGGGCGTCAGGCCTTCGAAGCTCACCAGGCTGTCTTCGACGCCGAGTTCGCGGGCGCGCTCGAGGGCCTTGCGGTTCTGCTCGTCGAGGTAGTCGCGGGCACGGGCCTGCAACTCGCCAGCCGTGCCTTCATCGACGCCGTCGATCACCAGAAGCTCATCAAGCTCGACGTAGGCGACTTCTTCCAGCGAGGTGAAACCCTCGGAGACAAGCAGCTGGGCGAAGAACTCGTCGAGGTCCAGCGTGTCCATGAAGAGCTTGGTACGCTCCTCGAACTCGGCCTGGCGACGGGCGCTCTCTTCTTCCTCGGTCAGGATGTCGATGTCGAGCCCGGTGAGCTGCGACGCGAGCCGGACGTTCTGGCCGCGGCGGCCGATGGCGAGCGACAGCTGCTCGTCGGGCACCACCACCTCGATCTTGCCGGCCTCCTCGTCGAGCACCACCTTGCTGACCTCGGCGGGCTGCAGGGCGTTGACGAGGAAGGTGGGCTGATCGTCGTTCCACGGAATGATGTCGATCTTCTCGCCCTGAAGCTCGTTGACCACGGCCTGCACGCGCGAACCGCGCATACCGACGCAGGCGCCGACCGGGTCGATCGAGTTGTCGTAAGAGATGACGGCGATCTTGGCGCGGGAGCCGGGATCACGGGCGACGGCCTTGATCTCGATGATGCCGTCGTAGATCTCGGGGACTTCCATCTTGAAGAGCTCGGCCATGAACTCGGGCGCGGTGCGGCTGAGGAAGATCTGCGGGCCGCGCTGCTCGCGGCGCACGTCCTTGATGTACACGCGGATGCGGTCTCCGGGGCGATAGCTCTCGCGGCCGATCTTCTCGTTGCGGCGCAGCACCGCCTCGCCCGCGCCGATATCGACGATGACGTTGCCATACTCTTCGCGCTTGACCTGGCCGTTGATGATGGTGCCGGCGCGGTCCTTGAACTCTTCGTACTGGCGGTCGCGCTCGGCCTCGCGGACCTTTTGCAGGATCACCTGCTTGGCCGACTGGGCGGCGATCCGGCCCATCTCGACGGGCGGAACCTCATCCACCAGCTCGTCGCCCTCGGCGGGCGGGGCGGACTGGTCGACGCCCTCGGCGAGCGCGCGGTCGAGCTCGGTGGGCTTGCGCAACAGGAAGCGGCGGATCGGGCGCGGGGCCTCATCCTCGCCCTCGGGTTGCGACATGCCGCCGATCACGACGTAATCCTTGCCCTTCACGCCCAGGGTCTGCTGGGCCTGGGTCGGGGTCATCTCGGCCTGGTAGTTCTCGAGCTCGGGCTCGCCCTTCACGGTGCGGATGCGGGTGAAGGTGGCGCGGCCGGTCTTGCGGTCGATCTTGACCCGGATATCCATCTCGGCGCCGTAGCGCGACTTGGCGGCACGGGCGAGGGACTCTTCCATCGCCTCGATGACGAGACCCGGGTCGATCATCTTTTCCCGGGCCACAGCCTCGGCGGTTTGCAACAGCTCGAGCTGGTTTGCGGAAGTAATGGCCATCAGTTGTCCTCCTGACCGTCCATGAGGGTTTGCACCTCGTCAAATTGGGTTTCGTCGACCTGGCCTGCGTCCTTGCGGTGGCGCAGCACGTCGCGGATGAGTTCGTCGGTGAGCACGAGCTTGGCGTCGGAGAGCCAGTCGAACTGCAGGCCGATGGTGACGGGCCCGCCCTTTTCCTCGAGCTCGATGAGCACTTCGCTGCCCTCGGTGCCGGCGAGCACGCCCTTGAAGCGGCGGCGGCCGTCGATCAGCTCGGTGGTCTCGATGCGGGCCTCGTAGCCCTCCCAGCGGTCAAAGTCCTTGAGCCGGGTCAAGGGACGGTCGATGCCGGGGCTGGAGACTTCCAGCGTGTATTCTTCCTCGATCGGGTCCTCGACATCGAGCACGGCGGAGACGGCGGTGGAGATCCTGGCGCAGTCATCCACCTCGATGCCACCCTCGGGCTTTTCGGCCATGATCTGGAGGTTCGGCGTGCGGCCGCCCATCAGCCGCAGGCGCACCAGCTCGAAGCCCATGCCTTCGAGCACGGGCTGCACGATCTCGGCCATGCGCTGATCCATTCCGGTCTTGGCGATGAGGTCGGTCATGAGTGGCGGGGGCCTTTCGGGCACAAAAAAACGGGCGCTGCGGCCCGTCGGAATTTCCGGTGGAGGGTCGGGGGTGGAGGCCGATCCTGCCGCTGTCGAGGGCGATATAGGCCCATGACGCGCGAATCGCAAGGGGGTTCAGAACCCGTAGAGCTCCGGTGCCTTGGCAATGCCGCGGGTGGTGCGCACCAGTTCGGCGGAAATGCCGGGCTCCGAGAGGGCGTGGCCGGCACTCGGGATCATCCTCAGGGTGCCGCGGGGCCAGCGGTCGACGAGAGCCTGCGCGGCCTCGGGAGGGCAGATCATATCGTACCGGCCCTGGACGACGGTGCCGGGGATATGGGCGATCTCGGGCATGTCGGCGAGGATCTGGCCATCTTCGCGCAAGAATCCCGCGTGGGTGAAATAATGGTTCTCGATCCGGGCGAAGGCGCGGGCGTAGCTGCCGCTGCCCTCGCCCATGTTGCCGTGGCTGTCCATCGAGGCGAGCGCGTTCTCCCAGCCGGCCCAGCGCTGGGCCAGGCGGGTCTCTTCCATCAGGTCGCCGCAGAAGAGGCGCTTGTGGTAGGCGGCGATCAGATCGTCATGCTCGGACTCCGGGATCAGCTCGGTGAAGCGTTTCCAGACATCGGGGAAGAACCGCGCTGCGCCGCCGCCGTAGAACCACTGCAGCTCGCGGGCGGTCATCAGGAACACCCCGCGCAGCACGAGGTAGGCGGCCCGGGTGGGGTGGGCCTGGGCGTAGAGCAGCGAGAGGGTGGCGCCCCAGCTGCCGCCGAACACGACCCAGCGGTCGATGGCGAGGATCTCGCGGATGCGCTCGATGTCGGCGACCAGATCCTGGGTGGTGTTGTTCTCGACCGAGGCGAAGGGCCGGGACCGGCCGCAGCCGCGCTGGTCGAACAGCACGATGCGGTAGACATCGGGATCGAAGTAGCGGCGCATCGCCGGCGAGCAACCGCCGCCGGGGCCGCCGTGCAGCACCACCACCGGTATGCCGTTCGGGTTTCCGCACTGCTCGACATAGATCGAGTGGCCGCCCGGCATGTCGATCATCCGCTGGTCGAACGGGCTGATCGCCGGGTAGAGGTGGCGGTATGCGCTGTTATGACCCGCGTTCCTGTCCATGCCTGAGCTATATAGGCTGGCGTGGCCCGGTTCCATGGGTTTGAGAAGGAGATTTGCGATGGCAGTCGATACGGCGGACCCGGCGGAGCTGGCCAAGTTCGAGGCGATGGCGGCGGAGTGGTGGGACCCGGAGGGCAAGTTCAAGCCGCTGCACATGCTCAACCCCTGCCGGCTCGACTACATCTGCGACCAGATCGCCGCCGAGTTCGAGCGGGATCGGGCCGGAACAGAGCCTTTTTCGGGGCTGCGTATCCTGGACATCGGCTGTGGCGGCGGGCTGCTCTCCGAGCCGATGGCACGGATGGGGGCCGAGGTGGTGGGCGCGGATGCCGCCGCCGGCAACATCCCGGTGGCGCGGGTTCACGCGGAGCAATCGGGGCTGGAGATCGACTATCGACACACCACCGCCGAGGCACTCGCGGAGGCCGGCGAGCAGTTTGACGTGGTGCTGAACATGGAGGTGGTGGAGCATGTCGCCTCGCCGCCCGATTACATCGAGGCCTGTCAGCGGCTGCTGAAGCCGGGGGGGCTGATGATCTGCTCCACCATCAACCGCAATCCCAAGAGCTTTGCCATGGCGATCGTGGGCGCGGAGTGGGTCATGCGGTGGCTGCCCAAGGGCACCCACGACTGGCGGAAGTTCATCACGCCGGACGAGCTTTACGGGTTGCTGCGCGGAGCCGGGCTGGACCCGGTGGACCGCAAGGGCTTTGTCTTCAATCCGCTCGGCTGGAGCTGGAGCCTGAGCGACCGCGACCTCAGCGTCAACTACGTGACGGCGAGCGTGAAGCCTGCAGGGTGAGGGCGGGTTTTGCCCGGCCGGGCCACCTGCGGAAACGGGGCTCAGGGCTCTTCGCTGGAGCCGAGCTTCTGACGCAACTCGCGCATGACCGGGAGCATGGCGCGCACGCGCTCCGATCCGATTTCGGCGACAATGGCGGCGATGACCGGGCTCACGGAGGCGATGGCGGCATCGCGGGCGGCGCGGCCGGAGGGGCTGATGGAAACCATCTTGCGCCGGGCGTCGTCCCAATCGGGGCGGATGTGCACGTAGCCGGCCCATTCCAGCTTGTTCAGCGTGTTGGTCATGGCGCCGCGGGTCAGGTGAAACGCCTGGGCCAGCTGGGCCGGGCTGCGCTCTTCATTGATGTGGGCGAGATGGTTCAGCACCGAAAAATGACTGATCTCCATGCCCTTGGGCAGCGCCTTCGACATACGGTTGCGCGCGAGCTGCTCGGCGGTGAGAAGCTCGGAAAACAGCGCAACGGCCAGGGTATCTGAGGTTTCAACGGTCATCGGGGCAGACGGGTCAGGGGCCTTCGAAGGGGCGGTCGTGGGTGAGTGCCGGGATCTTGTGGCGCGCATCGTCCACGTCCGAGAGGCTCAGGTCAACTGTGATCACACCGGGGGAGGTGCCGCCGTCGGCCAGGATCTCGCCCCAGGGCGAGATCACCAGGCTATGCCCGTGGCTGCTGCGGGTGCGCCCTTCGGTGGTGGCATGGGTGCCGCATTGGGCGGGCGCGAGCACGAAGCAGCCGGTCTCGATGGCGCGGGCCTGGAGGAGCGGCTGCCAGTGCGCCGGGCCGGTGCCGGGGGAGAAGGCGGCAGGAACGGTGATGATCTGCGCCCCGGCCTTGGCCAGCGCCCTGTGCAGCTGCGGAAACCTGACATCGTAGCAGATGGTCATCCCGATCCGGGCAAGCGGTGTTTCGGCCAGAACAGAGAGGTTTCCGGGCCGGTAGCCCGCGCTTTCCCGGTAGGTTTCGGTTTCCGAGACCTGCACGTCGAACATGTGGATCTTGTCGTAGCGCGCGATGATCTCGCCGCTCGGGCCGATCATGTAGCACCGGTTGGCGAAGCGGCCGTCGGGGTCGTCGGTCTTGATGCCGATGGACCCGAGGAGAAGGTGACGGCCATGCCGGGCGGCGGCCTCGCGGAAACCGGCGAGGGTGGGGTCGTGCTCCTCGGGCTGCAGCACCGCAAGCTGACGGGATCGGCTGGCGGAGACGCAGTTGGTGACCTCGGGCGTGCAGATCAGCTCGGCGCCTTCGGCCACGGCCTGATCGACCATCCCCAGAGTCACCGGCAGGTTGGCGAGCGGGTCGTCGGAGCTGGTGAGCTGGAGCAGGGCGGCGCGCATCAGGCGAGCATCGCGTCGAGCTTGCCTGCGCTTTCGAGGGCGAAGAGATCATCGCTGCCGCCCACGTGGGTCTCGCCGATGAAGATTTGCGGGACGGTGTGGCGGCCCCCGGCACGATCCATCATCTCGGAACGGCGGCCCGGCTCCTCGAAGAGGTCTATCTCGGTGAATTCGGCGCCCTTGGAGGCGAGCAGGCGCTTGGCCCGGGCGCAATAGCCGCAGATGGGAGTGGTGTAGATCTCGATGCGGGCGGACATGGCAGAACTCCTGACGTTCTGCCCATACTTAGGTGTCCTTCACCGTTCGCGCCAGTGTGACGACGCGGACATCGGCAGCGCCGGCAGAGAGGCACGCCTCGGCACAGGCGGCGAGGGTGGCGCCGGAGGTCATCACGTCATCGACCAGCAGCACCTTGCGGCCGATCATGCGATGGCGCCGCTTGGGATGCGGGCGGATGGCCTCGGCCATGTTGGCAAAGCGCGCGGCGGCCCCGAGACCCTCCTGCCGGGGCGTGGCGCGGGCGCGGATCAGGAGATCGGGGCAGAGCGGCGCATCGAGCCGCCGGGCGAGGGCGCGGGCGAGCAGGGCGGATTGGTTGTAGCGCCGACGGAACAGGCGGAACCAGTGTAGCGGCACGGGCGCGATGAGCATGCCGGGCTCATGGACGCGGGCCGCGGCGCGGGCAAGCCAGGGTGCGACGGCCTCGGCCAGGTCGGCGCGGTCGTGACCCTTGAGGGCGAGCACGAGGCGGCGGCCCTTGCCGCGATAGAGCAGCGCCGATGCCCCGCGCGACCAGGGGCGGGCGATGGTGAGGCAATCGTCGCAGGTGAGGTCCGGCGCGGTCTCCGGGTCGTCCTCGCCGGGGAGGGGCGCACCGCAGAGGTGACAGGTGAGGCCGGCGATGAAGGCGGTGTCGCGCCAGCAGTCGGGGCAAAGGCCGGCGTCGGAGCCGGTGACCTCGCCGCAGGTGAGGCACTGGTTGGGGTAGATCACGTGCAGAAGCCGTTGCATCGGCCTGCGCCCTCCCTGATAAGCCGCCCATGGCCCAGCCGCCCAAACTGACCGACCGCAAGGCCCTCGCCCGCAACCGCGCCCGAGCGGACCGCGATGCGCTGTTCCTGCACGTGCAGGCCATCGACGAGATCAAGGAAAGACTCAACGAGGTTAACAGAACCTTTACGCGGCCCTGCGTGGTAACCGGTTTTCCGGATCTCTGGGGTGCGGCCTTTCCCGATGCGCGGGTGATCGCGGACGAGGAGGTGCTGGGCATCGAAGAGGGCGCGCATGACCTGGTGATCCACGGCATGGCGCTGCACTGGGCGAGCGATCCGGTGGGGCAGCTGGTGCAGGCGCGGCGGGGGTTGGTGCCTGACGGGCTGTTCATTGGCGCAATGCTGGGTGGCGAGACCCTGGCCGGGCTCCGGGCCGCGCTGGCGGAGGCGGAGGTGGCCGAGACCGGCGGCCTTGGACCCCGCGTGCTGCCGATGGGCGAGATCAGGGACCTCGGCGCCTTGCTGCAACGGGCGGGGTTTGCCCTGCCGGTGGCCGATGCCCTGCCGCTGGAGGTCAGCTATTCGTGCGCGCTGGCGCTGATGCGCGACCTGCGCGCCATGGGTGAGGCCAACGCGATGGAAGCCCGGCGGCGGGGGCCAACGCGGCGCGGAGTGATCCTGCGGGCGGCCGCCACGCTGGACGCCGCGGCCGGGGCGGATGGGCGTATTCGGGCCATGTTCGAGACTGTCTTTCTCACCGGATGGTCGCCCGGCCCGGACCAGCCGCAACCGCTCAGGCCCGGATCCGCCCTGACCCGGCTGGCCGACGCGCTGGGCACGGAAGAACATGGCGAGGACGGTGGGAAGACGTGACGCATTGACCCCTGCGCCGCCGGCACTATCCCTAGCGGCAGACAAATGCGAGGACAGCCCGTGAGCCATCTGCCACCCGACCATCCCCCCGTGAAGCCGCGCAAGATTGGCGTGCTGATCGCCAACCTCGGCACACCGGATTCGCCCGGCTACTGGGACATGCGGCGCTATCTCAACGAGTTTCTGAGCGACAAGCGGGTGATCGACTACCCGGCCTGGAAATGGCAGCCGATCCTGCAGGGGATCATCCTGACCAAGCGGCCCTTCTCCAGCGGCAAGAACTACGCGCTGATCTGGGACAAGGCGAAGGACATGTCGCCGCTGATGGTGATCACCATGGCCCAGACCGAGGCGCTGAGGGCCCGGCTGGCCCAGGACTACGGCGAGCAGGTGATGGTGGATTTCTGCATGCGCTACGGCAACCCCTCGACGGAGTCGAAGGTTGCCGAGATGGTGGCGGCGGGCTGTGACCGGATCGTGTTCTTTCCCCTCTACCCGCAATACGCCGGGGCGACCACGGGGACGGCGAATGACCAGTTCTTCCGGGCGCTGATGAAGGAGAAGTGGCAGCCGGCAGTGCGGACGGTGCCGGCCTATTTCGACCGGCCGAGCTACATCGAGGCGCTGGCCGCCTCGGTGGAGGAAAAGATGGGCGATGCGGAGCTGCTGGTGTGCAGCTACCACGGGATGCCGAAGCGCTACCTGATGGAGGGCGACCCCTACCACTGCCAGTGCCAGAAGACGACGCGGCTGCTGCGCGAGCGGCTCGGCCTGCCGGAAGAGAAGATCATCACCACCTTCCAGAGCCAGTTCGGGCCGGAAGACTGGCTGCGGCCCTACACGGTGGAGGAGGTCGCCGCGCGGGCGCAGGCCGGAGTGAAGAGGATCGCCGTGGTGGCCCCCGCCTTCAGCGCAGATTGCATCGAGACGCTGGAGGAGATCGAGGGGGAGATCCGCGAGAGCTTCGAGCACGCCGGGGGCGAGAGTTTTACCTACATCCCCTGCCTGAACGAACGGCCCGACCATATCGAGGCGCTGGCGGATGCGGTGAAGGAAAACCTGGCGGGGTGGATCTAGGCCGCGGCCTTGGAGTGGGGCCAGCCCTCACACCTCCGGGATACTTGGAGCAAGAAAGTGAACAGGGCGGCCCAATCCGGTGCCGCCCTGACGCGTTTGGGGTGCGCCCGGCTCAGATCAACAGCACCTGCGCACCGACGTTGACCATGCGAAACAGCTCGGCGATGTGCTCGTTGTAGAGGCCGATGCAGCCGTTGGACGAGCGGCGGCCGATCTTGCGCGTGTCGTGGGTGCCGTGGATGCGGTAGTAGGTCCAGCCGAGGTAGAGCGCGTGGGTGCCGAGCGGATTGTCGGGACCGGGCGGGATGTAATCGGGCCACTCGGGGTTGCGCTTTTTCATCGCCGGGGTCGGCGACCAGGACGGCCCCTCGACCTTGCGGGCCACGGTGGTGCGGCCGCGGCGGGTGAGATCCTCTGTGATCGGCACCGAGCTGGGATAGAGCCTGTAGACCGACTGGTCGGAGGACCAGTAGTGCAGCGCACGCGATGTGGTATCGACCAGGATCGCCCCGCCCCGTGTGGAGCTGAAATAGGGACGCCAGTCGAGCGCACGGAAGCTGGAGATGTTGCGCTGGACCGCCTCCTGGGTGCCCAGCGCCTCCGGATCGAGCTGCTCGGCCCAGCCGGCGGCGGGCAGGGCGGCGGCGGCGGCGGTGGCGCCAAGAAAGGCACGGCGGTTCAACTTGGTGTGAAACTGATCGGACATTCTGGCCTCGAACGGTTGGCGTCGGGCGGCAGATCCCTGACGGAATGCATTTATATTGCGGGAAAGCCTCAGTCGCAAATCAAACAGGTGACAAATCGGACGCGGGGCGCCGGTGCAATTGCAGAACCCGGAGCGAGTCGGTAAGGCTGACGCCCGATACTCAGCAAGGGGGCTGCCTTTCATCATGCTGCGGATGATTTCCTTGATTGCCGTGATGGCACTTGGCCTTTCGGCCTGTTCGCCCGCGGTGACCACCGGCGTGGACGGTGGCGTGCGCGTCTACAACATCAGTGCCCGCGATGCGAACGAGATCCCCTATCGCGTGCTCGACAACGTGAACCAGCTGCGGGCCGCGCGGGGCGTGGGCCAGCTTGCGCTCAGCTCGGAGCTGAACGCCGCTGCCGCGACCCACGCGCGCGACATGTCGGTGCAGAACCGGCCCTGGCACTTTGGCTCCGACGGCTCCAGCCCGCTCGATCGCGTGCGGCGCACCGGCTACGCGGGCCAGTTCCTGGGCGAGAACATCAGCGAGACCTTCGAGTCGGAGCTCGAGACGGTTGCCGCCTGGATGGAGCAGCCCGACACGCGCGACGTGATCCTGGCCCCCGGCGCGCGGAACCTGGGCTTTGCCTGGTTTCAGGAGCCGAATGGCAAGATCTGGTGGACGTTGATCACCGGCAGCTGACAGCGGCAGGACAGGACATGCACGCCCGGCCCTCGCGCCGGGCGTTTGCGTTTGGGGCCGGCCTCAGGGGTGAATGTCGATCACCGTGCCGTCGCGGACCATGGCATAGATGTTCTCCATCTCGCGGTTCTTCACCCAGATGCAGCCCGCCGTCCAATCGCTGCCCTTCCTGTCGCGTTTGCTTTCGCGGGCGCCGTGGATGAAGATGTCGCCGCCCGGCTTTTTGCCCTGCGACTTGGCAAACGCGCGGTCGGCCTCGTTGGGGTAGGAAATCCCAAGCGACAAGTGGAAGCTGGAGTTCGGGTTGCGCCGGTCGATGAAGTAACGGCCCTCCGGGGTCTTGCCGTCGCCCTCGAACTGCTTGTGCCCGCGCGGCGCGAAGCCGAGGCCGATCTTGTATTCGCGCAGCACTTCCTGATGATGCAGCAGATACATGCGCCGCCGGTCCTTGTAGACGACGATGCGGGTGACCTCCGGTCCGTTGTAACTCTTGAATTTGCTCGAACAGCCCGAGAGGGCCAATGCCGTAGCGCCGAAGAGCGCGGCGCGCCGTGTCAGCTTGATCACCGTGAGTTCTCCAGCAAGTTGCCTGTGTCTTGTTTTGCGCCGCACTATAAGGATTCTGGCCAATCAGGAAAGGCGGCGCAGCCGCTGCTCACGCCCGCGTGAACTGCGCGGCCAACTCCACATGGGCCGACCAGCGGAACTGATCGACGGGCTGCACCCAGTCGAGCGCATAGCCGGCCTCGACAAGGATGCGGGCGTCGCGGGCAAAGCTGACCGGGTTGCAGGAGACGGCGGCGATGCGGGGCACGGTGGTGGCGGCAAGTTCGCGGTGCTGCGCCTCGGCTCCCGCCCGGGGCGGGTCGATGACCACGGCGGAATAGCGGGCAAGCTCATCGGGCAGCAGGGGTTGGCGAAAGAGGTCGCGGGTCCGGGCGGTGGTCCGGCGCAGCGTGCCGCCGGTGGAGCGCCAGCCGGCATCGAGCGCGGCGGTCAGTGCCGCGTCGCCCTCGAAGGCCTCCACCTCGGCGCGCGCCGCGAGCGGCAGGGAGAAGGTACCGCAGCCGGCGAAGAGGTCGGCAATCAGGCTCTGATCCGGCCCGAGAGCCTCTTGGATGGCGGCCAGCAGGGTTGCCTCGCCATGCGCCGTGGCCTGAAGGAAGGCACCAGGCGGCGGCACCACGCGGGCGGGTCCGAAGCGCTGGACGGGCGGCTCGCGGGTGGCAATGGGCTCGTCGCCATAGGTGAGCCTTGCAAGACCCTGCTGGCCGGCGAGCTGCGCCAGCTCGGCCAGCAGCGCACGGGCGGCGGGGCGACCGTTGGTGATGCGCAGGTCGAGGCCGGACTCCGAAACGGTGACGGCAAGATCCACGCCGCTGGTGCGGGTGGCGGTGGCGCGGGTCAGGGCCTGGAGCGCGGGCAGGGCCGCGAGAATCGCCGGGTGGAGCACCTGACAATCGGGCACCTCGATCAGCAGGTCGGAGGCGCGGGCCATGAAGCCGACCATCGCGCCCTTCTTGCTGCGCCGCCCGTGCAGTGTGGCGCGGCGGCGGGAGGCCGGGGGAGAGGTGAGGGTGGGGCGGATCTCTGTGGAGAGGCCCTGGGCGGCGAGACCCTGAGCGATGACAGAGCTCTTCCACCCGGCCACGAAGGCATCGGAGGCGTGCTGCATGGCGCAGGCGCCGCAGGCCTTGTAGTGGCGGCAGGGTGGCGAGACACGATGTTCCGAGGGGGTGCCGATTTGAACCTTTTCGGCGAAAACAGAGACTTTTTCACCCGGCAGCACGCGCGGAATGGGCGGCACGCCCTCGGCCACGCCCTCGCCACGCACGTTCAGCCGTTCGATCACAACCTCTGTCATGCCAGAGCCGTTACTCGGCAGCCTCGGTCAGGTCAAGGAAGCCGCCCGACTGGCGGTGCCAGAAGCCCGCGTACCGCCCGCCCAGCGCCACCAGCTCCTCGTGGGTGCCCTCCTCGACGATGCGGCCGTCGTCGAGCACGACGATCCTGTCCATCCGGGCGATGGTGGAGAGGCGGTGGGCGATGGCGAGCACGGTCTTGCCCTCCATCACCTCGTCGAGCGCCCCCTGGATCTGGGCCTCGACCTCGGAATCCAGCGCCGAGGTAGCCTCGTCGAGCACAAGGATGGGGGCGTTCTTGAGGATGGCGCGGGCCAGCGCCACGCGCTGACGCTGCCCGCCGGAGAGGCGCACGCCGCGCTCGCCCAGGTGGGCATCATAGCCGGTGCGGTTGTTGAAATCCTCGAGCCCGGTCACGAACTCATGCGCCTCGGCACGGCGGGCGGCCTCTTCCATCGCGTCGTCGGGCGCGTCGGGCAGGCCATACTTGAGGTTGTCACGGGCGGAGCGGTTGAACATGGCCGTATCTTGCGTGACCATCGAGATGGCACGGCGGAGGCTCTCCTGAGTGACCTTGGAGATATCCTGACCGTCGATCAGGATTTGCCCCTTTTCGGTGTCGTAGAGACGCAACAGCAGCGAAACCAGCGTGCTCTTGCCCGCGCCGGAGGCCCCGACGATGCCGAGCCGCTCGCCGGGCGCGATGCGGAGCGAGACACCCTGAACCCCGTCGCGCGCGCGGCCGTAGGTGAACTCGACGTCGCGGAACTCGATGGCGCCCTCGGGCACTTCGAGGGCGCGCGCATCGGGCGCGTCCGTCACAGAATGGCGCGGGGTCAGCGTGCGCATGCCGTCTTCGATCTCGCCTATGCTGGCGTAGATGCCAAGCAGCGTGTGGCTGACCCAGCCGGTCATCTGGGCGATGCGGATGGCGATGGTGCCGGCGGCAGCGATGTCGCCCGCCGTGGCGCTGCCCGATTGCCAGAGCAGAAGGGTGCCGCCGATGAGCATGGCGGGCAGGAGCCCGGCGAGCAGCATGAGCGCGCCGCGAAAACCGGCGGCCAGGGTGCCGACATGGATCACCGCGTCGCGGAACTTGCTCATCGCGCCCAGCGCGGCGCGGTCCTCGTGGGCGTCGTGAGCGAAGAGCTTGACCGTCTTGATGTTGGTGATCGTGTCGACGACCTGGCCGGTGACCATGGCTCGCGTGGAGGCGCGCACCTTGGAGCGCACGCGGATGCGCGGCATGTACCAGGCAATCAGCCAGAAATAGGCCACCAGCCAGAGGGCGAGGGTGAGCGCGATGCGCCAGTCGATGCCGATGAGCAGCAGCACGGCACCGACGAGCGAGGCCAGGGCGAAACAGACGGTATTGGCCATCTCCGAGATCACATCGGTGATGGCACGGGCGGTCTGCATCTGCTTTTGCGCGATGCGGCCGGCGAAGTCGTTGTCGAAGAACTGCACCGCCTGGCCCATCGTCCAGCGGTGCAGGCGCGAGAGCACCAGCGGCATGACGTTGGGCTGGATGACCAGGGTATTGGCGGCGGCGGAGGCCAGAAAGCAGGCCGGGCGGAGGATGATGAAGAAGGCCAGCGTGCCGAGGATCAGCCACAGATGGGTGGTGAAGAAGGCGTCGGGCCCGGCGGCGAGGGCGGCGTCGATGATCGCGCCGAGGAGCAGGGCGGTGACGACCTCGAGGGTGCCGGTGATGGTAAAGAGCAGGCCGGAGGCGATGAGCGGGGTCTCGGCACCGCGCACCGACCAGCGCATGAAGGGCATCAGGCGATCGGGCGGCGCGCCTTCGGCGGGGCGGAAGGCGTCGATCAGGTCGGGGATTCGGCGGGCGAGGCGTTGCATGGCGGTCCTTGAGCGTCCGCTGGCAACTTAGCTCGGCCAGCGGCGAAGGAAACTAGCCGTTGAGCAACTCTTCGCGGGTGAGGCTCAGGCCGGAGGCGATCCAGCGAGACTGGAGCGTATCGAGCCGGGCACCCAGCGCGGCGCCGGTGAACTCGGGCATCAGGTCTTGCGCCGTGACGGGGAACTGGCGGGAGGCTCCGGCGCGGGCCTCTTCGGGTGCGTCTTGCGGTGGAACAGTCTCTGTTTGGGCGGCTCGCAGCAGGGTGGCGGCGAGCCCGTCATCGGCGCCAAGGCGATATCCGAGGATCAGCGGCGGCTCGCCGGAAGCAGCGGCGGTGAGCAGGGTCTCGATGCGCTTTGCCTCGTTCCGCGAGAGGCGCAGCCGGTCGCGGGTGCCGCCCAGAGCGGCCAGACGTGCCGGAGCATCGGGGCGCGGATCGACATGCAGGAAGCGGGCTAGGGTGGGGGCATCGGCGCCGGGGAGGACATGATGCAGCACGCCCGAGGCGGCCATGGCGGCGACGGCGGGGGCAGGGTCGGGCGCGGCGAGGAGCTTGAGCAGCTCTGCCGTGATGCGCTCGGCGGAGACACGGGCGAGGCCATCGACCCCGGCGGCGCAGGCGGCGAGGCCTTCGGCGTCGATCCCGTGGGCGGGGTCGGCATACCAGGCGGTGAAGCGGAAGAACCGGAGGATGCGGAGGTAATCCTCGGCGATCCTCTCGCCGGGTTCGCCAATGAAACGGAGGCGTCGGGCCTCGAGATCCGGCAGGCCGTTCAGCGGATCCACCAGGGCACCGCGCGCGTCGCAGTAGAGCGCGTTCATGGTGAAGTCGCGGCGGGCGGCATCCTCGGCCACATCGTTGGCAAAGGCGACGGTGGCGCGGCGGCCGTCGGTGGACACATCGTGCCGAAAGGTCGTGACCTCGATCGGCTCGTCGCCATCCAGCACGGTGACGGTGCCGTGGTCGATGCCTGTGGGGATCACGCGGAAACCGGCGCTCTTGGCAATGTCAGAGACGATTTCAGGGCGCGCGTCGGTGGCGAGGTCGAGATCGGCGACCGGCGCGCCAAGCAGGGTGTTGCGCACGCAGCCGCCGACGAAGAGGGCGGAATGGCCCGCCGACTCGAGCGCCGCACAAAGCCGCTGGGGGCCGGGGGCGGAGAGCCAGGGGGCGGCGATGCGGGTCATGCGGGCATCCGGTCGGCCAGGGCGCGGAGCATCCGGGCCGTGGCACCCCAGATGTAATAGGGACCCCAGGGCACGGTGAAATAGCGCCGGTCGTAGCCCTGCCAGTAGCGGCTCTGCACGATGTATCGGGCCGGGTCGAGCACATGGGCGAGGGGAACGGTGAAGACCTCCTCGACCTCGCCAGCCTCGGGCACCGGGGTGAAATCACCGTCGATCAGGGCGACGACGGGCGTGGCGGAGAAACCGGTGACTGTTTCATGCGGCGGCAGGGTGCCCAGAACACGGGGGCGGGTCCGGGGCAGGCCGATTTCTTCCTCGGCCTCCCGAAGCGCAGCGGCCACGGCATCGGCATCGCCCGGATCGACCTTGCCGCCCGGAAAGGCGATCTGGCCCGGGTGGTGCTTGAGCCGGGAGCTGCGCTTGGTGAGGATCAGCCGGGGCTCGGGGCCGGTCATCCAGACTGGCACCAGCACCCCGGCCTCGCGGGTCTTGACCCGGACCGAAGGGTGGCTCGGGTTGAGGTCGTAGTCCGAGGACGGGCGGCCGGGCGCGGCGATGGCCGCGAGGAGCCGCGCCTCGATGTCAGTCATCGCCATCCTTTGCCTCGAACCCCAGTGTTGCCGGGTCGAGATCGTAATGCGCGCCGCAGAACTGGCAATCGGCGGTGACCCGGCCCTCCTCGGTGGTCATGGTGGCGATTTCCCTCGCCGAGTAGATCGAGAGCGACGCACGCACGCGATCCTCGGAGCAGGTGCAGCCGAACTTGATCGACTGCGGATCGAACACGCGGGGGCCTTCCTCGTGGAAGAGCCGCACCAGCAGGTCGGTCGGCTGCACGGTGGGGCCGACCAGCTCCAGCTCCTCGACTGTGTCGAGCAGGATGTTGGCACGGTTCCAGTCTTCCTCGTCATCGCCGTCGAGCATGTCGGAAGGCTGGAGCAGGCGCGGGGCCTCGCCATCTGCGGGCTTCAGAAGCGGCGAGACCTCGGGCATGAGCTGAAGCATCATGCCGCCCGCGCGCCAGGCGCCAGCGGTGCCATCGGCATCGAGCGAGCGGCCGTAACGCAGGTGGAAGCGCGTCGGAAGCTGCTCGGATTGGGCAAAATAGGTTTCTGCGCAGGCTGAAAGGGAGCCGCCGTCGATGGGCGTGATGCCCTGGTACGGCGTGGTGCCCTCGCCTTGGTCGATCAGGATGGCGAAGTAGCCCGACCCGATCAGCTCGAACGGCTTGCCCTCGAGCGGACGATCGCGATCGAAGCTGGCGTAGGCCCGGATCCGGGCAGGGCCGCCCTCCTCTTCGGGGGCGTAGTAGTCGGTTGCGATGAGGCGGGCGGGGCCGTCGCCGCGAACTTGCAGCGACAGTTTCCAGCGGAGCTTGACGGTATGGCCGATCATCGCGGTCAGCAGGGCCATTTCGGCCACCAGCTGCTCGATGGGGTCGGGGTAGTCGTGCTGGGCGAGGATCTCATCCAGGACGCCGTCAAGCCGGGCGACCCGACCGCGGACATCCGAACGGTCGAGTTGGAAGGGCAGAACGGTGTCGTCCCAGGCGATCTGTGCACCGAGGGTCATGGGCTTTCCTTGACGATGGAGGCTTGGCATGTCGGTGCCATATAAGGGCGGGAGCTGGCAAGGCAAAGGGGCAGACGGTGATCAGGCGATTCGGCGAACCGGTGGAGTCGGGGCGGCGCTACGTGCGGCGGCCCGGAATTTATGCGCTGTTGGTGCAGGGCGACGCGGTGCTGCTGACGTTTCAGGAGGAGCCGAAGCCGGAGTTCCAGCTGCCGGGCGGCGGAATCGACCCGGGCGAGCAGCCGATGGCCGCGCTGCACCGGGAGGTGCTGGAAGAGACCGGGTGGCGCATTGCGCCGCTGCGGCGACTCGGGGCCTTCAGGCGGTTTACCTACATGCCGGAATACGACCTTTGGGCCGAAAAGCTGTGCACCGTCGTGCTGGCCCGGCCGGTGCGACGCCTCGGGCCGCCAAGCGAGCCGGGACATTCGGCGGTGTGGCTGGGGGCCGAGGAGGCGCCGGGCCTGCTTGGCAACCAGGGTGACCGGCATTTTGCCGCACGGCACCTGTTGGGCGCCACCTAACTCATCGCCTTGGGGCCATCGAACTCGAAAAGCACGGCTGACACATCGTCGGCGAAGTCGGACGCGCCGGTGAACTCGGCCAGATCCCATGTGAGCGCCTCGAGAAGGCCGGGGCCGCGCGCCTCTGCGTTGCGGCGCAGGAGAGCGGCCAGGCCATCCTCGCCCAGCATGTCGCCCGTGCTGTCCATCGCCTCGGTCAGGCCATCGGACATGATGAAGAGCCGGTCTCCGGGGCGGAGCTGGCCGGTGACCTGCTCGAAACGGGCCTCCTCGACGAGGCCGATGGGCATGCCGCCCTCGCCGATCTGCTCGATTGCGCCGGAGGCTCGCAGGACCATGGGGTGCGGATGGCCTGCCTGCACCAGCGCGAAGGCCCCGGTGGTGAGGTCGAGATCAGCGTAGGCGAGGGTGAAGTAATGCTCGGTGTCGAGCTCGGTGAAGGCGACGCGATTCAACGTGGCGGCCAGCTCTGCGGGAGGAATCGCATCGTAGAGGCCGAAATCATCCTCGGTCATGGCGAGGTTCTGGTCGGGCGAGGTGGGGGAGAGAAAGCCGGCGAGGCGGGCCGTCATCAGGGCCGACGAGACGCCGTGACCGGATACGTCTATGGCAAAGAGACCGACACGGTCGGCATTGATGGAGAAGAAGCCCACCAGGTCGCCGCCGACGTGGCCGGAGGGGCGCAGGAGCAGAGAGACCTGCGAGGCGCCGAAACTGCGGTGGCGCTCCTTGATGAGCGATTGCTGGAGCTTGCGGGCGCCCTGCAGGTCACGGTCGAGCGAATCGTAGAGCGCCGAGATCTGGCCGAGGGTCTCGGTGACAAGGCGGTTCTTTTCGACCAGTTCGGCGTGGATGCCGAGGATTCGCTCGCCCGCCGCGAGCCGGGCGCGCAGCTCGTCGGGCGAGATCGGCTTGGCCAGGTAGTCATCGGCCCCGGCATCGAGCCCGGCGGCGATTTCCTTGGTGCTGGTCTTGGAGGTGAGCAGGATGAAGTAGCCATAGCTCTCGCGCGGGATGGCGCGGAACAGCT
This sequence comes from Vannielia litorea, assembly GCF_900142295.1. NCBI lineage: Bacteria > Pseudomonadati > Pseudomonadota > Alphaproteobacteria > Rhodobacterales > Paracoccaceae > Vannielia > Vannielia litorea. Next base: position 3,448,438 of record NZ_FSRL01000001.1, read on the forward strand.
GGCAGAACTCGATCCCGTTCATGCCGGGCATCATCCAGTCGGACAACACGACATCGGGCGGATCGGTCACGCAGATGTCGAGCGCCTCGCGGGCGCCCTCGGCCTCCTGCACGGCATAGCCCCACCGGGTGAGCAGGGTGGAAAGGATGCGCCGCTGCATCCGGCTGTCATCGACAACCAGGACGCGCCGCTGCGACGCGAACGCAAGATGCGCCGGGGGCGCGGGCTGGACAGTGCCGGAGTGCAAGGGTGTGTCGGCTCTTTGTCTGTTGCCGTGCCGGTGTGCCATTCAGCCGTTAAGGTTGAATGAATTCCCGCGGTCACGCGCCGGGTAATCGTTCTTAAACCGGGGGGTACTAACCTTGCCCGGCGGGGCAGCACCGAGGATCGGGTGATGATTGACTGGGATCGTGTGACGAGATTGCGTGACGACGTGGGTGAAGATGCCTTTGCCGAGGTGAAGGACATGTTCGTCGTCGAGACAGAAAGGGTGCTGAGCCAGTTCGCGGCGGGTGGCTCCGGCCAGTGGGAGGAGGACTTTCACTCTCTCAAGAGTTCGGCGCTGAACATGGGGTTTGAAGAGGTTGCACGCCTGTGCCAGGACGCGGAGTTGCGCGCCCGCACCGGCGCAGCCGGGCCGGCGGATGCTGCCGCCGTCACCGCCAGCTTCAAAGCCTCGATGGCCGCCTTCGAACAGGGGCTTGCGCCCTGAGAGGGCCTTGGATTCGGCGAGAAATGCGCATAGACCGCCGCCTTGAACCCAAGACGACGGAGCGCCCGGCACATGACTGCCCCCAAGAAAGTGGTGCTCGCCTACAGCGGCGGGCTTGATACCTCGGTCATCCTCAAGTGGCTTGAGGTCGAATATGGCTGCGAGGTCGTGACCTTCACCGCCGATCTCGGCCAGGGCGAGGAGCTGGAGCCGGCCCGCAAGAAGGCAGAGATGCTGGGGGTCAAACCCGAGAACATCTTTATCGAGGATGTCCGCGAAGAGTTCGTGCGGGATTTCGTCTTTCCGATGTTCCGCGCCAATGCGGTCTATGAAGGGCTCTACCTGCTGGGCACCTCGATTGCCCGCCCGCTCATCAGCAAGCGGCTGGTGGAGATCGCGGCGGAAACCGGCGCCGACGCGGTGGCCCACGGGGCAACCGGCAAGGGCAACGACCAGGTGCGGTTCGAATTGAGCGCCTATGCGCTGAACCCCGAGATCAAGGTGATCGCGCCCTGGCGGGAGTGGGACCTCAGCAGCCGGACCAGGCTGATCGAGTTTGCCGAGGCGCATCAGATCCCGATTGCCAAGGACAAGCGCGGCGAAGCACCGTTCAGCGTGGATGCGAACCTTCTGCACACCTCGAGCGAGGGCAAGGTGCTGGAGGATCCGGGCAAGATGGCGCCGGATTACGTGTATCAGCGCACCGAAGACCCGCTGGGCGGGCCGGACGAGCCGGAATACATCGAGATCGGATTTGAGAAGGGCGATGCCGTCAGCATCAACGGCGAGGCCATGAGCCCGGCCACGGTGCTGACCCGGCTGAACGAACACGGCAAGCGCCACGGGATCGGGCGGCTCGACTTTGTCGAAAACCGGTTCGTGGGCATGAAGTCGCGCGGGATCTACGAGACGCCGGGCGGCACGATCCTGCTGGAGGCCCATCGCGGCATCGAGCAGATCACGCTCGACAGCGGCGCCGGCCACCTGAAGGACAGCCTGATGCCGCGCTATGCCGAGCTGATCTACAACGGCTTCTGGTTCAGCCCGGAGCGCGAGATGCTTCAGGCCGCGATCGACAAGAGCCAGGAGCATGTGACCGGCACGGTGAAGCTGATGCTCTACAAGGGCTTCTGCCGGACCGTGGCACGCTGGTCGGATCATTCGCTTTACTCCGAGGCTCATGTGACCTTCGAGGAAGATGCGGGCGCCTATGACCAGAAGGATGCCGAGGGCTTCATCCGCCTGAACGCCCTGCGCCTGAAACTGATCGCGACGCGGAATCAACGCGTTAAGGGCTGACCGGACGCCGCGTTACGCTTGATCTGGCCCGCTTCGGCGGGCCATTTCTTTGCCGCCAGTGACAGCCGGAGCGCCAGAGTGACGACCCCCCTGCAAGAGATCGCCGACAAGATCGCCCCTCATCTTGCCGCCAGCAAGAATGAGCGAAGCCTCAAGTTCGACTGCGGCAGCGACGGGATCATGGTGCTGGATGGCCGCGAGGTCGTGGTGGATGACCGGCTCGCGGATTGCACGATCAAACTGTCGCTCGAGAACCTCAAGAAGCTGCTCAAGGGAGAGCTCAACCCGATGACCGCCGTGGTCATGGGCAAGCTCAGGGTGTCCGGCAATCCCGCCGCCGCGATGGAGCTGGCAAAGTTTCTGAAAGCCTAAGGTTTCAGGGCAACGGCATTCAATCTGTTGTAGTGCGGCATCGCCCCTTCCACGAGGTGTTGCAGTTCGGACCGAACCGCCGGCAGAGGCCCTTCCGGCCCCGCAAAGCCGGTGCTTTCATGCACCGAGGCATACCAGTGCGCGGCCCAGACGCCATCGGAGGCGTGGCCGCCCTTGGGCCAGCTCAGCATTGCCGGATCCCAATCCAGCCCGATCGCGGCACAGAGTTTTTTCAGCATTCCCTCGGGGTCCTGCCGGATATCGGCGCTGTCCACGACGATCGGGGTCTGGCCGAGCGACAAGACGTGATCATAAAGCTCCGCCTGCTGGCGAAAGCCGATATCGTCGGCGGTAACGCCCTCATATTTATGGGAGAAACTTGCCAGAACGCGGGCAGGATGGCGGAGCAGAAAGACGTTTGCGCAAGACCCCATGAACCCCCGCGGCACGCCCGGAATCATGTGCTGGGTCATGTGCTTGTGATAGGCGTGGGGCCTGCCGCCGGGGATGGGGCCCAGAAGCTGCGCCGCGACCTCTTCGGCGTTTTTGGGGCGGCTTGCGAGGATTTCGTTTCGCATCGGATGGTTCAGGCCTGTCTGCCGCAAATAGGGGCCATAGAAGGGCTCGTCCACCACATGGAAATCGGCCCGGTTGCCGAAGGCATACATCATCGCGGTCGAGAGGTTGCGCGGGCCGGACCACATGGCGATTATCATGGGGCGACGAGGGCCTTGTAGAGGGCACGGAGGCGGGTGGTGACGGGGCCCATCTCGCCGGTGCCGATGGTGCGGCCGTCGATCTGGCCCACGGGAGTTTGCGCGCCGAAGGTGCCGGTGAGAAAGGCCTCGTCGGCGGAGTAGGTCTCGACCAGAGAGAAGTTCTTCTCGCGGCAGGGGATGCCATTGGCGTGGCAAAGGTCGATCACCTTTTGCCGGGTGATGCCGTTCATGCAGTGATCGCCCGTGGAGGTCCAAACCTCGCCCTTGCGCACGATGAAGAAGTTGCAGGCATTGGTGGTGTTCACGAAGCCATGCACATCGAGCATGAGCGCCTCGTCAGCGCCGGCCTTCTCGGCGGCGATGCAGGCGAGGATGCAGTTGAGCTTGCTGTGGGAGTTGAGCTTGGGGTCCTGCGTCATCGGGAGGCCGCGCAGGTGAGGCACGGTGGCAAGGCGGATCGGGCGGGGAATGGAGGGCCTGGAGTGCTCCATGATGATCGCCACGGTCGGACCCTGGCGCGAGAGCGACGGGTGCTGGAAGGGGCGGGTCTTGATGCCGCGGGTGACCATGAGCCGCGCATGGGCGTCGGTGGTCATTCCGTTGGCCTCTTGCGTCTCTGTTATTGCCGAAATCAGCTCATCGCGGGTCATGCCGATCTCGAGGTCGATCGCCTTGGCGGCTTCGAACAGACGGTTCATGTGTTCGTCGATGAAGGTCCAGCGGCCATCGTAGAGACGCAGACCCTCCCAGACGCCGTCCCCCAGCATGAAGCCGGAGTCATAGACGCTGACCAGCGCCTCGGCGCGGGGCTTCAGGGTGCCGTTCAGCCAGATGAGGATTGTCTCGTTGCGCGGGTCGTCCTCGGCGGTGTGGGTGGTGACTTCGGTGTTCATGGCGCCACGCTAGGCAGGGCAGGAGATGTTTCCAAGGGTAAAGACGATGTGAGGTCACGGCCCGGTGATTGGACCGTGCGGCACGCTGGCGGCAAGGCTCGGAGCAACAGGAGGATTGCCGATGTTGATGAAGCTGAAACGCGGGCGGCCGGTGGTGCTGGCTATCTTGATGGCTCTGGGCGTGCTGGTGAACTGCACCCCGGCGAAAGCCGCCGCAACGGAGACGGCGGTGCTGGCAGGCGGGTGCTTCTGGTGTGTCGAGGCGGACTTCGAGAAGCTCAAGGGCGTGCAGGAGGTTGTCTCGGGGTTTACCGGCGGAACCGTGTCAAACCCGAGCTACAAGCAGGTGGTGCGCGGGGGGACCGGGCACTACGAGGCGGTCCAGGTGAAATACGATCCGGCGGTGGTGACCTACGAGCAGATCCTGCATGCCTTCCTGCGGAGTGTGGACCCGACCGATGCGGGCGGGCAGTTTTGCGACCGGGGAGAGACCTACCGGACCGCCATTTTCGTCTCTGATCCGGCGGAGAAGGCCTCTGCCAAGGCGGCAGTACGCGAGGCCGAGGCGGCGCTGGGCAAGGCGGTGGTGACACCGGTTCTGGATGCCGCGCCGTTCTACGCGGCAGAGGCCTATCACCAGGACTATTACAAGCAGGGCGAGATCATCCTGACCCGCTTCGGGCCGAGGTCGAAGGCGAGCGCCTACAAGCTCTACCGCGAAGGCTGCGGCCGCGATGCGAGGGTGCGGGAGCTGTGGGGATCGGCCGCGCCGTTTGCCGGCGGTTGACGGAGGGGTTCACCCATCCTGTAGGGCCGCGTCGATCTCGTCGCGCGTTGGCATGGCGGGCGCCGCGCCGGGTCGGGTGACCTGAATCGCGGCGGCAGCGCTGGCCATTTCGAGCGCCTGCTTGCGGTTCTTTCCCTCCGACAGGGCGGCAGCAAGGACGCCGGTGAAACAATCGCCCGCGCCGGTGGTATCGACGGCATCGACCTTGCGGGCGGCCACATGGGTCACGCTGCCGTCGGACTGGTCGCGCCAGATGGCGCCGTCGGCCCCGAGGGTGACGAGCACATGGGGCACAGGGATGTCGGCCAGCGGCATCTTGTTGCGGCGCTCGAGCTCTTCGCACTCGCCCCGGTTCATCACCAGGAGGTCGATGTAGGGCAGCATGGCGCTGACGGCGTCCGGCTCGAAGGGGGCGGCGGAATAGATGACGAAAAGGTCTCTGTTCCGGCCCAGTTTGGCGGTTTCTTCGGTGAAGGGGGTCTCGTTTTGCAGGAGCAGGATGTCACCCGAGTTGGCCTTGGCAAGCACCGCTTCGACCGCCTCCAGCGATTGCTCGGCATTGGCCCCATGCTGGATGACGATGGAGTTCTCGCCGGTCGGATCGACGTAGATCACCGCATGGCCGGTTTCGGCCTCGACTCGGCGGATCTGGCTGACATCGACGCCGAAACCCTCGAGCTGAGCGAGGGACCAGGTATCTTGCTGGCCGACGGCGCCGATGTGCACCGTCTTTGCCCCGGCTCGTGCGCAGGCGACGGATTGGTTGGCACCCTTGCCACCGAGCCCGACCGAGTAACGCTTGGCGGCCAGGGTCTCGCCCGGGGCGGGCATGTGCGGAACCTCGTGGATGAGGTCGCGGTTGATCGAGCCGAAGTTGTAGACGGTCACGGTATCCCCTGCCCTATCCGATCTTGGCCGCAGCAAGGACGGCCATGTTGAGAATGTCGCTCGCGGTCGAGGTTGTCGAACAAATCTGGATCGACTTGTCGATGCCGGTGAGGATCGGGCCGATCACGGTGGCACCGGCCATCTCCTGCAGCAGCTTGGTTGAAATCGAGGCAGAATGGCGCGCCGGCACCACCAGCACGTTGGCCGGGCCGGTGAGTCGGCAGAAGGGGTAGTTGGCCATCTGGTCGCGGTTCATCGCCACGTCGACCGTCATCTCGCCGTCGTACTCGAAATCCACCCCGCGACGGTCGAGGACCTGGGGCGCGAGGTGCATCTTTTGCGCCCGCTCCGAGACCGGATAGCCGAAGGTGGAGAAGCTGAGGAAGGCGACGCGCGGCTCGAGCCCGAGCGAGCGGGCCACGGCGGCGCCACGCTCGGCGATGGTGGCGAGATCTTCCTCATCGGGCCATTCGTGCACCAGCGTGTCGCCGATGAGCACGATGCGGCCCTTGTGCAGCAGAGCGGTGACGGCCACGGCACCGGACTCGGGCGTGACATCGAAGACATTGCCGACGAGCTGCAGCGCATGGGCCGACTTGCGGGTGGCGCCGGTGACCAGCCCGTCGCCATGGCCATGGGCGAGCATCAGCGCGCCGAAGACGTGACGGTCGCGGGCGGCGAGGCGGTGCACATCCTGCCGGTCGATCCCGCGGCGTTGCAGGCGGGAATAGAGAAAATCCTTGTAGTGATCGAGATGCACGGTGTTGGCGGCATTCACCACCTCCAGCTCGCGCACGGCATCGCCCAGCCCGGCACCTTCGAGCCGGTCTTTCACATCATCGGCACGGCCGACGATGAGCGCCTTGCCGCAGCCCTGGCGCTGATAGGCGACGGCAGCGCGGAGCACGCGCACGTCATCGCCCTCGGCAAAGATCATCCGGGCCTGAGCGTTGCGGGCGCGGGCGTGGATGGAGCGGAGGATCGAGGCGGTCGGGTCCATCCGGGCCCTCAGGGTGGCCTCATAGGCATCCATGTCGACGATCGGGCGGCGGGCGACGCCGGTATCCATGCCCGCACGCGCGACGGCGGGCGGAACGATGTGAATGAGCCGGGGGTCGAAGGGCGTGGGGATGATGTAGTCGCGCCCGAAGCTGAGCTTGCGGCCATAGGCCATGGCAACCTCGTCGGGCACGTCGGCGCGGGCCAGCTCGGCCAGGGCCTCGGCGCAGGCGATCTTCATCTCGTCGTTGATGGCGCGGGCGTGAATGTCGAGCGCTCCGCGAAAGAGATAGGGAAAACCGAGAACGTTGTTGACCTGGTTGGGGTAGTCACTGCGGCCGGTGGCGACGATGGCATCGGGGCGCACCTCGTGAGCCTCTTCGGGCGTGATCTCGGGGTCGGGGTTGGCCATGGCGAAGATGACCGGGTTCTCGGCCATGCTCAGGACCATCTCCTGCGTCACCGCGCCCTTGGCGGAGACGCCGAGAAACACGTCTGCCCCCTTCATCGCCTCCTTCAGCTCGCGCAGGTCGGTCTTGACCGCATGGGCCGACTTCCACTGGTTCATGCCCTCGGTGCGGCCCTGGTAGATGACGCCCTTGGTATCGCACATGATGCAGTTTTCGTGGCGGGCACCCATCGACTTGAGCAGCTCGAGGCAGGCGATGCCCGCCGCGCCGGCGCCGTTGAGCACGATGCGGACATCCTCGATCTTCTTGCCGGAGATGTGCAGCGCGTTGATGAGGCCGGCGGCGCAGATCACGGCGGTGCCGTGCTGGTCGTCGTGAAACACCGGAATATCCATCATCTCCTTGAGCTGCTGCTCGATGATGAAGCACTCCGGTGCCTTGATATCCTCCAGGTTGATGCCACCGAAGGAGGGGCCCATCAGCTTGACCGCGTTGATGAACTCCTGGGCATCCTCGGTATCCAGTTCGAGGTCGATCGAATCGATATCGGCGAAGCGCTTGAAGAGCACGGCCTTGCCCTCCATCACCGGCTTGGAGGCCAGCGCACCGAGGTTGCCGAGGCCGAGGATGGCGGTGCCGTTGGAGATGACGGCGACGAGGTTGCCCTTGGAGGTGTAGTCGTAGGCGGCGGCCGGGTTCTCGGCGATGGCCTCCACCGGCACGGCAACGCCCGGCGAATAGGCCAGCGACAGGTCGCGCTGGGTGGTCATGGCCACGGTGGCGTTGATCTCGAGCTTGCCGGGGCGCGGCTCGAGGTGGAAGCTCAGCGCCTCTTCGGGCGTGATGCGGGATCTGGCCATGTCTTTCCTCCTTGCGCAGCGCGTCTTAATCCGGTGGTGACGTTACGTCCACCGGGGGTTTTTCCTCCCATGCGCTGGGGCTATGGTCCGCCAAATGAGCGGGCGGGGGCAAGTGTGAGTTCTGTAACAGTCACACCGATGATGGCGCAGTACCTGGAGATCAAGGCGGATCATCCGGGCGCGCTGCTGTTCTACCGGATGGGCGATTTCTACGAGATGTTCTTTGACGACGCGGTGGCGGCGGCAGAGGCGCTCGATATCGCGCTGACCAAGCGGGGCAAGCACGACGGCGACGACATTCCGATGTGCGGGGTGCCGGTGCATGCGGCCGAGAGCTACCTGCTGACGCTGATCCGCAAGGGCTTTCGGGTGGCGGTCTGCGAGCAGATGGAGAGCCCGGAAGAGGCCAAGAAGCGCGGCTACAAGGCGGTTGTGCGGCGCGAGGTCGTGCGGCTGGTCACGCCGGGCACGCTCACCGAGGAGAGCCTGCTGGAGCCGCGGCGGCACAACTACCTGGCGGCCTATGCGCAGGTGCGCGACGAGGGTGCACTGGCGTGGGTGGATATCTCGACCGGGGCCTTTCGCGTGGTCGGATGCGGGCCCGAGATGCTGGGGCCGCAGCTGGCCCGACTCGCACCGCGCGAAGTGCTGCTGAGCGAGCGTGCAGAGCCGTTTCAGGCTGAAACAGTCTCTGATCTGGGGGCCTCGGCCACCTTTGCCTCACCTGAGAGCTTTGACAGCGAGAGCGGCAGGGCGCGGCTTTGTGCGGCGCTGGGCGTGAAGACGCTGGATGCCTTTGGCACCTTCGGGCGCGCCGAGCTTTCGGCCCTTGGGGCGATCGTTGCGTATCTGGAGCTGACCCAGAAGGGGCAGTTGCCGCTGTTGCGCCCGCCTGTGGCGGAGGACCTGGGCGGCGTGATGCAGATCGACGCGGCCACCCGGCGGAACCTCGAGCTGACGCGCAGCCTGAGCGGCGGGCGCGAGGGAAGCCTGATTGCCGCGATCGACCGGACGCTGACCGCCGGGGGCGGGCGGCTGCTGGAACGGCGTATCTCGGCGCCTTCGCGGAAGCTCGCGGAGGTGCAAAGGCGGCTCGATACGGTGGAATGGGCACTGGATGCGGCGCTGCGGGAGCGGCTGCGCGATGCACTGCGGCGGGTGCCCGACATGGACCGGGCGCTCTCGCGGCTGGCGCTCGACCGGGGCGGCCCGCGCGACCTGGCCGCCGTGCGCAACGGGTTGGCACAGGCGGAAGTGCTGGCGGAGACGCTCAGGGGCGAGGTGCCAGAGCTGGTGGCCGAGGCGGCGGAGGCCTTGCGCGGCCACGGAGAGCTCGCCGATCTGCTGGATGCTGCGTTGGTCGCGGAGCCGCCGCTGCTGGCGCGGGATGGCGGGTTTATCGCTGCGGGATATGAGGCGGAGCTCGACGACGCGCGGACCCTGCGCGACGAAGGCCGGGGCGTGATTGCGCGGATGCAGGCCGGGTTCATCGAGCAGACCGGGATCGCGGCGCTGAAGATCAAGCACAACAACGTGTTGGGTTACTTCATCGAGACCACGGCGACCCATGCCGACAAGATGATGAAGCCGCCGCTCTCGGAAGTTTTCATCCACCGGCAGACCACGGCCAATGCGATCCGCTTTACCACGGTGGAGCTGAGCGAGCTGGAAACGCGAATCCTGAATGCGGCCGGGCGCTCGTTGGAAATCGAGAAACGTCTCTATTCTAGCCTGAGGCAGGCGGTTCTTGATGCCTCTGCCGGGGTAGGCGGGGCGGCGCGTGCCTTGGCGGAACTGGACCTCGCCTGTGCGCTGGCCGACCTTGCCAGCGGCGAGGGCTGGGTGCGCCCGGTGGTGGACGAGGGCCGGGCCTTCGAGGTGGAGGCCGGACGGCATCCGGTGGTGGAGGCCGCACTGCGGCGCGAGGGCGGGCAAACCTTTGTGGCCAACGACTGCGGGCTGAGCGACGGCGGCGACGGCGCTCATATCTGGCTTCTGACCGGCCCGAACATGGCGGGCAAGTCGACCTTTCTGCGTCAGAACGCACTGATCGCGCTGCTGGCACAGGCCGGAAGTTTTGTGCCGGCGAAACGGGCGCATGTGGGCCTCGTTTCGAGCCTTTTCTCGCGCGTCGGCGCGGCGGACGACCTGGCGCGGGGGCGATCGACCTTCATGGTCGAGATGGTGGAAACGGCGGCGATCTTGAACCAGGCCGACGACCGGAGCCTGGTGATTCTCGACGAGATCGGTCGCGGGACCGCTACCTATGACGGGCTTTCGATCGCTTGGGCGGTGATGGAACACCTGCACGACGTGAACCGGGCGCGGGCGCTCTTTGCCACCCATTACCACGAGATGACCGCGCTGAGCGCCAAGCTGAACGGTGCGGAGAACGCGACAGTGGCAGTGAAGGAATGGGGCGGCGACGTGATCTTTCTGCATGAGGTGCGGATGGGGGCGGCCGAAGCGAGCTATGGCGTTCAGGTCGCCAAGCTGGCGGGGTTGCCCGACGCGGTGGTGGCGCGTGCCCGGATGGTGCTGGAACAACTGGAGAAGGGTGAGCGCGAGGGAGGAGACAAGGCGCGGCTGATCGACGATCTGCCACTCTTCGCGGCCATGCCCAAGCAGGCGCCGGCGCCGTTGAAGCCCGAAGCGGACGCGCTCAAGGAAAGGCTCGCCGGGGTGCTGCCCGACGAGCTGACGCCCCGCGAGGCGCTTGAGATCATTTATGAATTGAAGCGGCTGGCGGAGTAGCCGGGCGTCATTCTCTGGCTTGACCAGAGAATCTCGTGGTGGGAGATCCTCGGGTCGAGCCCGAGGATGACGCGCGCCGTGTCAGCCCGGATTGCTCGACACGCCGACCTGCGCCGGGCGCAGGAGCCGGTCGTGCAGCATGAAGCCCTCGCCGGCGACCTGGATGATGTCGCCCTGCTTGGTGTCGGGCAGCGGGGCCTCGAACATCGCCTGGTGCATCTGGGGGTCGAACCTGTCGCCAACGGCGGGGGAGATCCGGGTGATTCCATGCTTCTCGAAGATGTTCAGCAACTCGCGCATGGTCAGCTCGACGCCTTCCATCAGCGCCGACATGCTCTCGCTCCGGCCTTCGTGATCGCCGGCGGCGTCGAGGGCGCGCTTGAGGTTGTCGTAAACCGGCAGCATGTCGCGGGCCAGCTTGGAGCCGCCATACTGCTCGGCCTCGCGCCGGTCACGCTCGCCGCGCTTGCGGGCGTTTTCCGCATCGGCCAGCGCGCGCATGAAACGGTCTCGCATCTCGTCGCGCTCGGCGCGCAGAATCTCGACCTCGTCCATCTCGGCTGCCTCTTCGGCAGGTGCCTCGGCCTGCTCGGCCAGCGCGTCGATGTCGATCAGCTCTTCCGGTTCCTGCTTGGGATCCGCCATGTCTTACCCTTTGCCTCGATCCGCGATCAGCTTGCCGACAAGCTGCGCGGTGTAATCAACGATTGGAACGATCCGGCCGTAGTTGAGCCGCGTGGGCCCGATGACCCCCACGGCGCCGATGATCTTCCGGTCGGCATTCATATAAGGACTCACGACCAAAGATGAACCCGAAAGTGAAAAGAGCTTGTTCTCGGAACCTATAAAAATGCGCACACCCTCGCCGGCATCGGTGAGTTCAAGGAATTCGGCGATGTCGCGCTTGCGCTCGAGATCGTCGAAGAGGGTGCGGATGCGGTCGAGTTCTTCGGGCTCGGAATCGGCCAGAAGGTTGGCGCGGCCGCGCACGACGAGGCGCTCGTGCGGTTCGCCCTGGGCCTCCCAGATCGCGGTGCCCTCGGCGACAAGCTCGGCGGCCAGCGCGTCGATCTCCTGACGGCGGGCGCCGATCTCCTGGGCGATGAGGCCGCGCATCTCGCTGAGGGAGTGGCCTTCTGCGAAGGAATTCAGGAAGTTGGCGGCTTCGCGCATGGAAGAGGGCGTTTGCCCGGCGGGCGGCGTGAAGACGCGGTTCTCGACATGGCCATCCGAGAAGACAAGCACCACGAGGGCGCGGTCGGGGCCGAGTTGGACGAACTCGATGTGCTTGATCGCCGCTTCATGCTTGGGCGCCAGGACGAGGCTGGCCACCTGGGTCGTGCCGGAGAGCGCGGCACCGACACGGGAGAGCAGGCTGGACACGTCGCTGGTGTTGCTGCCGAGGGTGGCGTCGATCTTCTCGCGGTCTTCGGGGCCGAGATCGCGGACTTCGAGCAACCCGTCGACGAACATGCGGAGGCCCTGCTGCGTGGGGATTCGGCCGGCGGAGACGTGCGGGCTGTTCAGGAGGCCGAGATACTCGAGATCCTGCATCACATTGCGGATCGTCGCGGCAGAGACCTTCTCTTCCAGCACGCGGGTGAGCGTGCGGGAGCCGACGGGCTCGCCCGTGGCAAGGTAGCTCTCGACCACCCGGCGAAAAACCTCGCGGGAGCGGTCGTTCATCTCTTCCAGCAATTTCGCGGCGTTGCTCATGGGGTTTAGATAGGGACGCGGCGGCGGGAAGGTCAATCTTGCTTGCGTCTGAGAGCCATGGAGGCCAAGAGGGGGCAACCCATCAGGAGGACCAAGAATGCGCCCTTCCGGCCGTGCCCTGAACGCCATGCGCCCGATCATCATCGAAACCCAAGTCACCCGCTATGCGGAGGGCTCCTGTCTGATCAAGTGCGGGGAGACCCAGGTGATCTGCACCGCGACGGTGGAAGAGCGTGTTCCGCCTTTTCTCAAGAACAGCGGCAAGGGCTGGGTGACGGCGGAATACGGGATGCTGCCGCGGGCGACGCACAGCCGGATGCGCCGCGAGGCGAAGAACGGTCAGTCTGGAAGGACACAGGAAATTCAACGTCTTATCGGCCGTTCTCTGCGGGCCGGAGTGGACTTTCAGGCGCTCGGGGAGCGGCAGATCCAGATCGACTGCGATGTGATTCAGGCCGATGGCGGCACCCGCTGTGCCTCGATCACCGGAGGCTGGGTGGCGCTGAAGCTCGCCGTCCAGAAGTTGATGGCCGCCGGGCTGGTGAAGACCGATCCGATCCTCGATCACGTGGCGGCAGTGAGCTGCGGCATCTATGCCGGGCAGGCCGTGGTGGACCTCGACTATGCCGAGGACAGCGAGGCCGGGACCGATGGCAACTTTGTGATGACCGGCAGGGGCAAGCTGATTGAGGTTCAGGCCAGCGCCGAGGGGGCGACCTTTGCGCGCAGCGAGCTCGACGCGCTGATGGACCTCGCCGAGGCCGGTGTGTCCGAGCTGGTGGAGGCACAGAAGGCAGCGGTGTCGGCGTGAGACGGTTCGACGGCGACAAGCTGGTGATCGCGACCCATAACGCGGGCAAGCTGCGGGAGATCTCTGCCCTGCTTGCGCCGTTCGAGGTGTCTGTCACGAGTGCCGGCGAACTGGGGCTCGAGGAGCCTGAGGAGACGGAATCCACCTTCATCGGCAATGCCCGGATCAAGGCCCACTTTGCCGCCAAGGCCAGTGGCCTGCCCGCACTGGCCGATGACAGCGGCATCGAGGTGGATGCGCTGGGCGGGCGGCCGGGTGTGTATACCGCCGATTGGGCCGAAACGCCGAATGGCCGGGATTTCGTGCTGGCGATGACGCGCGTCTGGGAAGAATGCGAGGGCATTGCCGCACCCGAACCGAGGACGGCGCGGTTTGTGGCGACGCTCTGCCTGGCCTGGCCAGACGGGCATGACGAGATCTTCGAGGGAACAACCGAGGGAAGCCTGGTGTGGCCGATGCGGGGCGGCAACGGGTTTGGGTTTGACCCCATGTTCCTGCCCGAGGGCGAGCGGCTGACCTTTGGCGAGATGGCCCCGGAGCAGAAGGCCGAGATCGCCCACCGCACGCGCGCCTTCCAGAAGCTCGTTGCAGGCTGCTTTGCGCGCTGACTGGCAGCACGGCGGCTTCGGCCTCTACATTCACTGGCCGTTCTGCGCGGCAAAGTGCCCCTATTGCGACTTCAATTCCCATGTCTCCGCCCGGATCGACCAATCGGCCTGGCGCGAGGCCTACCTGCGCGAGATCGGGCGGGTGGGGCGCGAAACCGAGGGGCGGGTGCTGAACTCGGTTTATTTCGGCGGGGGCACGCCCTCGTTGATGGAGCCCGAGACTGTGGCCGCGATCCTTGCAGAGATCGGCCGATTCTGGCCGCGGGCCAATGACATCGAGATTACGCTGGAGGCTAACCCCTCCTCGGTTGAGGCGCGCCGTTTTGCCGGCTATGCCGAAGCGGGAGTAAACCGGGTGTCGCTTGGCGTGCAATCGTTACGGGACGCGGATTTGAAAGCCCTCGGGCGCCTGCATGACGTGGCCCAGGCGAAAGCGGCGCTCGCGGTGGCAAAGGCGCACTTTGGCCGGGTGAGTTTTGACCTGATCTATGCGCGGCAACATCAGGGCCTGGAGGCCTGGCGCGACGAGCTGACCGAGGCGCTCGATCTCGCCGCCGATCACCTTTCGCTCTACCAGCTCACCATCGAACCCGGCACCGCCTTTGGCGACCGCTACGCGATCGGCAAGTTGCGCGGTCTGCCGGATGACGACCTTGGCGCGGATATGTTTGAGCTGACCCAGGAGATGACCTCGGAAGCCGGATTTGGCGCCTATGAAGTCTCTAACCATGCTCAAGAAGGCTCCGCGTCGCGGCACAACCATGTGTATTGGCGGTATGGGGATTACGCCGGGATCGGGCCCGGTGCACATGGTCGCCTGACCTTGGGTGGCCAGAGATACGCCACGGTCGCCAGCTCGGCACCGTCGAAATGGCTGGAGCAGGTAGGCGGCGCGAGGGCGGAGGCCCGGGAAGCGCTCGATGGTTCCGACCAGGCGGCCGAATACCTGATGATGGGGCTGCGCATCACCGAGGGTGTGTCATTCTCGCGCTTTGCGGCCTTGGGGGGTGCCGATCTGAACGGCGCTGTCATCAATGACCTGCGGGAGTCCGGCCTCGTTAAGACTGACGGCGACAGGCTCAGCGCCACGCGTCGCGGCCGAATGGTCTTGAACGCGGTGATTCGGGAGTTGATGGTTTGAGATGAGGGCGCTTTGGGGAGCAGCGGGCGGCGTGAGCCTGGCCCTGGGGGCCATCGGCATCGTGCTGCCCTTGCTGCCGACTGTGCCCTTTGTGCTCTTGGCGGCCTTCTGCTTTGCCAGATCGTCCGGGCGGCTGCACGACTGGCTGCTCGCCCATCGCACCTTCGGGCCGATGATCACGGACTGGCGCCGCAACGGGGCCATACACCGGCGGGCGAAATGGGCTGCAACAGTCTCTGTTCTCGCGGTTTTCAGTCTCTCTGTGGTGCTTACGCTCCCCGGTCACGTGCTGATGATTCAAGCCGTGACACTGGGATGCGTGATGCTGTTCATCTGGACACGTCCAGAGGCGTAGCTGTCAGCACGCGGCAGAGCGCATCGAGATCGTCGAGGTCCCTGTAGGAGATCGACATCCGCCCGCTGCCGGAGACGTCATGGTCGATGACGACCTTGAGCCCGAGGTTGGCAGTTAGGTCGTTCTCCAATGCGCGGGTGTCGGCATCCTTGGAGGGCGCAGGTTTTTGCGACGGCGCGCTCCTCTTCTCGCCCTTGGCAAGCTGCTCGGTCTGCCGCACCGATAGGCCTTTCTGAACCACCTGCCGGGCAAGCTCTGAGGGGTTGTCGGCGGTGATGAGGGCGCGGGCGTGGCCCGAAGACAGGCGGCCATCGCGAAGCAGACGCTGCACATCGTCCGGCAGCTGGAGAAGGCGCATGAGGTTGGCGACATGGCTGCGGCTCTTGCCGAGCGCCTGTGCCAGGTGCTCCTGGGTGTGACCAAAGCGATCGATGAGCTGTCGATAGCCGTGTGCCTCGTCGATCGGGTTGAGATCCTCTCGCTGCACGTTCTCGATGATCGCGACCTTGAGCACCTCTTCATCGGTGAACTCGCGGACAATGACCGGCACATCGTGGAGCTGCGCCATTTGCGCGGCCCGCCAGCGGCGCTCACCGGCAACGATCTGGTAAATATTTGACTTAGCTGGATCTTTGCGGACGATGAGCGGCTGGATGATGCCGCGCTCACGGATCGAATTGGCCAGCTCCTGAAGCGGCTCCATCTCGAAGTCGCGGCGCGGCTGGTCGGGATTGGGCTCGATACGCTCGATGGGCAACCGCCTCTCGGCCGGCGCAGGGGCGCTGCTGTTCTCTTCCCGCGGGGCAACATCGGCCATCAGCGCCGAAAGCCCGCGGCCCAAGCCTCTTTTCTTCTCCGCCATCACCGGTCTCCTTGTTGTTGTGCCGCTCTCACTGGGCGGGTCGGCCCAGCAGCTCTTTTGCCAGGTCGCGGTAGGCGATGCTGCCCTTGGACGAGGGGTCGTAATCCAGCACCGGCATGGCAAAACTCGGCGCTTCGCTGACACGCACGTTGCGGGGAATACGTGTTTGGAATACGAGGTCGCCCAATGCCTCGCGCGCGTCGTCATCTACCTGTTGCGACAGGTTGTTGCGCGTGTCGTACATGGTGAGCACCACGCCCTCGATCCGCAGCTTCGGGTTTGCCGTTTCGCGCACCTCGCGCAGGGTCAGCATCAGCTGCGACAGGCCCTCGAGCGCGTAGAACTCCGATTGCAGCGGCACCAGCACGGAATCGGCGGCGATCATTGCGTTGACTGTCAGAAGGTTCAGCGAGGGCGGACAATCGATGAGGATGTAATCGAGCGAATACCTGTCGATCTCGGGCTGGCGGAGGGCATCATGCAGCAAGTGGCTGCGGCGCTCGTTGGCGACGAGTTCGATGTCGGCCGAGCTGAGATCGGTAGTGGAGGGAGCGATCAGCAGGTTATCTACATCGGTGGCAAGGACCACGTCGCGAAGGGGCGCATCATCGAGCAGCAGGTCGTATGTTGTTTTCTTCCGGTCCGCGGCTTCGACCCCGAGGCCGGTGGAGGCGTTGCCTTGAGGGTCGAGATCGACGATCAGCACGGCCTTGCCTTCGGCGGCAAGGGCAGCCCCGAGGTTGATGGCCGTGGTCGTCTTGCCCACGCCGCCTTTCTGGTTGGCGACAGCGATGATCTTGGGCGCCTTGGGACGGGTCGGGTCAGACACGGGTTATGTTTCCTATAGTGAGAAGGGCGCCGGTTGGGTCGGTTTCGCTGGGGTGTTTTTGAACGTCGAAGGCCCATTTTTCAAGCGCCTTCGCGAGCTCTGCGTCATGTTGCGCGCCCTTCAGGAAAAGGGCAATGCCGCCGCGGGCGAGGTGCCTCTCGGCGTGGTCCAGAAGGGCGGTGAGCGGGGCGAGGGCCCGGGCGGAAAGGGCCTGGGCGCGGCGCGGCTCGAGAGCCTCGACCCGGGCGGAGTGGATGCTGGCCGTGATGCCGGTTTCCCGGAGGACGGTTGCGAGAAACGTGCATTTACGCTGGTCGGATTCTACGAATTCGAAGGTCAGCTCCGGGCGGGAGTCGGCAGCCAGGATCGCGCAGACGAGGCCCGGAAAGCCGCCGCCGGTTCCGATATCGAGCCAGAGGCCGGAGGTTGGGCCGTGCTGGAGCACTTGGGCGGAGTCGAGGAAGTGGCGCCGCCAGAGGTCGGGCAGGGTGGCAGGTGCGACAAGGTTTATCGCCTTGTTCCACTTGGCCAGCAGCGCGGCGTAGGTGTCGAGCCTTTGGCATGTTTCACGTGAAACGTCGAGGCGGACGAGCACCTCTTCGCGGGCGGTCATGAGGCTTTTCGCTGTTGATCGCGCCGGAGGCGGGCGAGGATGAGGCCCAGTGCTGCAGGGGTCATGCCGCCGATACGGGAGGCTTGGCCGATGGAGTGCGGTCGGGCTGCGGTGAGCTTCATCCGAAGTTCGTTGGAAAGGCCCTGCAGGTCGGAATAATCGAAATCCTCAGGGATCTTGCGGTTCTCGTCCCGCTCCATCGCCGCGACGTCCTTTTCTTGCCGCGCGATGTAGTTGTGATAGAGCGCGTCACGCTCGACCTGAGTGGCAATGGCCGGGGCGATGTGAGCCAGGTCGGGCGCCAACGGTGCGAGCTTTTGCAGGCTTGCATCCGGCAGGCCTAGGGCCTCGATGCCGTCACGTCTCGGGCCATCTGCGTTGACCCGGAATCCGGCAGAGGAAAGCTCGCGGGAGGAGAAACTGAGCGCGGCCAGGGATCTGCGCGCGGACTCGAGGGACTCCATCTTAGCAGTGAAGGCCTCCTTGCGGGCATCACCAACGCAACCGAATTCGATGCCGCGCGGGGTAAGGCGCTGGTCGGCATTGTCGGCTCGGAGCGAGAGGCGGAACTCGGCGCGGGAGGTGAACATACGGTAGGGCTCGGCAACCCCCTGGGTGATGAGATCGTCGATCATGACGCCAATGTAGGAATCGGCCCGGCTGAAGGTGATTGCATCGCCATCACCGGCCCGACGTGCGGCGTTGAGGCCGGCAACCAGCCCCTGTGCCGCGGCCTCCTCATAGCCCGTAGTGCCATTGATCTGGCCAGCGAGATAGAGATTGGGCAGGGCGCGCAGCTCCAGTGACGCGGTGAGTGCGCGGGGGTCGATGTAATCATACTCGATGGCATAGCCCGGCTGGAGGATGTTGACCTGTTCGAGCCCGGCGATGGAGCGGACATAGGCCTCCTGCACATCCTCCGGGAGCGAAGTGGAGATACCGTTCGGGTAGATCGTCGGGTCGTCCAACCCCTCCGGCTCAAGGAAGATCTGGTGCGAGTCCTTCGTGGCGAAGCGCACCACCTTGTCTTCGATCGACGGGCAGTAGCGGGGGCCGACACCCTCGATATGCCCGCCATACATGGCGCTGCGATGGAGGTTTTCAGTGATGATTTCGTGGGTGCGCGTGTTGGTATAGGTGATGCCGCAGGAGACCTGCCGGGCCAAAGGCACTGTGGAGAGGAAGGAAAACAGCGTGGGCTCATCATCACCGGGTTGCTCCTCCAGGCCCTCCCAGTTGATGGAGCGGCCGTCGAGGCGCGGGGGTGTGCCGGTCTTTAGACGGCCAAGGGGAAGATTGAGAGTGGAGAGCTGGTCGGCCAGCAGCTGGGACCGATCCGCGCCCATACGGCCGCCGGGATAGGATTTGTCGCCGATATGAATGGTGCCGCGCAGGAAGGTGCCGGTGGTCAGCACGACGGCGGCTGAGCGCAGGGAGGTGCCGTCGCCCAACAGTACACCGCTGACCGATCCGTGCTCGATGACGAGGCCCGACACCTCTGCCTCAACGACGGAGAGGTTTTTGGTGGCAGTGAGGGCGGCGCCCATGGCCTGACGATAGAGCTTTCGGTCAGCCTGGGCGCGGGGGCCCTGGACGGCAGGGCCCTTCTTGCGATTCAGTAAGCGGAACTGGATTCCCGCGGCGTCCGCCACGCGACCCATCAGCCCATCCAGCGCGTCGATCTCGCGAACCAGGTGACCCTTGCCGAGGCCGCCGATGGCCGGGTTGCAGGACATCACCCCAAGGTCGGACGCGCGCAGCGTGACCAGGGCGGTGCGAGCGCCCATCCGGGCGGCGGCATGTGCGGCGTCGGCACCGGCGTGACCGCCGCCAACCACGATGACGTCGAAGTCATGTTTCACGTGAAACACCCCTACTTTCCGATGCAGAAGCTGGAGAAGATCTCGCCCAGCAGGTCTTCTACCCCGATGCGTCCGGTCAGGGCCTCGATCCGGCGCAGGGCGGTGCGCAGTTCTTCCGCCGCAAGTTCCGCCCGCTCGGGCCCCGCTTCTACCTCGATTCGAGCGTCCCGCAAAGCGGAGGAGGCGGTTTGCAGCGCGGCGCGATGGCGGGCGTGGGTCGCGGTGGTTTGCGCAGGAAGCCGGCCCGAAAGCTCGCGCTGGATATGCGAAAAGAGGGCGTCGAGGCCCTGACCGGTGAGGCCGGAGAGGGCGAGGGCAGTCGAGGGCGCTTTGGAGAGGTCGGCCTTGGGGTGGGCGAGAACGTCGCCGGGTTGGAGAGTCACACCGGAAGGCGGGCCAAGGAAGATGCGGAGATCGGCAGATTGCGCCCTGGCCTTGGCCCGTTCGACGCCGATCGCTTCGATCGTGTCCTCGGTGTCACGCAGGCCGGCGGTGTCGAGCAGGGTGACCGGGAGGCCGCCGATATCCATGCGGACCTCGATGACATCACGGGTGGTGCCGGCAATCTCGGAGGTAATGGCAGCCTCGCGCCCGGCGAGGCGGTTGAGCAGCGTGGATTTGCCGGCATTGGGCGCGCCCACAATGGCCACCTCGAAACCTTCCCGGATCCGCTCGGCGGCAGCCACACCCTGCGCCTCGGCCTCGAACTCGCCGATCAGCCGGTCGATCAGATCGAGCACCTCTGCAGTGGTATCCTCCGGCACCTCCTCATCGGCGAAGTCGATCATGGCTTCGAGCAGGGCTGCCGCTCGGATGAGGAGGCTGCGCCAGGCTTCGACCTTGGCACCGAGTGCGCCGGAGAAGGTGGCCTGGGCAAGACGGCGCTGTGCTTCGGTCTCGGCTTCGATCAGGTCGGCGAGACCTTCGACCTGGGCGAGGTCGAGCTGATCGTTCTCGAGCGCACGCCGGGTGAACTCACCGGCCTCTGCCAGGCGAACTCCGGGGAGGGAAGTCAGTTGAGACAGGAGGGCGCGGACCACGGCAATGGAGCCGTGGGTCTGAAGCTCGACCACCTCTTCCCCGGTGAAGCTGGCACCGGGCTCGAACACCAGCACGAGGGCAGTATCGAGGAGCCCGTCGGCGCCTCGCAGGGGCATAAGCGTGGCACGGCGCGGCTCTGGAACGCGACCCGCAAGCCGGAGGAGCGCGGCCTTGGCAGAGGGGCCCGAGATACGGATCACCGCAACCCCCGCGCGGCCGGGCGCGGTGGCTTGGGCGACAATCGTGTCCATCTTTAACTCCTTGATAAACCTGAATTATCAGGTGTTCATGGAGTCGAAGAACTCGGCGTTGTTCTTGGTCTGCTTCAACTTGCCGATCAGGAACTCGATGGCGTCGGTCGTGCCCATCGGGTTCAGGATGCGGCGCAGGACGAAGGTCTTTTGCAGATCCTTCTGATCGACAAGGAGATCCTCTTTCCGGGTGCCGGACTTGAGGATGTCCATCGCGGGGAACACGCGCTTGTCAGCCACCTTCCGGTCGAGCACGATTTCGGAGTTGCCGGTGCCCTTGAACTCTTCGAAGATCACCTCGTCCATCCGCGAGCCGGTGTCGATGAGCGCGGTGGCGATGATGGTGAGCGAGCCGCCTTCCTCGATGTTCCGGGCGGCGCCAAAGAAACGCTTGGGGCGCTGAAGCGCGTTGGCGTCCACACCGCCGGTCAGCACCTTGCCGGAGGAGGGCACAACGGTGTTGAAGGCGCGGCCGAGGCGGGTGATGGAGTCGAGCAGGATGACGACATCGCGTTTGTGCTCGACGAGGCGCTTGGCCTTTTCGATCACCATGTCGGAGACGGCGACGTGGCGGGTGGCGGGCTCGTCGAAGGTGGAGGAAACCACCTCGCCCTTCACCGAGCGCTGCATGTCGGTCACCTCTTCGGGGCGTTCGTCGATCAGCAGGACGATGAGGTAGCACTCGGGGTGATTGCGCTCGATCGAATGGGCGATGTTTTGCAGCAGGACAGTCTTACCCGTCCGCGGCGGCGCCACGATGAGCGACCGCTGGCCTTTGCCGATGGGCGCCACCAGGTCGATGATGCGGGCCGAACGGTCCTTGATGGTGGGATCGTCGATTTCCATGATCAGGCGCTCGTCGGGATAGAGCGGCGTCAGGTTGTCGAAGTTGATCTTGTGGCGGGCCTTCTCCGGCTCCTCGAAGTTGATCTGCGTGACCTTTATCATGCAGAAGTAGTTCTCGTTGTCGCCGGGCGCCTTGATGAAGCCTTCCACGGTGTCGCCGGTGCGCAGACCGTGCTGGCGGATCATCTCGGGCGACAGGTAGATGTCATCGGGACCGGGCAGGTAGTTGGCCTCGGGGGAGCGCAGAAATCCGAAGCCGTCCTGCAACACGTCGAGCACGCCGTCACCGACGATATCCCAGCCCTCCTCGGCGCGCTCCTTGAGGATGGCGAACATCATGTCGCCCTTGCGCATCGTGGAGGCGTTGTCGATCTCCAGCTCCTCGGCCATCGACAAAAGGTCGGCGGGCGTCTTGGACTTGAGATCGTAAAGGGAGAGCTGTGGCTGGGTCATGAAACGGGCCTTCGCTGCGTCTGCCGCCGGTGGGGCGGTGCGCGGAATGTCATAGCGGGAAGATCCACGGCCGGACGGCCGCTTGCGCTGGGGAGATAAGGGTCGGGGCCTTGCGAGTCAAGAAGCCGGTCAGAACGGGCGCACGACGATGGAGATGACGATGACGACGAGAAGCAGCGTGGGCAGCTCGTTCATCATCCGGTAGGTGCGGCCGGAGACGGTGTTGGTGCCGGCGGCAAACGCCTTGCGGCGCTTTCCGAGCCAGTGATGAAACCAGGTGAGCCCGAGGATGGCGGCGAGCTTGGTGTAGGGCCAGGCCGCAGACCAATCGACAACGCCGGGCGTGAAGGCCAGCATCAGCCCGAAGATCCAGGTGGCGATCATGGCCGGGTTCATGATGAGGCGCAGAAGCTTCATCTCCATCATGCGGAGCATCTCGTCGGAGTGGGCGTTCTCGATCCCTTTCTCTGCATGATGCACGAACAGTCGGGGCAGGTAGAAGATCCCGGCCATCCAGGAGATGACCGCGAGGATATGGAGTGTCTTTGTCCAGGGATAGAACCAGGCGAGAAAGTCTGAGAGCACGGGTCACCTCCTGGCCCCCTTCAATAATAAAATAGAATCTTAAGAAAGGTTGTTTTTGTAGTAGGGGCTGGGGATATGGGGATTACCGGATTGTCCACAGTTCTGCACACAGAAGAGACGTATGCGAACGGTTCCATCCAGGTTTCATTTTTTACCGTATAATCAGATAGTTACAGAATTTGCCTGTGGATAACCCTTGGGATATCTCATGGATCGGCTGTGAGTGGCACAAAATTTCCAACGCCCGGCTGAACGCTTCTCCTCATGGGGAGGAAACCGGCGAGCCTGGGGAGAAGCGCTGGGTTTGGCGACGGGTTGCAGCCTGTGGAGAATACGGTCACATCACTTGCACAGCCTGCACCCAGAGTCCTCCACGAGGTTATCCACATGACACAGCCTTTGCTCTTGGCATCCGGGTCCGAGACCAGGGCCACGCTGCTGCAGAATGCCGGCGTGCCCTTCGAGGTGGAGCTGCCACGGGTGGACGAGGCGGCGCTGCGGGCGTCGCTGGAGGCCGAAGGCGCCAAGCCGCGCGACGTGGCCGATGCGCTGGCGGAGATGAAGGCGGCCAAGATCGGCGGCAAGCGACCGGAGCGCATGGTTCTGGGCTGCGACCAGGTGCTGGATTTCGGTGGCCGGATCCTCGCCAAGCCGGAAAGCCCCGAAGAGGCGGTTTCGCAGATCACGGAGATGGCCGGGCAGAAGCACATGCTGCTCTCTGCCGCCGTGATCTACGAGGGTGGCGAGCCCGTGTGGCGGCATGTGGGTGTGACGCGGCTCTACATGCGGCAGCTGAGCCGTGGCTATGTAGAGGACTACGTGGACCGGAACTGGGAGAGCATCCGCTGGTGTGTCGGCGGCTACAAGCTCGAGGAAGAAGGTGCGCGGCTCTTTGCCCGCGTGGAGGGCGACTATTTCAATGTGCTGGGATTGCCGCTATTGGAACTGCTGAACTATCTGGCGATCAAGGGTGTGATCCCGACATGACGGAAAAGATACCGCTGGCCGGAGTGATCGGGTCACCGATCGCACATTCCCGGTCTCCGGCGTTGCACCGGCACTGGCTCGAAAGCCTCGGGTTGCAGGGGCACTACATCCCCATGGATGTCAGCCACGAGAACCTCGCGGAGGTCTTGCGTGTGCTGCCGAAGATGGGGTTCGTGGGCTGCAACATCACCATTCCACACAAGGTGGCGGCCCTGAACCTTGCCGATGCGGTGAGTGACCGGGCAGCGCTGATCGGCTCGGCCAATACGCTGATCTTTCGGGATGATGGCAGTATTTACGCTGATAATACCGATGGTTACGGCTTCATTGCCAACCTCAGGGCCGGGGCGCCGGACTGGAGCCCGCAGGATGGGCCGGTGGTTATCTTCGGGGCCGGCGGCGCGTGCCGTGCCGTGCTGGCCTCGCTGATCGAGGCGGGATGCACCGACATCCGCCTGGCCAATCGCTCGCGGCCAAGAGCCGAGGCGCTGCGCACCGAGTTCGGCCCCAAGATCACCGTTTATGACTGGGTGCTGGCGGGCAGCATGATCGAAGGGGCGGCGCTGATCGTGAACACCACCTCTCTCGGGATGGTGGGCAAGGCCGAGTTCAAGGTGCCGCTCGATGCGCTCGCCCCCGACATGGTGGTGACCGATATCGTCTACACGCCGCTGGACACGGAGCTGCTGAAGACCGCTGCCGCCAAGGGCTGCACCACGGTGGACGGGTTGGGCATGCTGATTCACCAGGGTGCGCCAGGTTTTGAACGGTGGTTCGGGCAGCGCCCGCCGGTGACGGACCAGACCCGCGCGGCGGTGATGGGCTGGTGACACGGCCCACCCGGATAGGGCTGACCGGCGGGATAGGCATGGGCAAGTCGACGACAGCGGCCATGTTTGCCGACGAGGGCGTGGCGGTGTGGGACGCGGATGCGGCGGTGCACCGGCTCTATGCCGAGGGAGGCGCGGCGGTGCCGGCGATTGCCGGGTTGCGTCCCGAGGCCGTGGTGGCTGGGGCGGTATCCCGCCCGGCCTTGCGGGACTGGATCGCCGAGGATGCAACGGCACTGAAGCAGATCGAGGCAGTGGTGCATCCGCTGGTCCAGCAGGACAGGGCCAGGTTTGCGATGGAGGCGGCGGGGGATATCCTGCTCTTCGACATTCCGCTCCTCTTCGAGACCGGCGGCGATGCCGAGATGGATCTGACCGTGACTGTCTCTTGCAGCGCGGAGGAGCAGAGGCGCCGGGTGCTGGAAAGGGGCAGCATGGACGAGGCGAGCTTTCGGCGGATCCTGGCGGCGCAGATGCCGGATGCCGAAAAGCGCAAGCGCGCCGACAGGGTGATCGAAACCGAAACGCTCGAGGGCGCGCGGGCGCAGGTGCGGGCCATCGTGGCGGAGATCAGGGAAAAGACCGATGCGTGAAATCGTTCTGGATACCGAGACCACGGGGTTCGACCCCTTTGACGGCGACCGGATCGTGGAGATCGGGGCGGTGGAGCTGGTGGGCCACATGCCGACCGGCAATCACTATCACCAGTATATCAATCCGCAGCGCGATATGCCGACAGAGGCCTTCCAGGTGCACGGGATCAGCGCGGAGTTCCTGGCCGACAAGCCGGTGTTTGCTGCCGTGGCACAGGATTTTCTGGACTTCATCGGCGACGCCAAGCTGGTGATCCACAATGCCGCCTTCGACATGAAGTTCCTGAACTACGAGCTGAAGCAGGTCGGCAAGCCGCTCATCGCCGATGCGCGGGCGATCGACACGGTGGCGATGGCACGCAAGAAATTTCCGGGCTCGCCGGCCTCGCTCGATGCTTTGTGCCGCAGGTTCGGGATCACCGCGGAGCGCGAGCTGCACGGGGCCTTGCTCGACAGCCAGATCCTTGCGGATGTCTACCTGGAGCTGATCGGCGGGCGGCAGCCCGGGCTGGTGCTTTCGGAAACCGCGAACCGGACCGAGACCGGCGCGACGGACTCCAATTGGCGGCCGAAGCCGCGGCCCGAGGCGCTGGCGGCGCGGATCACCGAAAAGGAAGAGGCCGCGCACCGGGCCTTCGTGGAAAAGCTCGGTGACGCGGCGCTCTGGAGGCGGTTCGGCGCCTAGGCGTCGGCCTTGGGAGCGGTCTCGGCGCGTTTGGCCAGCTCCTGGCGATACAGCGCGACGAAGTCGATGTTCTGCAGGTTGACCGGCGGGAAGTTTCCGTCGCGGGTGATGTCGGACACGATGCGGCGGACGAAGGGGAAGATCTGGCGCGGGCACTCGATCAGCAGGAACGGGTGCAGCTGGTCGTCCGGAACGCCGTCGATATGGAAGACGGCGCCATAGTCGAGCTCGAGCAGGAAGAGCGTGGACCCGTCCGGCTTGTTCTTGCTCTCGACCTTGCACTTGATCGAGACCTCATACTGGTTGGGCGTGGTGCGCTTGCGGGCGTCGACGGCCACCGCCACCTGCATCTCGGGCTGAACCTCGCCCTGCACGCCCTTTTGCACGACGATGTTCTCGAAAGACATGTCGCGGATGAACTGGGCGAGGATCTGCAGCTGCACCTGGGGTGCCTGCTGCGGCTGCTCCGGCGCGGCTGCGCCGTTCTCAGGGGTGTCGGCCATGGGGCTCTGTCTCCGGTTTTTCAGGTCGGGCCTGCTTTATCAGGACCGGAGGCCAGCCTCAATGGCGCGTCCAGCCCGAGTTGCCGGGGATACCGGGCTTGTCGGGGGTGACCTCGTGGTACGTGCCCTCGACCACGTCATCGCGGGGCGGGCGCTGGGCGGTGGTGCCCATGGTGAAGCTCTGCACCTTCACCCGCTTGCGCAGCCAGGCGAAGGCCTTGGTGCGGAAGGCGGGGACCAGCAGCAAAAAGCCCACCGCGTCGGTGAAGAAGCCGGGGGTGAGCAGGAGCGCGCCGGAAAACAGGATCATCGCGCCGTGGGCCAGGGGCTCGGTCGGGTCGCGCAACTCGTTGAACCGGCCCTGAAGCTCGGCCAGCACCTGCCGACCCTGGCTCTTGACCAGCCAGGTGCCGAGGATCGCGGTGAGAACGACGATCCCGAGGGTGGGCCAGAGCCCGATCAGGCCGCCGACCTGGATGAACAGGGCGATCTCGATGATCGGAACAGCGATGAAAAGCGCGAGTAGGGGCATCAAACCTCCGTAAGTGTCGCAGGGCGGCTGGTGGACTCGTCCCCTGCGACGCCCTACATATGATCGGAACGCTCCAATTGCCACTTTTGTGCCCGAGGACCTTATGAATCTTGCTGTGATCCAGCTTCTTGTGCTTGCCGGCGTCGCGATCTTCCTGATCCTGCGTCTGCGCTCCGTGCTGGGCACCCGGGAAGGGTTTGAAAAGCCGCAGGCGCCGCTGCCCGGCCCGAGCCGGAGCCAGGACAAGGGGCGCTCCTTCGAGGTCATCGAGGGCGGGGTCGATCGTGATATCGCCGACCACGTGCCCGAGGGCGATGCCGCCGATGCGCTGGCGCGGATGAAGGGTGTTGAGCCCGGCTTCTCGGTGGGCGAGTTTCTTCAGGGCGCGCGTGGTGCCTACGAGATGATCCTGATGGCTTTCGAGCGCGGCGACCTAGACAGTGTCGCGCCGTTTCTCGACGACGAGGTGCTGGAGAGCTTCTCCGAAGTGGTGAAGATGCGCGCCGAGAATGGCGTGACGGTCGACGCCAGCTTCATCGGTGTGCGCGAGACGACTCTGAAACAGGCCACCTTCGACCAGGAAAGCGGCGAGGCCGAGATTACCGTGCGGTTTGTCGGCGAGCTGACGAGCGTGGTGCGCGATGCCGGCGGCGATATTGTGGAGGGCGACCCGAACGCGATCAAGCGGCAGCGCGATGTCTGGACCTTTGCCCGCCGGATGGGCACGGGCGACCCGAACTGGATACTGGTCGCCACCGGCGAGTGAGGTTTCGTGGAGCGGATCGCCCTGACCGCCCTGCCCGGCTGGGCGGAGGACGATCCCGATGCGGCCTTTGCGGCCTATCTCCTGACAGCTGACCCTGACGATCCGGCGCATGGTGTTGCGCAGGGCGGGGCGCGGGCCTTTCTGGAAAAGCATTTCGAGGCCGAACTGGTGAGCGCCGAGGCGGAGCTGACCGGGTATTTCGAGCCGGTCTATGAGGGCGCGCGCGCGCGCGGCGGACGGTATGGCGTGCCGGTCCACGGGTTGCCCGAGGGTTGGGAACCCGGGGAGGGGTTTGCGGCGCGGGCGGAGATTGAAGCCGGCGACCTGCTGGCCGGGCAGGAACTGGCCTGGCTGACATCGCCGCTCGATGCCTTTCTGTTGCAGGTTCAGGGCTCCGGCCGGGTCCGGTTGCCGGATGGCACCGAGATGCGGCTGGGCTATGCGGGCAAGAACGGCCACCGATACGTGTCGCTCGGCAAGCTGCTGCTGGAGCGGGGCGTGTTGCAGGCGAGCGATGTTTCGATGCAGGCGATCCAGGCATGGTTTGCCGACAATCCCGAGGCCGGTCGCGCGGCCCTGCTGGAGAACCCGAGTTACGTGTTCTTCCGCCTGCTCGATGAAGTACCGCCCGAACTCGGACCGATCGGCACCTCGGGCGTGCCGCTCACGGCGCAGCGCAGCGTTGCGGTGGACCCGGAGAACATACCGCTCGGGAGCCTCGTGTATCTCGACACGTCGCCGACCGAGACGCCGCCGCGGCTTTGCGTGGCGCAGGATACCGGCGGGGCGATCAAGGGGCCGGGGCGGACCGATCTCTACTGCGGAACCGGCGAAGAGGCCGGGGCACAGGCGGGCCGCTTGCATGCGACATTTCGGGCCTATCGGCTTGTGCGGAAGGCCGCGCCGTGAGCCGCAAGACGCCAAGACGGCTATCGGCCGAGGACGAGGAGCTTTGGCGGAAGGTCGTGGCGAAGGCGACGCCGATGGCGCGAAGCAGGCCCAAGCCGAAGGTGAAGGAAGAGGCGACACAGAAGAGCGTGCATGAGCCGGAGCCGCGCCCGGTGTTCGTGCCCCAGCCTTTCACGCTGGGGGCCACCGCGCAGCCGCGACCCGCGGCGGAACCGGCGGCCAAACCCGCCCCCGCGATGGATCGCAAGGCATTCAACCGGATGAGGCGGGGCAAGCTCAAGCCCGAGGCGCGGATCGACCTGCACGGGATGACCCTGGCGGAGGCGCACCCGCGGTTGATGAAGTTCATCCATGGCGTGCATGCCGACGGCAAGCGGCTGGTGTTGGTCATCACCGGCAAGGGCCGGACGCGCCCGGAGGACGAGGGGCCCATTCCTTCACGACCCGGCGTGCTGCGGCGACAGGTGCCCGACTGGCTCTCGCGGCCGCCGCTCTCGGCCCTGGTGCTCGAGGTTACGCCCGCCAGCCTGAAGCATGGCGGCGACGGGGCCTATTACGTGTATCTACGCCGGACGCGGTAGGCGGGCGCGGGCCGAGAGAACGCCGAGCGTGATGCAGCCCGCTGCGGCGATGAAATAGGCGGAAATCCAGGGAAGCTGATCTTCGAAGGTCAGTCCGGCGTCGATCAGCCAGCCCGAGATGCCGGGGCCGATGGCGGAGCCGAACACCATGATCGCCCCGGCCATCGCCTTGATCGAGCCGATGTGGCGCGTTCCGAAGAACTCCGCCCAATAGGAACCGGGCAAGGTGGCCTGTGCGCCGGTGCCGATGCCGAAGATGGCGAGGCCGAGTGCGGCCATCACGAGGCTTTCGGCCTGCCAGAGCACGAGGAAGGCCAGGGCGAAGGGCAGCATGTAGAGCATCATCAGCCGCGCGGTGCCGAAGCGGTCGATCAGTGCGCCGGTGACGAAGGTGGCTGCGATGGAGACGGCGGTGAACACCGGCATGAGGGCGAGATAATCGACCAGCGTCCAGCCTTTCTCGCCAGCGAAGTGAACCTGCTGGAAGAAGAGCGAAGTGCCCCAGGCGGCCGGGCCCAGCAGGAGCGGGATGGAGAACCAGAAGAGCGGGTGCCGGATCACCTGGGCGCGGGTCCAGTGCACGCCGTCCATCCCGGCGGAAGGCGTGGCATCGGCCACCGATTGCGGCGTTCGTTCGGCCCGGAGCAGGACGGCAAGTATCGGGAGCGCGGCGAGGCAGAGGGCCGCGGCCAGGACCCAGAGCCAGCGCCAGTGCACCAATGTCATCGCGGCGGCGAAGGCGACGGGGAGCATTGCCTGTCCGAGGGCAAAGCCCATCGAGGAAATCGAAAGCGCCGTGCCGCGCCGACCCACGAACCAGCGGGCCATTGCGACGATCGCGAGATGGGAAAAGAGACCCTGGCCGAAGAGACGGAGGGCGAAGATGACGAAGACGAGCAGCACGGGGCCGGGGACGGCGGCCATGGCGAGGCAGGCCAGGGCGAGGCCGGGACCGACGAGGTTGGCCAAGGCACGCACGCGGTAGCGGTCGGTCAGGGTGCCGGCCCAGACCATCGTGATCGCCGAAAGCGTGGTGCCGAGGGTGTAGATCAGGCCCCATTGCCCATCGGACAGGGCGAAGCCCTCCATGATCTCGCCGGCGAAGATCGAGATGAAGAAGGTCTGACCATAGGAGGAGGTGAAGGAGAGCAGGGCCCCGGCCAACAGGAACGGGGCGTTGCCGCGCAGGAAGCCGATGAAACCCATGCCGCCCTTATCGCGCCCTGCCGCAGGGATGGAAAGTGATCAGTTTCTGCCGGAGAGGACGGTGACCGGCGAGAGGATGATGGAGGTTGCGCTCTGCACCGTAAGGATTGTGCCGGGCACGAGGCCGGTGCGGCCGGAATTGTCTCTGCCGAAGGCGGCATCGACCTCGGAGACCTGACCCAGGATCTTCAGCAGCGCCGGGTTTTCGGCGGCGGTGAAGTGATCGAGGCCGCCACCCTGGAAATTCGATACGTCGATCAGGGTCACGTCGAGATCGGCGACTTCCTTGACGTCCGCGAGGTTTCCGAGCCGGGCGGGCAGCCCGGTGAGTCGGGCGGAGAGGCGCAGTGCCTTGTCGCGGCTGGAGACGAAGATGAGGAACGGTTGCGGCAGCGTGCCAATGCGCTTGGCCTGGGAGCGGAACAGGTCGACGTCGAGATCGGGCGACATGAGCACGACGCCGCCGAGCTTGGGCAGCACCTCCCGGTCATTGCGGATCGCCATCTGGCGGAGGGTTTCCATGACCACGAGCGAGCCCATCGAGTGACCGACGATGGTGATCGAATCCGCGCCGGACCGGGATACCTCTGTCAGGAAGCTCTCGAAGCCGTCTCGGGCGAAGAGCGCGGAGTCGCGGTCGTAGGCGTAGGCCAGCGGGTTCTCGGCGGAGGGCCAGGTGTAGCTGACCGGCAGATCGTCGATCTTGAGATCATGGGTCAGCTGGGCGAGGCGAAAGACCGAATCCGCGATGGTGTTGTTGTAGCCGTGGACGTAGACGACCACGTTGCCGCCGGCCTTGGGCCGTTCGCGGAGGCCGCGCTGGATGGCGGAGCGGAAGCTGGCGGGCGAGGCATAGCGGTTGGCGGCGGTGGCGACGAAGTCGCGGCTGACGTCAGCCCCTCTGCGACGGGCCGTGCGCACCTCGCCGGGCTTGCGGTTGGGCGGCACCGACACGTCGTAGGAGAGAAAGCCGAGTGGCGCCCGCTCGGTGTAGCGCAGGCCCTTCAGGGTTGGGTCGCGCTCCCGCGTACTGCCCACAAAAACGGTATAGGGCGTGCCGATCCCAACCCCGCCCGGCACGATCACCAGAGTGGAGCGCGGCGCGCAGGCGGCGAGCAGGAGAATCAGAACCGAAAGACGCAAAAAACCCTTCATGGTCCGGAAACTAGCTCGCGGCGCGAGCGGTGACCATTCCTATAGGACGTAGCGCGACAAATCGGTCGAACGGGCGAGTTCGCCGAGGTTCTTCTCGACGTAA
This sequence comes from Vannielia litorea, assembly GCF_900142295.1. Taxonomy (NCBI): domain Bacteria; kingdom Pseudomonadati; phylum Pseudomonadota; class Alphaproteobacteria; order Rhodobacterales; family Paracoccaceae; genus Vannielia; species Vannielia litorea. Next base: position 3,479,954 of record NZ_FSRL01000001.1, read on the forward strand.
TCGGCGTTAATTTCGACCGCTTCGCCGGACTTGTCGGGGGCGAGGAAGGAGAGCTCCTCGAAGACCCGCTCGATCACGGTGTAGAGCCGGCGTGCGCCGATGTTCTCGACCGACTGGTTGACCTCGGCGGCGATGCGGGCGAGCGCGGCGATGCCGTTGTCGGTGAAGCTTACATCCACGCCCTCGGTCTTCATCAGGGCGGTGTACTGCCGGGTAAGCGCATTGTCGGTTTCGGTGAGGATGCGCACGAAATCCTCCTCGGTGAGCGCCCGGAGTTCCACCCGGATCGGCAGACGCCCCTGAAGTTCGGGCAGCAGGTCGGAGGGTTTGGCGATGTGGAAGGCGCCGGAGGCGATGAAGAGGATATGATCGGTCTTCACCGGGCCGTGCTTGGTGGAGACGGTTGTGCCCTCGATCAGCGGCAACAGGTCGCGCTGCACGCCCTCGCGGCTCACGTCGCCGCCGCGGGTTTCGGCGCGGGCACAGACCTTGTCGATCTCGTCGATGAAGACGATGCCGTTTTCCTGCACCGAGTCCAACGCGGCCGCCTTCACCTGCTCGTCGTCGAGCAGCTTGTCGGCCTCTTCGCCGATCAGGATCTCGTAGCTTTCGGCCACGGTCATCTTGCGGCGCTGGGTGCGGCCGCCGAAGGCCTTGCCGAAGAGATCCTGGAGATGGCCCATGCCCTGCATCCCGCCGCCGGGTTGGCCGGGGATCTCGAGCATCGGAAAGCTGGGCGCGGGCTCGGCGATATCGAGCTCGATCACGGTGTCATCGAGCTCGCCACGGCGGAGCTTTTCGCGGAACATCTCCAGCGTCCTGCCGCGCGCGTCCTCGCCGGCGATGGCGCGCAGCACGCGCTCCTCGGCGCTCTCACGGGCCTTGGCAGTGACTTCCTCGCGCATCAGCTCGCGGGTCTGGGCGATGGCGGCATCGACCAGGTCACGCACGATCTGCTCCACGTCGCGGCCAACGTAGCCGACCTCGGTGAACTTGGTGGCCTCGACCTTGATGAAGGGCGCTTTCGCCAGCTTGGCGAGGCGACGGCTGATCTCGGTCTTGCCGACGCCGGTGGGGCCGATCATCAGGATGTTCTTGGGGTAGACCTCGTCGCGGATGTCGTCGCTGAGCTGCTTGCGCCGCCAGCGGTTGCGCAGGGCCACGGCCACGGCGCGCTTGGCGTCCTTCTGGCCGATGATGAAACGGTCGAGCTCGGAGACGATCTCGCGGGGGGTCAGGTCGGTCATGCGGAAAACTCTCTGGGCCGCGTCCAGGGCGGCAGGTTGTCTTTTCCGGGGAAGCGGGGGAGGGCTGCCATGATCGCGCCGCGGATGCTCTCCCAGAAGGCGCCAAGGGCGACGAGGAAGACACCGAGCAGCAGGATGAAGGCCCAGGTGTTGCCTTCGGCCACGATGGCGACGAGGGCGACGACGTAGCCGATGCCGGAAATGAGGAAGGAGCGGCGGTCGATCACGATGGCGAAGAGGGCCATGAGGAGAAGGAAGCCGCTGAGGATGATATAGGCCGCGGCACCACCTTGCTGGAACAGGGTGAAGGCCACGGTGTTCACGATGGCGGGCGCCGAGATGACGTGCAGCCAGAAGGCCTGCGCTGTGCGGCGGGTCACGCGGTGCGGATCGGACATGTCGAAGCGCAGGGCGAGGACAAGACCGAGGAGACCCATGGCCAGCGTGACCCATGCAAAGGCCGCGTTGTCGGAGAGCAGGAAGGCATCCTGCCAGCGCCGAAACTCGACCCCGGCCAGCGAGGTTGCGGAGAAGGCTGTGACATAGGCGCCGAGTGCGACCAGCAGCAGTGCGAAGGGGATGCGAAACAGCCCCCACCAACCGAGCAGGCAGAGCGTCGTCACGGCAGCGGCCAGGATGATGATGCCTTCTTCCTGGGCGAACCACGAGCCAAGCACCCAGCCGGCCTGCAAGGCGGAAATGGCGAACATGATCGAAAGGGCGATGGAGGGGGCGACCATTCTGCGCCGCTTGGTGAAGTAGCCGGCAAGCGCCGCGAGCACCGCCATGCCGATGACGGCGAACACCAGAAGCGGCATTTCCGGTGCGCCCGAGAGCCAGGCGGACACACCGGTGAGACCACACCAGCCGACGAACAGGATGGTCAGCCCGACCACGATGAAGATCTCGTTGAAGCCCTTGAAGAGCTCAAAGGGCTCATCGAGCCCATCGAGATTTTCGCGGGCGCCGCGGCGGGCATCTGCCAGGGCCACGATGGCGGTGGCCTGGGCCTCGCTGATCTTTCCGGCGCCTACGGCGGCACGGATATCGTCGCCGGTGATGCTCATGCGGTGATCTTTTCAACGGTCAGGTTGCCGTTGGTGTAGACGCAGATGTCGGCGGCGATTTCCATGGCCCGGCGGGCGATGGCCTCGGCGTCGAGATCCTGGTCGATCAGGCCGCGTGCGGCGGCGAGTGCGTAGTTGCCGCCGGAGCCGATGGCGGCAATGCCGTGCTCGGGCTCCAGTACGTCGCCCGCGCCGGTGATGACGAGGAGCTCCTTGCCGTCGGTCACGATGAGCATGGCTTCGAGCTTCTGCAGGTACTTGTCGGTGCGCCAGTCCTTGGCCAGCTCCACGCTGGCGCGGGCCAGCTGGCCGGGTGTGGCCTCGAGCTTCTTTTCCAGGCGCTCCAGCAGGGTGAAGGCATCGGCGGTGGAGCCCGCGAAGCCGCAGACCACCTCGTGCCCGCCGGGCGCAATGCGGCGCACCTTGCGGGCGGTCCCCTTGATCACTGTCTGGCCGAGGCTCACCTGCCCGTCGCCGGCCACCACGACCTCGCCGCCCTTGCGGACCCCGATGATCGTGGTGCCGTGCCAGCCTGGAAATTTGTCGTCCGCCATGGCGTCCTCCGTTTTGAGGGAGATATTGGCGGGCAGCCGTGGGTGCAACCCTTGCGGGGAGGATAGACGCGGCCTAGCCTCTGCCCATGGGACGGGAAACGCTGCGGATCTTGCTGGATGACCCCAGCCTTCAACGGGTGCGCGCGGGCAGTTTCAACTTTTTCAACCGATTGATCGGGATCGTCGAAAAGCGCGGCTGGGCGGTGGAGGTGATGGGCAATTCGCTGGCCGACCGCGACGCGGCCGTGCGGCAGGGTGGCCCCACGCTGGTGCACATGGATGCGCCGCCCCATGACGGCGCCTTGTGCTGCCGCCGCGCCTATCTGGGCGCCTTCTGGCGGATCGAGCGGAGCCATGAGCGCTGGGCCTGGCCAGTGGCAAAGGCGGAGTTCGACCCGATGGCGGTGGATGGCGAGGCGGCGGAGCGCTTTTTCGGCAACTGGCGCAACTGGAATTTCGACAGGGGCCGGGACGTGGGGGACGACGGCTTTGTGCTGGTGCCCTTGCAGGGGCGGTTGCAGGAGCATCGCTCGTTTCAGGCGATGAGCCCGCTGGAGATGCTGGACTGCCTGCTGGAGCGCACCGACCGGCCGGTGGTGGCAACGCTGCACCCGCGCGAGAGTTACAGCGAGGCGGAACTGGCCGCATTGGCTGCGCTGGCAGAGCGGCACGCCCGGCTGGAGGTGGCGCAGGGCGTTTCGGACATGCTGCTGCGGCGGTGCAGTTACGTTGCGACCCAGAACAGCTCGCTGGCATTTCAGGGCTATTTCCTGGAGAAGGCGGCTATTCTCTTCGGGGAGATCGACTTTCACCACATTGCCGGGTCGCTGCCGCGCGACGGCGTGGAGGCGGCCTTTGCCCGGTTGGAGCAGAGGCCCGAGTTTGCCCGGTACCTGCATTGGTTCCTGACCGGCGACACGGTGAACGCCGGGCAGGACGAGTTTGACGAGCAATTGCCGGCCAGGCTGCGGACGTTCGGCTGGAACCTGTGAAAATGGCGCCCGGGGGCGCCATCTTGCAGGTCAGCTCTTTCGCGGGATCAGATCGACTCTTCGATCCAGCCCTTCAGCGAGGCCTTGGGAGCGGCGCCGGTCTTGTTGGACACCACCTGACCGTCCTTGAAGAGAAACAGCGCCGGGATGCCGCGCACGCCCATCTGGGCCGGGGAGTTCGGGTTCTCGTCGACGTTGACCTTGACGATCTTCACCTTGCCGTCGAACTCTTCGCTGAGCTCTTCGAGCGCCGGGCCGATCTGCTTGCAGGGGCCGCACCACTCGGCCCAGAAATCCACCACGACGGGGATATCGGATTCCTTCACCTCGGTGGTGAAGGTGTCATCGGTCACGGCAACGGTCGCCATTTCGGCACTCCTGATGATTTTGCGGTTCGGGTGGGGAAGGTAGGAGCGGTGTGGGGGTAGGTCAAGCAGATGCGGTGGCCTTGAGTGCATTCGTCACAAGGTCGTGTGGCAGCAGGTCGAGCCTGGGCAGGCTTGTCCAGAGCAGGGCAGTTTGCACGCCATGCTGCGGATAGACCTGCGAGAGCGCGGAGGCATAGGCGCCCATCTGGGCCAGAAGGCCGGTTGGCGTGTCTTCGATCCGGACGGGCACGATGACGTTGGATTTGTAGTCGATCGCCAGCACGGTGGTTTCGGTCACGATGAGGCGGTCGATGATGCCCTGCATCGGCTGGCCGTTCAGCTCGGGCAGCTGCGCTGAGATCGAGACTTCGACCAGCGCCTCGCCGGAGAACCAGGGCGCAAGATCGGGCGCGTCGAGCACGGCAAGCGCCTCGTCGATGACCTCGGGATCGGAAGCAGGGGCATGGGAGGCGAGCAGTTGCGCGGCGCGGCTGGCGCGATGCTCGGGCGCGACGGCGGGAAGATGCTCGAGCAAGAGGTGCAGGGCCGAGCCGCGGGCCATGGCATCGGGGTTGCCCGCCCCCTCGGCCGGCAGGGTCTTGGGGCCGGGAAGCGCGGAAGGTGACAGGATCTGCGCGGGGCGGGCCGGGCTGGGCACCGGTGCGAGGGCGAAGGCGGGCAGGGTGATGCCGGTGTCGGACATTGCCCGGGTCTCAAGCTTGTCCGCACCCTCGGGCCGCGCATTCTGGTAGCGCTTGCCGGCGCCGAAGGGAAACAGGTGGGTGACGGCGCCCACACGCTCAAGCGCCGACTCGGTCCGGCGATACCAGTTTTCCTTGTCTTCCTTGGCCTCGCCCGCGCCGCAGACGATGAGCCATTGCTCGGCGCGGGTCATGGCAACGTATTGCAAGCGCAGGCGCTCCTCCTCCTGCCGGGCCTTCAGCGCCTCGAGGTGGGGGAGGATATCGGCCGGGGTGTCGGGCTTGGAGGGCTTCCAGAGCGGTGACATGCCCTCCAGCAGTACCGCGCCATCCTCGCGTGGCGGAACCCGGTCACCGCTCTCGGCGAGGATCACGATGGGAGCCTCGAGCCCCTTGGCACCGTGCACGGTCATCACCCGGATCGCGCGGCCTCCGCTCTCCTGCCCGCGCTTGATGTCGATCTCGCTCGCCTCCATCCAGGCGAGAAAGCCGGTGAGGCTGGGCGTTTCGGCCTGTTCGTAGCCGAGCGCGGTGGACAGGAGCAGGTCGATGGACTCCTCGGCTTCGACCCCGAGCCTGGCCAGAAGGCGCGGTCGGCCCTCGTGGTGGGTCAGGATCCGCTCGAGCAACTCGTAGGGGCGCAGAAAGCCCGCGTGGTTGCGCAGGTCGGTCAGGATGGAAAGCGCGGGCTCACCCGCCGCGCCGGAGTGGCGCAGGGCCTCCCATAGCTTGCCGTCGCGCGGTTGGGCGAGGCGGTAGAGCGCATCTTCGCTCCAGTCGAAGAGCGGCGAGCGCAGGGCGGCGGCGAGGGAAAGATCGTCATCGGGCGTGTCGAGAAACGAAAGGAGCGCGAGCAGGTCCTTGACGGCCATGGCCTCGGCCAGCTTGACCCGGTCGGCGCCCGCAACCTCCAGCCCCGCCGCCTTGCAGGCGCGGATCACCTCGTGAAAGATCAAGGCCCTGCGCTGGACCAGGATCAGGATGTCGCCATCGGTGATGCGCCGCGGCGTGTAGGCGCCATCGACATGGTCGAACAGTCTCTCTTCCGCCTGCATGCGCACGATCTCGGAGGCGATCCGCTGGGCGAGTTGCACCTGCGGATCGTCGGCTGCGACCATGTCCACCGGGTTGAACCACGGCGTGTCATCCTCCGTCTTGGGCGGCTTGGGGATGAAGGGCCAGAGATCGACCCGCCCCGGCATGGCCTCGTGAAAGGCAATATGGGTGAGGGCGCCGCCCATGGCGCGGGGGTCGTGGGGAAAGGCCTCGTCGACCACGCGCAGGATGGGCGCGGCGGAGCGAAAGGAATACAGCAGCTCCCGCCGTTGCGGCGGGGCCCCGAACTGGGCGAGGCGCTCGGTGAAGATGTTTGCCATGCGCTCGAACCCGTCAGGGTCGGCGCCCTGGAAGCCGTAGATGGATTGCTTCTTGTCACCGACCACGAAGATGGTGCGCTCGCCCGCCTCGCGGCGGCCGCTGCCGGAGGAGATCTCGCGGGAAATCAGCTCGATCACCTGCCATTGGGCGGGGCCGGTATCCTGGGCCTCGTCCACGAGTATGTGGTCGATCCCTCCGTCGAGCCGGAAGAGCACCCAGTCGGCCACGCCCTCGTTGGTCAGCAGGTCGCGGGTCTTGAAGATGAGGTCGTCGAAGTCGAGGTCGCCGCGGGCGGCCTTGGCGGCCTCGTAGGCGGGCAGGAAGGCCTGAGCAAAGCGATTGAGCGTGTGGGAGCGCTGGGCAAGGCGCAGCTGCTTGGCGCGATCGTGCACGTCGGCGACGCGGAGCATGAGGGATTCGAGCCGTGCGAGCAGATCGGGCGGCAGCTTCTCGCGGGTGGCCTTGGTGGGAAAACTGCCGATCCGGGCGGCGCCGGCGGACTGGCCGGACTGGCCGACCAGTCGCTTGTCGAGCACCGCAAGGGCGGCGAGACGGTCGGGCGGAAGATCGGCCAGTTCGGCACCGGCCTTGGCATCGTTGGAGCTGCCGGCGAGGAGAAAGGGCACGACGGCAGAGAGCAGCTCGTCTTCGCCACCCAGGAAGACTTCGGCGATCAACTGTGCATCGCCATAGCCCTGCGGGAGGCCAAGTTGGGCTGATATGGTCTCGAAATCCACCGCATCCGCGAAGGCCTCGCGCTGACCTGCAAGCCGGGCACAGAAGCTCTCGACCTCGAGCCCGGAGAAGAGCGCGGCGAAGGCATCAAAGGTTTGGGGGTCAGACTCGGCCACATGGTCGAGCGCCTCGCGCAGCCGGGCCTTGGCGGAGAGGTCGTCGAGTTCGGTGAAGCCCGGCGGCACGCCGGCCTCGAGCGGAAACCGGCGGAGGGTGGCGGAGCAGAAGGAGTGGATCGTCTGGATCTTCAGCCCGCCCGGCGTTTCGATGGCCCGGGCAAAGAGACGGCGGGCCTTGGCGAGCCGATCCGGGGTGGCGCCGGGTTCGCCGACCGAGGCGAGCGCCTCGCCCAGCTTGTCATCATCGAGCATGGACCAGCTGCCCAGGCGGGCGAAGAGCCGGTTCTGCATCTCGGCCGCGGCAGCCTTGGTGAAGGTGAGGCAGAGGATGTTCTGTGGTGCCACGTCGCGCAGCAGCAGACGCGCGACGCGGTCGGTCAGCACGCGGGTCTTGCCGGAGCCGGCATTGGCGGAAAGCCAGGTGGACAGGTCGGGTTCGGCGGCCTGGATCTGGGCGGCGCTGGCGGGGTTGGGGGCGTTCATCGGCCTACCGGAATGGTTTCTGGGCGGGCGGTGTCATCCCACTCGCCGTAGCGCGAGAGGTGATCGTAGTCGCCCGCGTAGGAGAGGTGTTGCGGCGCGCGGCGGGCGGTGTAGCCCTTGCTCTCGTTCTGATAGCTGCGGATCAGGTTGGCCAGGTCGAGAAGCATGGCGTGGGGGCGCCAGAGGCCATCGATCTCGAGCGGCTCGTCGCGGGAGTTGGCGGGATTGCCGAGCGAGATGTAGCCGACTCGCGCCGCACGCTCGGCCCCGAGGCCCGAAAAGCCACCCGCCTCGGCAATGGCGGCCTCGAGCAGGAGCTGCTTGTCGAAGGCCTCGACCTCCTTTTCGCTGGGTGGCTTCGTGTTGGTCTTGTAGTCCAGCACGGCGCAGCCGCCGGTGGCGAGGCGGTCGATCCTGTCGGGTTTTGCGGCGACGATAAAATCAACGTGTTGCAGTGGAACAGAGCCTGTTTTCTCGATGATGACGGGCGTGCCCTCGGCCTGAAGCCGGGCTTCGTGGCGCAGGAGATCGGGGGTTGCCGATGCGAGGCGGCCGAGCCAGAGGCGGCGGGTGGCGGGCCAGGGCACGTGGCTGGCGATGACATCGGCAGCGAGGGACAGGAAGGCCTGCGCCACCTCGTCCGGCGGGCCGGTAAAATCGAAGCGCTCGAGCAGGCATCGCTCCATCACCGCATGCAGCACCGTGCCGCGCATGGCTGCATCGGGCTCGGGCGCGCGCGGGCCGAGGCGGCGCAACTTGAGCACATGGCGGGCGTAGATGGCATAGGGGTCGCGGATCAGGGTGGAGATGGCTGTGACAAAGAGCTTGCGGGGGCGCACGCCTTCGGGCGGCGCGGGGGAGGGGCGCGGCGCGGGGAGAGATGGCAGGGGCCGCGCGGAATGGCGGGCGAGGGCATCGGCCAACCTTTGCAGGCGCGCGCCGCGGGCTTTCATGGCGTCGAGGGCAGAGGCGCCCTGCGGGCCGAGGCCGGTGAGGAGGTTGGTCAGCCGGTTGAGCCAGCGGGAGGGGACGGTTTCGGCATCGGCGCTGCGTACGCTGCGGCTCAGCACCACCTCGGCCGCGCCCAGCGCCTGCTGGAAGTCATGCGCGGCCAGCCCGACCCGCCGCTCGGGGAGCAGCATGCCGGCCTCATGTCGCATGGCGCGGTTCATCCAGGGATCCTGTGCGGGCGTCGCGGGCCAAGTGCCCTCGTTCAGTCCGGCGAGGATGCAAATATCGACGATCCGGGTGCGGGCCTCGATGGTACCCCAGATCGCAACGAGCGGGTGCGATACGGGTGCCGTTCGCACCTCTTTCTCAGCCAGAAAACTCCGGATCAGGGTTAAATAGTGACTATTGTTGACCTCCCCGCCCAAAGGGGCGGCCTCGCGCAGCTCGGCCATGGCCTGGGTGGCGGCCTGTCCAGGCTCTTCGAGCCAGAGGGCGCCGGAGCCGATCTGCCCGGGCCCGGCGGCGAGCGCTTCGGCCAGGGTGACATGGGCGGCGATGCGCGCCGCAAGCGTTTCGGTGACGGCTCCCGCAGCGCGCTCCAGCAGGGTCGCGAGCCACTCGGCCCAGGCCTGCCGCGCCGCGCTCGTCGTTCTGGACGCGAGCCAGGCTTCCAGCGTTGCACGATCGAGCCTTGGGGCGCCCCTGTGGCGGGCCCAGGTTTCGAACTCGCTGGTATTGAGCAAGTGGGGCCCGCGCTGGCCGGGGCCGGATGCTGTGAGCGGGTGCTTCAGAAGCGACAGCGCCGGGGCGAGGTCTAACGGCCGGCCAAGCAGGGCGGCTGTTTCGATCAGAAAACGGCCGGGCGCGCTTTGATGCAGCGGCAGACCGGCGGAATCGTCAGGGACGATCGACCAGCGGGCGAGCGCGGCAGTGACCTGGCGGGCGAGCGTGCGGTCGGGGGTAACCAGCGCGGTCGATTTGCCGGCCTCGACGGCCTCCCGAATGGCGAGCGCGATCGCGCCGGCCTCGTGGCGCGGCGATTGCGCCTCGATCAGGGTCAGACTGCCGGTGGCCGCGGGAAGCGTCTCGGTCAGCGGCGGGCCATCGCGGCGCCATTGGTCGGTGACGGGGGCGGGCCGGAGGGCGAGGGAGACGAGGCGATTGCGGCTGGGGGTGGCAGGCAGAAGCTCGGCCCAGTGGTGAATGTCTCTCGGCTCGAGACCGAGCCGGGAGAGCAGGGCGGCAAAGCGATACTGCGGGTGGTCCTCTTCTGGCGGACGTTTGGGGTTGGTCGCGGAGGCGAGCAGGTTCTGCCACACGGCCTCGGGCATCTCATGGTCGACTCCCGGGAGCACGACGGCCCCCTGCGGAAGGCGCGAAACCGCCTCCATCAAGAGCCGCGTGGTACCGCGGGAGCCGGTGGAGCCTGCAACGATCACCGGGTCGCGGGGCGAGGTCTCATGCCAGAGGGCAAGCAGGGCCGCGAGGGCATCGCGGTTGAGGGCCGCATTACCGCGAAAAGCGTCACTATCCTGCCCCGAGAGGATGGAAATCATCGACAGGCTGCGGGCCCAGTGGGCGGAGTGTTCGGCCACGTCGAGCGTGGCCAGGGAGGCGGGATTCACACCCTCGTCATCCATCTCCTCGAGAAGGGCCGAGAGGCTGGTGGCGAGGTCGAAGGCGGCGGCGGGGGGCGCGAGGTCGGGTTGCAGCTCGATCAGCCGCAACACGGCCTGGCGCAGTTGCAGCCGTTGCCCGAGCGAAGAGGCGGCCGGCTTCAACCCGGCGAGGCGCGGGTCCGAGGCAAGATCGGTCACCAGCAGGATGCGGGGCAGCAAGCGGGCGGGGCCCTGCGCGAGGCGGTCGAGCAGGTGGCGGCGCATGCGGGTGGTGTTGACGTAGATCGTGACCCGGCCCCAGGCCTCTGGCGGCGCTCCGTCGAGCCGCGCCTCGAGGCCGCGCAGGAGCGCCTCGGAGAAGTCGGCTCCGATGGGCGTGGAAAAGAGCCGCGGCCGGTCTGAGGGGTCAAACACCGGGGGCCTCGGCAAGAAGGGACTCGGCCTCGGCGATGCCGTCCGGGTGGCCCACGTCGCACCAGCCGCCGCCATGGATCACCCCGAAGAGCCGCCCCTGGGGCTGCATCCGGTTCCACAGCAGGTTGAGCGAGAAGGCGGCCTCGGGAATCGCAGCGAGACCGTCCGGCTTGATGATCTGGGCGCCGGAATAGACGTAGCCGGGGCCACGGGAGAGGCGGCCTGCGGTATCGCGCGAAAAGTCGCCCGTGCCGGCGTAACCACGCGCATTGGCGACCGGGATGAGAAGGAGGAGCGCGTCCATCGACGCGGGGTCCCAGGCGGCGCGAAGCGTGTCGAGCGGGTTGGAGCCTGTCCAGACGGCATCGGAGTTCAGGGTGATGACGGGGCCGGGGCCGAGCTGGGGCAGGGCGTTGCGAAGGCCGCCGCCGGTGTCGAGGATCCGGGGCTCATGGATCACATGCACTGGGCGGCCTGCGAGATGGGCGGCGATCTGCTCGCCGAGGTAGTGGCTGTTGACCACTACGCGGGAGAGGCCGCCGGTCAGCGCGAGCGCGTGATCGAGCAGCGGCTTGCCCGCCACCTCGACCAGCGGCTTGGGCCGATCGTTGGTGAGCGGGCGCATGCGGGTGCCAAAGCCCGCCGCAAAGACCATCGCCGCATCGGGGCCGCTCATGCCGCCACCCGTCGGATCCGGTCGAGCCGCTCCGGCGTGGGTTCCGGTATCGCGTCGAGCACGACGTCTCGCAGGTTCTCGAGCGTGGGATGCGCGAGATCGGCGAGCAGCAGGGACCAGACGCGCGGCATGAGCTCGAGGTAATGCGGCTTGCCGAGCCGGGTGCAGAGCCGAGCGAAGATGCCGAGGATGCGCAGGTTCCGCTGGGCGCCCTGGGCAGCGAGGGCGGCGCGGAAACCGGCCCCATCATGGCCGGTTGCGGCGAGATAGTGACGGATCGCGGCCTCACGCACCGGACCGGCCACGTCGCGCCGGACATCGCCGAGCAGAGAGGCGAGGTCGTAGGCCGGATGGCCGGCGAGGGCATCCTGAAAGTCGAGCAGGCCGACACGGGCGGCGCCGGCACGGTCAGGCAGCCAGAGCAGGTTTTCGGCGTGGTAGTCGCGGTGGATCATCACCGGGGGCGGCATGTCGGAGGCGAGCAGGGCCTCCTCCAGCGCGGCGGTCAGGTGGTGCCATTGGTCGTGCGTCAGGGGCACACCGGCGGCGGTGGCGTAGAACTCGGCGGCCGGGGCGATCATCACGGCCATCTCGGCGGGGCCGTAGGGCTGCAGGCCAGCGGGCAGGGGGGCGGCGTGGAGGGCGACAAGCACATCGGTCGCGGCGAGATAGAGCGCCTCCTCCCGGCTCGGGTCGGTGGAGGAAATGCGGGCGATCAGATCGTCGCCAAGGTCTTCCATCAGCACCAATCCATGCGCGGGGTCGGCGGCGAGGATGCGGGGAGCTGAGAGACCCTGGGCCGCGAGATGGGCAGCGATGGACAGGAAGGGCGCAACGTTGCCCTCGGGGTCGAGCATGAGAACCGCGCGCTCGTTGCCCCTGGTGAGGCGCTGGTAGCTGCGGGCGGAGGCATCGCCGGCGAGGGCCGTGCGCTGGGCATCGCCCCATCCGGCGGCGGACAGGAAGGTTTCGACACTCGTCATGCAGAGGCCTCCAGGATGCCAGACAGGCGCTCGGCCCAGGCCGCGGAGCCCGAAAGCACCAGCCTGCGCGCATCGGCGGTGTCGTCGGGCTCGAAGGCGATGGTCAGCGCCGTGTCGGGCGGGGCGGGCAGGCGGTCGGGCCATTCGACAACGCAGATCGCGTCTTCGAAGGCGGCCGAGAGGCCGAGTTCTTCCACCTCGTCGGGGTCGCTCAGGCGGTAGAGATCGGCATGCCAGATCTCCCCGTCAGAGAGGGTGTAAGTTTGCACGAGCGTGAAGGTGGGCGAGGGCACATCCTCGACTTCGCCTGTGCGGCGCATCCGCCAGCGGATCAGGGCGCGCGCGAAATGGCTCTTGCCGACGCCAATCGGGCCGGACAACAGGAGAACGTCGCCCGCATCGAGCAGAGGCGCGACGGCCTCTGCAAGGCGGGTGGTATGCTCGGGCGAGGCGAGCGAAATCTGGAGCGGAAACGAAGCGGCACGGGTCATCGCGGCCAGAGTATCCGCCCGGCGGCGCAGGGCAAGGCGGAAGCGGATCAGACGGCCTGGTGCTGGCCCTTCCTTGGGGCCGCCGCAGGGGTTGGTGCCGCGTGCAGGGTGAAACCTGCGAGCGTGTTGCCTCCGGCGACGGGGGAGAACCTGCACTTGACCGTGCCGTAGGCGGCGCTCTCGATATCGACGTGCCATGCCCGCCGGTCGGACTGGCCGGACAGGAACTTTGAGACCCGCGTCCAGAGCGCATTATTTTCGGTGAGGGCGGACCAGTCGCGCACGGCGTCCTGAACGCTCACGTCGGAGAGCGAGCCGACGAGATCGCAACTCCAGAGCTCCTGATAGGCGCGGTTGCAAAGCACCATCGAGCCGGTGTGCGAGAAAACCGCGATGGCTTCGTCGAGACTGTCGACCACGGCCTGCCCCATTTCGAGCTCGGAGCGAAAGCGGCGGGTGAGCGACATCTCGGCCGAGATATCCTCGAACAGGAAGGCCACCGCGCCGTCCGGATGCGGTTGCCCGGTCACCCGGTAGGTCTGGCCGTTTGGCAGCGACCAGATTTCCTGGTGGATTCCCTCGGAGGCGGCCGATTCGAGCTGGGCGATGCTCGCCCGCCATGTCTTGTAGTCCTTGGGTTCCGGCATGCGCTGGGCCTCGCGCAGGCGGTCGAGAAAGGCCACCAGCGTGGGACGGGACGACAGGAATTGCGGCTCGAGCGCGGACAGGTCGGTGAGGGCCGGGTTGAACAGGGCCAGCTGGCGGCCCCGGTCAAAGACGGCGAGACCCGTGGGCAGGTCGGCAAAAGTCTTAGTGAGGGTTTGAAGGAACTCCAGGCGGGACCGCTCGGCCTGCACGAGCCGGTCGGCGGAGGTGGCGAAGACCAGCGCCTCGGCCCCCATCGGCCGGGTGATGCAATCGTACCAGACCACCTGTTCGATGAAGGGGATCGAAACGGAAACCCGGTGCACGACGTCGACCTCGCCATCGTGGAAGGTGTGCGCGAAGGCGCGCGGCAGGGGCCATGCCAGAGTGGTCCTGTCCGGGTGCATCCGGTAGAGCAGGTCGATGTAGGCGCCGTTCGCCCATGTGACGTTGCCCTCCTCGTCCTCGCGCCAGGCGAGCACGGGCGCATCGTCGACCACGGCGCGCAGCACGTCGAGCTCCTCAGCCATCGCGGCCACGGAGAAGCTGTCGTATTCGGCGGGCTCGATATCGTCGCCCTTGTGCAGCGAGAACCGGGCCAAACCCTCCTTCCACTCGCCTTCGAGCCGCGCAGACCCGTCGCGGGCATGCAGCTCCATTGCGCCCACCTCGGCCAGCCGGGCGACGCGGCTGCCGATATCGGGGAAGGAGCTGGCCAGAAGGGCGAGAAAGCGGGGCCAGTGCGGGAGGGTCTCGGGCCCGGTGGAGAGAAAGCTGCGGGCCTCGTCGGTGGCATCGACCAGCTCTTCGTCTTCGAAGAGAAAGGTCATCTCTTCGGACTCACGGGCCAGCCTGTCCCAGGTTACGCGCCGCCGGGGCTGAAAATGGCCAATGGCCATCAGTGCAAGCAGCGCCGTTCCGAATGACGTGGCCACGAGAACCAGCGCAAAAGTCCATGACAGATCGCTCAATCCACCAGCCTCCCCCGAAGGCTCCGCAATGCTTGCGACCAGAAGAGGGGAATTTGGTTAACCAGCCGTTAATGCCGCGTGCATGGCGGCAACAAACTTGCTGGCAGGCGCGCGTGTCAGGCCTCGATCGGGCGGTTGCTGCCCAGCGCCGCGCGGGACTCGCCCTCGTGCGGCACCAGCCGGTCGCGGGGCCAGGTGACCTCGACGATCGCCCCGCCCTTCTCGGGGCGTTCCTCGGGGGCAAGAAACGGATCGGACCCGTTGGCGAAGGTCAGCTCCGCGCCGATCCGTTCGAGCAGGGTCTTGGCGATGAAGAGGCCCAGGCCCATGCCCTCGTATTCCGGGCGTCTGCGCGGCTCGTCGGGCGACCGCCGCCGCCGGACGAAGGGGTCTCCGATGCGGCCGATCAGATGGGTCGGGTAGCCTTCGCCATCGTCGATGACCCGAATGGTGATGCTCTGGTTCGTCCATCGTGCCTCGACCCAGACATTGGCGGCGGCAAAATCCACCGCATTCTGGATCAGGTTTCGCATGCCGTGGATCACCTCGGAGCTGCGGCGGATCTCGGGCTGGCGCTCATCGCCCGACGGGCCGGGGTGGAGATCGAAGTGCACGCGTTTGCCGCGACCGAGGTGAGGTTCGGCGGCTTCCTCCAGCACGGTTTGCAGCGGCGCGGTGCGCATGTGCAGGTCGTCCTTTCCGGCCCGGCCCATCGAGCGAAGGATCTCGCGGCAGCGGTCGGCCTGCTGGCCGATGAGGCGCGAATCCTCCAGGAGGCTCTCCAGATCGGCATCGCCCTGGATCTCGTCGACCATTTCGGAACTGACGAGCTTGATGGTGGCGAGCGGCGTTCCCAGCTCGTGCGCCGCCGCGGCGATCACACCGCCCAGGTCGGTGAGCTTTTGCTCGCGGGCGAGAGCGAGCTGGGTGGCCAGCAGCGCATCGCCCATCGCCGCGATCTCGGTGGTGACCTTGCGGGCATAGAGCGCGAGGAAGGACACACCGATGACGATGGCGATCCATGACCCGAAGAGAAAGATCGACGGCACCCGCAACACGAAGCCCTGCACCGTGCGCAGCGGGAGATAGTGGAACGCGACGAATGTGACGATCCCGATGGCCACGGCGCCGACGATGAGCACCGCGTTCAGCCCCAGCGCCGTGGCGGCGATGGTCACCGGGGTCAGAAGCAGGAGGGCGAAGGGATTGTGCAACCCGCCGGTCAGGTAGATCAGCAGGCCGAGCTGGGCGAGGTCGAAGACCAGCATCAGCATCGCCTCGCCCTCGTTGAGCCGCCGGTTGGCCGGGTAGATGAACATTGCAACGAGGTTGGCGATGACCGACAGGCCGATGGCCAGCACGCACAGGCCGATCTCGAGCTGGAGCCCGTACCAGAAGTGCGCGGCGGCGATGGCGATGCTCTGCCCGGCCACGGCCACCCAGCGCAACACGATCAGGGTGCGCAGCCGGATCCAGTTGGCGCGGCGCGGGTGCTGGAAAACGATGTCGGACGGACCAGTTTCGGACATGTGACTTGCGGTTCGGGCCTCCGGTGTGACAGTCGGCCCCATTGTTAGCCCGGCGTCGCGCGGTCAGCAAAGGGCAACGAGAAGGAGCGGCAGATGCGGACGAAAGCATGGGCGGGCGTGGCGGCGGTGGCGATTGCTGCGCTGATTGGCGGAACGGCCTGGTTTGTTTATCCCGGAGCGCCGGAGGACCCCTTTGCCGCCTGCGACGGCGGCGCCAGCGCGGCGGCCATCGGCGGACCGTTCGAACTGGTGAATGCCGCGGGTGAAACGGTGACCGATGCCGAGGTCATCACCGAGCCGTCGCTGATTTACTTCGGATATACCTTCTGCCCCGATGTCTGCCCGCTCGATACCGTGCGCAACGTGGAAGCGACTGACATCCTCATGGAGCGGGGCTACTCGGTCACGCCGGTGTTCATCAGCATCGACCCGGCCCGGGACACCCCCGAGGCGGTGGGCGATTATGCCGCCAACATCAGTGACAGGATGGTGGGGCTGACAGGCTCGCCCCAGCAGGTGGACGCGGCCTCGAAGGCCTATCGGACCTACTACAAGGCGCATACCGACGACGACCCCGATTACTACCTGGTCGATCATTCGACCTTCACCTATCTCACCTTCCCCGAAACCGGCTTTGCCGGGTTCTTCCGGCGCGAACTGAGCGGCGAGCAGCTTGCGGATGCGGTGCAGTGCTTCCTCGACGCGAGGTAAGCGCCTGTGCGGAAAGGCTTGTCGCGGATTCCCCCCGCGTATAGCTTTGTCTGACAGGGGAGCGACCAGCGGAGGACGCGCGTGGCCGAGCGGGATCTCAACGAGATCGGGAAGGACAAATCCCTTCTTATCGTGGATGACGACGAGCCGTTCCTGCGGCGGTTGGCACGAGCGATGGAGAAACGCGGATTCGAGCCGGAGATGGCCGAATCCGTCGCCGCCGGGAGGGCGATTGCGACCGCCAGGCCCCCTGCCTATGCCGTGATCGACCTGCGCCTCGAAGATGGCAACGGCCTCGATGTGGTGGAAACGATCCGGGAAAAGCGGCCCGACGCCAAGATCGTGGTGCTCACCGGCTATGGCGCGATTGCCACGGCGGTTGCGGCGGTGAAGATCGGGGCGACCGACTATCTCAGCAAACCGGCCGATGCCAACGAGGTGACCGCCGCCTTGCTGGCCACGGGCGACGAGCTGCCGCCGCCGCCGGAGAACCCGATGAGCGCCGACCGGGTGCGTTGGGAGCATATCCAGCGCGTCTACGAACTCTGCGACCGGAATGTGAGCGAGACCGCGCGACGGCTGAACATGCACCGTCGGACCTTGCAGCGCATTCTCGCCAAGCGCTCGCCCAAATAGTGCGCGGACTGCTGCTTCCCCTGCTTCTTGCCGGCTGCGTCGCCGCGGGAGACGGTGCCGCACCGCCTGCGGGCAAACCCCTGGGTTACGAATTGCGCTCCACCGGAGTGGGCGTGCCCGGCTCGCCGCAGGAGGTGAGCTTCGACCGGGTCAATCCCGGCGCGACGATCGCGCTGCAAAAGCTCGCCGGGCCTGTTGTGACCGAGGAGCCTTGCGGCAACGGCATGGCGCTTGTGGGCTTTCGTGATGGCCTGACGGCTGTGTTCAGGGCACGCGAGTTCGTTGGCTGGACCGCGCAGGACCGGTCGGCGGGCATGACCTGCACCTGATCGGCCTGCGATGCGCTGACATCAGAGCTTTGACAGGGCCGCGTCGAGCGGGGCCCAGTCTGCGAGGTCGAGGCGGACGGGCACTGTGAGCACCTTCTGGCGGAACTCGGCGGGCAGGCGCACGGCGTCCTTTTCCGTCGTGACCAGTTGCGCACCGAGCGTGGCCGCCTCCAGCTCCAACCGGGCCATGAGCGCGGGCGTCAGCGGCTGGTGATCGTCGAGCGCCTCGCCACGGATGAGGTTGGCGCCCAAGGCGCGCAGGGTGCTGAAGAACTTCTCGGGGTGGCCGATGCCGGCGAAGGCGAGGGTGGGCAGGCCCTGCCAGTCCATCCCGGTCTGCAGCGGCGCGAGGTGACCGGTGAGGTGAGGCATGGGGATCGCCGCGCCCCAGTCGGCGGCAAACCTCTGTTGAGCAGCCTCGGGACCGATGGAGAGCAGCAGGTCGGCGCGGGCCAAGCCGGCCGCGACGGGCTCGCGGAGCGGACCGGCGGGCAGGCAGCGGCCATTGCCGAAACCGCGATGGGCATCGACCACGACGATGGACAGGTCCTTGGTGACGGAGGGGTTCTGGAAGCCGTCGTCGAGAATTACCACCCGTGCCCCGGCGGCCTCGGCGGCGCGCACGCCGGCGGCACGGTCCTTGGCGACCCAGGTGGGGGCGAAGGCGGCGGTGAGCAGGGGTTCGTCGCCCACCTGCGCCGCATCGTGACCGCGCTCATCGACCTGCACCGGCCCCTCGAGGCTGCCGCCGTGACCACGGGAAACGACGTGGACGCCGGGGATGCGCTGGGCAAGTGCGATGACCGTGGGCGTTTTGCCGGTGCCACCCGCGTTGATGTTGCCGATGCAGATCACCGGAATGGAGGCGCGGTAGCCCGCGCGGGTGAGGCGGCGCGCCGTGGCGCGGGCATAGAGCGCGCCGAGAGGTGCGAGCGCACGGGCCTGCCATGCGGGTGCGTCGGGCGGCGTGTACCAGAAGAGCGGAGCGCGCATCAGATCGCATCCCGGGTGTCGAGCAGGGTCGCGAGATGGGCGGCAAGCCGTGCGATCACGGCGGCGCCCTCGGAGATTTCGGTCCAGGCGGCGGCGGCCAGTTCGGCGGCACGGTCGGGAGCCAGAAGCTCGGCCACCGCAGAGGGCAGCGCCTCGCCATTTGCCAGGGCGCGGGCCGCCCCGGCCCCGGCGAGGCGTGCCATGATCGCGGCCTCCTCGCCACCGCCGTGCGGCCCGAAGGTGATGGCGGAGCCCAGCGCGGCGGCGGGGGCGGAGGCCTGGACCGGCCCGCCGGGCGTGAGGGTGCCCCCCAGAAAGCAGAGCGGCGCCAGTCGAAACCAGAGCCCGTCTTCCTCGGGGGAGAGCCTGTCGGTGACATAGACCTCCGTTGTGTCGAGCGGCTCCTCGCCCCGGGCCCGGAAGGCGGAGGTCAGGCCCTGCTCGGCGAGCTCCACGGCGAGGGCATCGTCATCGGGGCAGTCCGCGCCGGGCACGAGCAGGAGAATGGCACGATGGGCGATTGCCAGCGCGGCGCGATGGGCCGCCAGCACATGGCCCAGCTCTTGCGCCAGCGGTCGTGCGGCGAGCCAGACGGGCCGCGCCGAGAGCCGCTCGGCTAGGTCGGCCCGGTCGCTCTCGATGCAGGGTGGCGGCGCGGGTGGGGCGACGAGCGGGCCGGTCAGGCGGATGCGGGTGGGCCCGACACCGGCAGCGCGGGCCGCCCCGGCGGCGGCGGCACTGCCGACCCAGAGCTCGGAAACCAGCCGCAGGGCGGCGCGGGTGGCACGATTGGCGCCCGCCAGCCCCTCCTCTCCGGGAGCGACAAGGGTTGTCGGGCAGGCGGTGCCCATGGCGGTCAGCAGGGCGATATCGCGGGGCGTGCCGACCCAGAGCGCGATATCGGGGCGCCATTCGAACAGGAAATCACGCAGCCCGGCCCGGCCGGGCTCGGGCGCACGGCGATAGAGCAGCTTGGCATCGCCGGAGAAGTCGGGCTGTTCGGGGAGACCGGTGACAAGCAGGGAGACCGGATGAACCTCGGCAAGGGTGCGCCCGAGATCCTCCAGCGTGGCGGGGCTGCAGCCCTCGGCCACGTGGACCCAGACCAGCCGACCGGGAGGGCGCGTCTTGCCCGCTGCCGCGCCGGCCGCAGGCTGGCTGCGACCGGTCAGACCCGCGAAGGCCCGGGAGAGCGGAAAGCGGCTCATGCGGGGCCGGGGGCGGGTCGGGGATCAGCCCAGCTCTTCGGTCGGAGAGGCCTCGGCCTCCTCGTCGCGGAGCCGGTGGATATGGGCGATGTAGTAGCGCATGTGGGCGTTGTCGACGGTGCGCTGGGCCGCGGCCTTCCATGCGTCGAAGGCGGAGGCGTAGTCGGGAAACATGCCGACGATGTCGATGGCGTCGACATCCTTGAAGGCGCTCCTCGACGGGTCGATCAGCTCGCCGCCGAAAACGAGGTGCAGGCGTTGGGTCATGGGCTTCTCCGAGGTTCCGGGCCGGTTGCGGCCGAGGGTAGAGGATTATGCCGGAGGGTTGAAGAAGGGTTGCGCCCTGCGCCCTCAGCGTGGCGCAGCGGCACGGGTGAGCCGGTCGTTGATGGCGAGGCCAAGGCCGTGCTGCGGAATGGGTGCCACGGCGATGGCGGTGCCCGGTTGCGCGTCGAGCGCGTGGAGCATCGAGAAGAGATTGGCGGCGGCTTCGCGCAGATCGCCCGTCGACGGGTCGATCAGCTCGCCGCCGAAAACGAGGTGCAGGCGTTGGGTCATGGGCTTCTCCGAGGTTCCGGGCCGGTTGCGGCCGAGGGTAGAGGATTATGCCGGAGGGTTGAAGAAGGGTTGCGCCCTGCGCCCTCAGCGTGGCGCAGCGGCACGGGTGAGCCGGTCGTTGATGGCGAGGCCAAGGCCGTGCTGCGGAATGGGTGCCACGGCGATGGCGGTGCCCGGTTGCGCGTCGAGCGCGTGGAGCATCGAGAAGAGATTGGCGGCGGCTTCGCGCAGATCGCCCGCAGCGGAGAGGTTGGCGGCGGCCTCCGGGTGACCGGGGCCGAAGGCCAGAAAGAGCGCACCTTCGGGCGGCGTGGTCACGTTGAGCAGGACCGGCTTGGCCGGCGCGTAGTGCGAGGAGAGCTGGCCGGGCGCGCTTGGAGCGGTGTCGTTGGTCGGCGCGTCATGGTTCAGTGGTGCGCCGAGGGCGTCCTCCAGCGCCTCGACGGGCAGGCCACCCGGGCGGAGCAGGCGCGGCGTGGGGCCGGAGCAATCGACGATGGTGCTTTCGACCCCGACCTCGGCCGGGCCGCCATCGAGCACGGCGGCGATGCGGCCCGAGAGAGCCTCGGCCACATGGGCGGCCGTGCTGGGAGAAATCCTGCCGGAGGGGTTGGCCGAGGGCGCGGCAAGCGGGCCGTCGAAGGCGGCGAGCAGCGCCTGGGCGAGCGGCAGCGCGGGAACGCGCAGCGCCACGGTCTGCAGCCCGGCGGTGACCAGCGGCGAAAGGCCGGCCTCCGGGCGGAGCGGGACCACCAGCGTGAGCGGGCCAGGCCAGAACGCCCGGGCGAGGCGGAGGGCTTCTCCTTCGATCGCCCCGATTGCGGCAGCGGCTTGAAGCGAGGGCAAGTGGCAGATCAGCGGGTTGAAGCGGGGGCGGCCCTTGGCCTCGAAGATCCCGGCCACGGCGGTGCCGTTGCGGGCATCGGCGGCAAGGCCATAGACCGTCTCCGTGGGTATCGCCACCAGAGCGCCTGCCCGCAGCAGCTCCACCGCGCGGGTCACGCCTGCCTCGCCCTCCAGCCGTTCGGTCATGCCGTTTCCCCGTGACGCCGCGTTTTGCGCCCTCCCTCTTGGGCGCGGGTGCCAACTCTCTTATGCTGCACGGCGCGGTGCCTCAAGGCCGCCCGAGGAGGAATTGCCCATGCCCTACAAGGCCCCAGTCGAAGAGTTTCGCTTTCTGCTCAACCACGTGGTCGGCTACGGCCAGGTCACCGAAACCGAGCGTTTTGCCGAAGCGGGTGGCGAAATGATGGATGCGATCCTGACCGAGGCGGGGCGCCTCGCGAGCGAGGTTCTGGGCCCGTTGCAGCGCAATGGCGACCTGCATCCGGCGGTGCTGGAAAACGGCGTTGTGCGCACCTCCCCCGGCTTTGCCGAGGGATACAAGGCAATTGCCGAGGGTGGCTGGATCGGCATCAGCGCCGACCCGGAGCACGGTGGCATGGGCCTGCCGATCACCTTGATGGAATCGGTGAACGAGATGATCAACGGCGCCTGCCTGTCGCTGGCGCTGAACCCGCTGCTGACCCAGGGCCAGATCGAGGCGCTGGAGCATCATGCCTCCGATGAGCTGAAGGCGCTCTACCTGCCCAAGCTCATCAGCGGCGAGTGGCAGGGCACCATGAACCTGACCGAGCCGCAGGCGGGCACCGATGTGGGCGCGCTGCGCACCAAGGCGGAGCCCGACGGCGACGGCACCTACCGGATCAGCGGTCAGAAGATCTACATCAGTTGGGGCGATGCGGATTTTGCCGAGAATGTCTGCCACCTGGTCCTCGCCCGCCTGCCCGATGGCGTGCCGGGCACCAAGGGCATCAGCCTGTTCATGGTGCCTCGGAACATTCCGGACGAGAACGGCAAACCGGGCGAGCGCAACAGCCTGCGCGTGGTGAGCCTCGAGCACAAGATGGGCCTGCACGGCTCGCCCACGGCGGTGATGGAATACACCGAGGCCAAGGGCTGGCTGGTGGGCCGCGAGCATGGCGGCATGGCGGCGATGTTCACCATGATGAACAATGCCCGCCTGGGCGTGGGCATCCAGGGCATCGGCGTGGCCGAGGCCGCCACTCAGGCCGCGGTGGCCTATGCGGCCGAGCGCAAGCAGGGCAAGGTGGGCGGCGCGGGCACGATCATCGAGTTCCCCGACGTGCGGCGGATGCTGATGACCATGCGGGCCGAGACCCAGGCGGCTCGCGCGATCGCGCTGGCCAACGCCGTGGCGCTCGACATGGCCAATGCCACCGGCGACGCCGGATGGGCCGCCCGCGCGGCGCTTCTTACCCCGATCTCCAAGGCCTATGGCACCGACGTGGGCTGCGAGGTGGCGGCGACGGGCATCCAGGTGCACGGCGGCATGGGATTCATCGAGGAAACCGGCGCGGCGCAGTTCTACCGGGATGTGCGCGTGACCACGATCTACGAAGGCACCAACGGCATCCAGGCGCTCGACCTCGTGGGCCGCAAGCTGATGGATGGCGGCGAGGCGGCCTTTACCCTGATCTCCGAGGTCGAAGAGGCCGCGGAGGCCGCACGGGCGCAGTTTCCCCGGCTGGCGGATGCCGTCTGGAACGCCGCGGAGGTGCAGCGCGACCTGACCGAGGCAGTGCTGGAGATGGACATGGACGCCCGCGGCGCGGTGGCGGTAGCCTACCTGCGCGCCTTCGCGCGCGTGCTCGGCGCGCATTATCACCTTGCCAGCGCCGTGGCGGAAGGCGGCAACGGCCCACGAACCGGCCTTGCGCGGTTCTACGTCATGCGTCTGCTCCCCCAGCACACGGGACTGGCGGCGGAAGTGAGGATGGGATCGGAAGGCATGGACGCCCTTTCCAACGAGGAGCTGGCGGGCTAGGTCCGCGGCATGGACGCACAGCCCATCTCCTTTCCTTGGGATAGCCCGCCTGCCCCAGGCGCGGCGATCGAAGTGGCCTTGGGCATCCTCTGGCTGCGGCTGCCGCTGCCGATGGCGCTGGATCACGTGAATATTTTCGCGCTCGACGAGGGCGAGAGCTGGGCGGTGATCGACACCGGCATCGGCTCGAAGAAGAGCCGGGAGATCTGGCAGGCGCTGCTCGACGGGCCACTTGGCGGCAAGCCGGTGGGGCGGGTTTTTCTGACGCACCACCACCCGGATCACGTCGGCAACGCCGGATGGTTGATGCAGGAGCATGGGGCCGAGCTGTGGTCGACCCGGTTGTGCTGGACGCTGACCCGCATGCTCCAGCTCGACGAGCAGGCGCGGCCCAACGAGGAGACCAAACTGTTCTGGCGCCGCGCGGGGATGGACCCGGCTGTCTATGCGAGGCGGTGCGAGGAGCGGCCCTTCAACTTTGCCGATATCACCTGGCCGCTGCCTGTGGGGTTTCAGGCGTTGCACGAGGGCCAGCGGCTCACCATCGGTGGGCGGCGCTGGACCGTGCATATCGGCAATGGCCACGCGCCGCAGCACGCAACGTTCTGGTGCGATGACGAACCGCTGGTGCTGGGCGGCGACCAGCTCTTGCCGTCGATCTCGCCCAACCTCGGGGTCTATGCCTCCGAGCCCGATGCCGACCCGGTGGGCGAGTGGCTGGAGAGCTGCGCGCGCCTCGGGGCCTATGCCCGAGACGACCAGCTCGTGCTGCCGGGCCACAAGCTGCCCTTCACCGGCCTGCCCGCGCGGCTGGTGCAGATGGCCGACAACCACCATACGGCGCTGGCCCGGCTGCTGGAGCACCTCTCCGATAGGCCCGGCACCGTGCACGACTGTTTCGAGCCGATCTTCGGGCGGCGGATCGAGGGCGATACCTACGGGCTGGCGCTGGCAGAGGCGGTGGGGCACCTCAACCATCTCTATGCCACCGGAAGAGTGAGCCGTGAGCCCGGGGCGGATGATGCGTGGATCTACAGGGTGGTCGAGCCATGAGTGACGAAGAGATCCGCACGCTCGCGGAGGCGCATGAAGAGAGCGCCCTTTTGCGGTCGCGCGCGGTTCATGCTGATCCGGATGCCCCGGCAACGGCGGAGCAGAAGCCTTTGCCGGAGGCGCTTTGTGCGCGTCCGACAGAAGAGAAGTCGCCCGCAGAATGGGCCTATGAGCGGCTCATTCTCTACATCCAGAATTTCGAGGAGCAGCTCGACAAGGATGAGGAGATCGCCATGGGGATGACCGATGGTGGCGCCGGGCTGCTGCGGATCGAGGGGATCGGGTTTTTTGCGCCCGATATCGTCAGCTTCTACGGGCGCGACATGGAGGGGGGCCGGATGCAGCTTGTTCAGCATGTGACCCAGCTGAACGTGACGCTCCGGGCGCTGCCCAAGCCCAAGGGCGAGGTCGAGGCGCAGCGCATCGGCTTTCGGCTGGCCAAGGGGTTGGGCCGGGGGGAAACGACGGGCGAATAGCGGGCTCATCGCCGGGCGATGCGCGTGGCCTCCCACTCCGGACCGGCCTCGTCGGAACCCTCCGCGAAAACGGCAAGGCTGACCGGCCTGCGCAGATCGTGAAACCGATAGACCGCGCAGCAGCTGAACGGACCGGAGCCGGAATGGCCCTCGACCCGGCCTGCCGCCTCCACCTCTCCCGACATCACGCCAAGACCGTAGCCCGTTGTTGTCCAGGGCCGGCCCGCGATGGGGCCGCCGAGGCGGTGGATTGCATCTTGCGGGGTGTGGCAGAGCGCGTGCACGAGCAGGGCGGCATCTGACGCGGAGCCGATGAAGCAGCCGTGGTAGACCCAGCCGGGGTGGTAGCCGTCAGCGCCGGGCATCTCCGCGAAATCCTCTGGAAGCTCGGCCAGCCGCATGGTGGTGAGACCGAGGGGTTGGGCGAAATACCGCGCGGCGAGGGTGCTGAGCGGTTCGCCGGCTGCCGTTTCCACCGCTTCACGGGCGAGCATGTAGCCGACGTTCGAATAGGCCCAGCCTTTGCTCGGGGCGAACCCCGGCTGATCGCGCAGCTCCCGCATGAGCCGCTCCCGGTGCCAGGGAGGTTCGCGCCGCGCGACGGCCGCGTGATAGGCCTTCAGGCGGCTGTAGCAGGGCACGCCGGCCCGGTGCTGGAGAAGCTGGCGGAGGGTCCAGGGGGCGTCGCCCTGGGCGTCGAGATCGAGCCTTCCGTCCGCGCTGAGACGCAGGGCGATGGCAGCGATGATCGTCTTGGAAAAGCTCCACCACGGGTGAATGCGCGACGGGTCGCCCTGCGCACCGATCGTGCCGTCATCGAAGATCCAGGCTGCGTCCATCACGGGCCCCGAAACAGAATGGAGGGCCTCGACCCCCGAGACCCTCCATCTTCCCACGAGCTCCCAATCGCACCGCTCGTATCTGGTATGTCCCGGGTCGTCCTGACCGTTCGCTTGAGGGGGGTCTAACCCGGATGTCGCGCCCGATCAATCTTCTTGTCCAGAAAAGTCGATGTTTTACAGTTGGTTATGGTGTGTGGCGCGTTAACCATGCGACGGGCCGTTCGGCTGCCGACATGTGCGTGCCGGCGATCGGGCGAGATCGGGCCAACTGCCCGGAACCAAAGAGGGAACTGCCGATCAGGCACCTCCCCCCTGAATGACCGTCCACCGCAGTGGCCGCCACGGATCTTTCGATAGGGTTACCGATCAGGCGGGTTCTGGCCGCCTTACTTGTAAACCGAGTCTTTCTTGAAGTGCTTCACCAGCAGGTAATAGAAGACCGCGCGATACTTGTTGCGCTCGGATTTGCCGTAGGTCTCGATCGCCTTCTCGATGCCGGCCATCAGGTCGGGGCCGGCCTTGAGGCCGAGTTTCTTGACCAGGAAGTTCTTCTCGATCGTTTCGAGCTCGCTCTTCTGGCTGGCGGCGACGGTGGAAGCATCGTCGTTGTAGATCGAGGGACCGCAACCGATGGTCACCTTCGTCAGCAGGTCCATGTCGGGCGTCATCCCGCATTTGTTTTTCAGATCGTCGGCGTACTTCGCGATCAACTCGTCTCTCTTGCCCATGATGCTTCACTCCCTCGCATGGTGGCACTCCGGCGAGTTCTCCCGCCGTTGCCCGGGACCATACGCAACACCCCCCCACCGGCAAAGAAAAAATCCTGAAAACGCCCGGTCAACCCCAAGTCTGGCGACATCCTGCCCCCGTTCCGGTGGCTCGCCGGACATCCGGGCCCCGGCAAGAAAATCCGTGACAGGGATGCAGTTTATCGAACAGGTTGA
Source organism: Vannielia litorea (assembly GCF_900142295.1). Classification (NCBI taxonomy): domain Bacteria; kingdom Pseudomonadati; phylum Pseudomonadota; class Alphaproteobacteria; order Rhodobacterales; family Paracoccaceae; genus Vannielia; species Vannielia litorea. Next base: position 3,506,474 of record NZ_FSRL01000001.1, read on the forward strand.
GGGGGCGAACCGCCGGTTGGCTTCAATTTCCTGGCGAGTCCGGCGGGACTTGGACAAAGGAAACGGGGGACAGTACATGAGTTCTGAGACATTCATCGTCGCGTATGAGGGCGAGAAGGGCGATACGCCCACGCTCGACTACGCGATCGAACGTGCGAAGAAGGACGGCGCGAACCTGCTCGTCGTCCATATCCTCGAATGGTCGCCATACAGCTTTCTCACGCCCGAGGAGATCGAAGAGCGTCACGGACGCCGCAAGCAGGAGATGGCCCGCGCCAAGGAGGTCGTGCTCGATCCGGCGCTGGCCAAGGTCGAGGCCGCGGGGCTTCAGGGCGCCGCCGAGCTGCGTTACGGCAATGTCGTCGACAAGATCGTGGAGATCGCCAACGAGAAGAAGGCGTCAATGATCTTCGTCGGGCGGGCCGGGTCACAATCCATAGCGGCCCGGGTCTTCGGTTCGGTGCCGATCGGGCTGGCCCAGGTTGCCCCCGTACCCACCGTGATCGTGCCCTGAGCGCCGGAGAAAACCCATGAACATCAAGACAGCCTTCGCCGCCCTGATCGTCACGCTTCTTGCGCCTTTCCCGGCGCTGGCACAGGGCATCGACGAAACCATCAACAGGATCTTCGCGGACTATACCGGTTGGTATGTGTCCTTCATCTTCGCGCCTCTGCCTGGCACCACATTCTCGTGGATCGCGCTCTGGCTCGTCGTCGGCGCGCTGGTCTTCACGGTCTATTTCGGCTTCATCCAGATCAAGGGCTTCGTGCACTCGATCCAGTTGGTGAAGGGAGATTACTCCGACCCCAACGATGCGGGCGAGGTCAGCCACTTCCAGGCTCTGGCCACCGCGCTGTCGGGCACCGTGGGCCTCGGCAATATCGCCGGTGTCGCGGTGGCGGTGGGCATCGGCGGGCCGGGGGCAACCTTCTGGATGATCGTCGCGGGCCTCTTTGGCATGGCAACGAAGTTCACCGAGTGCACGCTCGGCGTGAAATACCGCAACGAGTACCCGGACGGGCGAGTTTCGGGCGGGCCGATGTATTACATCACCAAGGGCTTCTCCGAGCGCGGCTTGCCCGGCGGCAGGATCCTCGCGGTGCTGTTCTGCATCTTCACCATTCTCGGCGCATTGGGTGGCGGCAACATGTTTCAGGCCAACCAGGCCCACGCCCAGCTTTCCGGCGTGATCGGTGACTATCCGGGCTGGATCACCGGCGTCATCCTTGCGGCGGTGACCTTTGCGGTGATCGTGGGAGGCATCAAGTCCATCGCGCGCGTCACGGAGAAGGTGGTGCCGTTCATGGGCATCTTCTATGTCGGTGTGTCGCTGATCATCCTGTTCATGAACTACGACATGATCGGCTGGGCCCTTGGCCAGATCTTCGTTGGCGCCTTCACCGGCCTTGGCGTGGTGGGCGGGTTCACCGGTGCCCTGATCCAGGGGTTCCGCCGCGCCGCCTTCTCCAACGAGGCGGGCATCGGCTCGGCCGCCATCGCCCACTCGGCGGTGCGCACCAAGGAGCCGGTGACCGAAGGCTATGTGGCCCTGCTCGAGCCCTTCATCGACACCGTGGTGATCTGCACCATGACCGCGCTGGTCATCGTCATCACCGGGGTTCTCAATGTCGATCCGGAAACCGGGCTCTACATCTGGAACGCCGAAGCGGGCCGGATCGCCACCGAGGGAGAGGTCTCGGGCGTTGCGCTTACCTCGGCGGCCTATGCCAGGGCATTCTCCTGGTTCCCGGTGTTGCTGGCCGTGGCCGTGGTGCTCTTTGCCTTCTCCACCATGATCTCGTGGAGCTACTACGGCCTGAAGGCATGGACCTACCTCTTTGGTGAGGGAAGCTCGAAAGAGGTGATCTTCAAGGTGATCTTCTGCTTCTTCATCATCATCGGTTCGGCGGCCAACCTCGGCCCGGTGATCGACTTCTCAGATGCCATGCTCTTCTCGATGGCGATCGTGAACATCATCGCGCTCTACCTGCTGATGCCGATCGTGAAGCGCGAGGTGAACAGCTATATCTCTCGTCTCAAGTCCGGCGAGATACAGCGCTACAAGAACTGATCCACAGGGCGCTCCGCGAGGTCTTGCGGGGCGCCCATGCTCAGCCGAAGAGCGCCGTTTCGAGCTCCTTGTCGCTCAGGCTCCCGGCCTCACCGCCCTCTGACATCAGGCGAAGCGAGAGCGCCTGCGCCCGCGCGTTCAACGGGGCGTCCACGCCGTGAAGCCGGGCCAGCCGGACGATCTCGCCGTTCAGCCAGTCTGTCTCCACGCTGCCGGTCCCGCGCGCGAGGCTCTGGGTGGTGGAGTTGCCGACCCGGCCTTCACCACTGTCCCGGGTGCGCATGAGGACCTCGCGGCGCGGATCCGTGCCCAGGTCGGCCCAGTCGATCCCGGCGGCCTCGAGGACGGCCTTGCCCTCCTCGCGCAACGGCCCGTCGAAGGGGGCGCAATCGGCACCGGCGGGCAGCAGGGCGCCGGTGATGTTGCCGAGATTGAGGATCAGCTTGCCCCACTTGGGGGCCATCGCATCGTCGCGCACGAAACAGGCGATGTTGGCGGCGTTCAGCGCCTCGGACAGGGCCTCATCGGCCTCATCCCGGCCGAACGGATAGCGGCCCATCTCGAAGATGCCGAAGCGCGGCTCGCAGCCGATGGTCACCTCGCCGGGCGTGGCGTAGCCCGCGGGCATCATCACCGTGACGGCATGGACGTTGGGAAAGTAGCGCAGCGCCATGTCCTCGTTCGCCACGCCGTTCTGAAGGCAGAACAGCGGCTGGTCGGTCATGCCTGCTGCCCGCAGGTCGGCCAGTGCGGCCTCGGTGTGCTGGGTCTTCACGCAGAGCAGCACCACGTCATCGGGGCGGAAGGTGATTTCGCGCGGGTGGGCGACGCAGGCAAACCGGGCACGCTCCCGGCCGCGGGCGGAGTCGAGCGTGAGCCCGCCTGCCGTGATGGCTTGCAGCATGGGGTCACGGGCGATGCCCAGCACCTCCTGCCCCGACAGGGCCAGCGCGGCTGCGACCACACCGCCGATCGCTCCAACTCCGTGCACGATAACCCGCATGGGCGCTCCTCCAATTGAAAAGGCCCCGAGGTCTCCCCGGGGCCCGTTTGCCGCAGGGTGGGTCAAACCCACCGCAGGTTCAATAGCGGTAGTGCTCGGGCTTGAACGGCCCCTCGGGCGTGACGCCGATGTACGCGGCCTGATCCTTGGAGAGCTTGGAGAGCTTCACCCCGATGCGCTCGAGGTGGAGCATGGCCACCTTCTCGTCGAGGTGCTTGGGCAGGATGTAGACGCCGGGCTGATACTCTTCACCCTTGGTCCAGAGCTCGATCTGCGCCAGCACCTGGTTGGTGAAGCTCGCGCTCATCACGAACGACGGATGCCCGGTGGCGTTGCCGAGGTTCAGCAGGCGGCCTTCCGAAAGCAGGATGATTCGGTTGCCGCCCGGCATTTCGATCATGTCCACCTGGTCCTTGATGTTGGTCCATTTGTGGTTGCGCAGGTTGGCGACCTGGATCTCGTTGTCGAAGTGGCCAATGTTGCCGACGATGGCCATGTCCTTCATCTCGCGCATGTGCTCGATGCGGATCACGTCCTTGTTGCCTGTGGTGGTGATGAAGATGTCGGCCGAAGAGGCCACGTCTTCGAGCGTCACCACCTCGTAGCCGTCCATCGCCGCCTGAAGCGCGCAGATCGGGTCGACCTCGGTGACCTTCACGCGGGCGCCGGCGCCACGCAGCGAGGCGGCAGAGCCCTTGCCGACGTCGCCGTAGCCGCAGACCACGGCCACCTTGCCGGCCATCATGGTATCGGTCGCGCGGCGGATGCCGTCGACCAGCGATTCCTTGCAGCCATACTTGTTGTCGAACTTCGACTTGGTCACCGAGTCGTTGACGTTGATCGCCGGGAAGGGCAGGAGGCCCTTCTTGTGCAGGTCGTAGAGGCGGTGCACGCCGGTCGTGGTCTCTTCCGACACGCCCTTGATGGCGTCGCGGGTCCTGGTGAACCAGCCGGGGCTCTCGGACATGCGCTTGGCGATCTGCTTCTTGATGACCTCTTCTTCCTCCGATTGCGGCACGGGGATGATTTCTTCGCCCGCCTCGGCCCGCGCGCCGAGCAGCACGTAGAGGGTGGCGTCGCCGCCGTCATCGAGGATCATGTTGGCGCCCTCGGGGAACTGGAAGGACTTGTCGAGATAGTCCCAGTGCTCCTCGAGGCTCTGGCCCTTTACGGCGAACACCGGGATGCCGGCCTTGGCGATGGCGGCCGCGGCGTGATCCTGGGTGGAAAAGATGTTGCAGGAGGCCCAGCGCACATCGGCCCCCAGCGCCACGAGGGTCTCGATCAGCACGGCGGTCTGGATGGTCATGTGGAGCGAGCCCACGATGCGCGCGCCCTTCAGCGGCTTGCTCTCGCCAAACTCGGCGCGACAGGCCATCAGGCCGGGCATCTCGGTTTCGGCGATGTCCAGCTCCTTGCGGCCGAACTCGGCGAGGGAGATGTCTTTTACTGTGTAATCGGCAGCCATCGGGCGCTCCCACTGCAGGTTCCGTTTGCAGCGCACATAGCACCCGACCCATGGGGCGGCAACACGACCTGCCAGGCAGGGTTATCAGGAGTCCTCTCCGGTGGTCGTGACAGGCAGGGCGCTGTGCCAGTCGGTGCCGGTGGCGAGAACGCAACTGATGCCGTCTGGCCGCGTGCCGAGAAGGGTGAAGCTGCCGGTTTCCTTGGAGGCCCAGAGCTCGAGAAGCCGAGAGGGGCCCTGAAGCCCGCCGCCGTGCAGGGTTTCGCCGAACCGCAGCTGGAGTTGGGCGACCATCTGGTCACGGTCGAGGCAGAAGGCCTGCGTTTGCGCCGAGGCGTGAGGGGGTGCGAGGGCTGCCGCGCCGAACACCAGCGCCGCCGATACGATCCGTTTGTACATCACGAGGTCCTTTCCCGCATGGAGAGCGGACCAGCAGCCAGATCGTTGTCGGGCAGCAAGCCCGCTTGGTTACAGATACATCATATATAGGGGTTTTGGCGCTGGATTTCCCGGTTGCGGGGTCATCTCGCGAGAAGGTGTCTGGCCGCGATCCCGGAGGTTCAGCTTGCGGTGCCGCGCACACCGACGAAGGCGGGCGCCTCGTGAAAATCCTCGCCGGTGAGGGCCACGCAGGTGACGCCGTCAGCCCCGGTGACGAGAATGGTGAAGCTGCCGGTTTCCTTGGAGGCCCAGATCTCCACCAGGCTGTTCTCGCTTTGCAGGCCGCCGGCGACGGGCTGCTCCTGGTAGGTGTCCACCAGCTGGTCGACGAAGTATTCGCGCTTACCGCAGGGGCCATCGGCGCTTTGCGCGACCAGGGGCGCGGCGGCGAACATCAGGGTGGCGGTGGCGATTGCGGTTTTCATGGCACTGTTCCTCCGGGCGTCGCCCGCTCTGCGCGGGGCGGCATGCCTGCGGTGTGAATCTCCTTGCTTGTCAGGTGGATAACCTCGTGATCCCCATGCCGGTTCCACGCCGCGTTTACACCCTGACGTGATCGCGCTACCCAAACCGGGCGAGAGGGAGACGAACATGGCCAAGGCACCGCCCCGCGCATGGCAGCGCATGCTCTCGGGTCGCAGGCTCGACCTGCTGGACCCGACGCCGGTGGATATCGAGATCGAGGACATCGCCCACGGGCTCGCCTTCGTTGCGCGCTGGAATGGCCAGACCAAGGGAGATTTTGCCTATTCGGTCGCCGAACATTCGCTGCTCGTCGAGGCGCTGTTCAGCCGGATGAATCCCGGTGCCCCGGCCAAGTGGCAGCTCGCCGCCCTCCTGCATGACGCGCCCGAATACGTGATCGGCGACATGATCTCACCGGTGAAGGCCGCGGTCGGGCCTGATTATGGCGCGCTGGACGACAGGCTGGCGGCGGCGGTGCACATCCGGTTCGGCCTGCCTGCGGCAATTCCGGCGGCGGTGAAGAAGCAGATCAAGAAGGCCGACAAGGTTTCGGCCTGGCTCGAGGCCACGCGCATTGCGGGGTTCACGGTGGTAGAGGCCAACAGGTTCTTCGGAGTTCCCGCGCCCGAGTTGATCGACGGCATGCAGATCACGCTGCGGCCGCCGGTGGAGGTGCGCAACGACTTCACCGCGCGCCACGCCGAGCTGTTGGCCGCCCTCTGATGGCGCCGCTGGCCCTGCGCGCCCTGATCTTCGGGCTCTACGCGGCGCTGGCCTACGCGATGTTCTTCCTGGTGCCGAGCGATACCAATGTGCTCTGGCTGGCGCTCTGGTTTGCGCTGGGCCTCGGATTTGCCGGGCAGCTGGTGTTCGACTGGCGCCGCAGCCTCGGTTTCTGGGTTGTCGTCGGCCGCACCAGCCTGGCGCTTCTGGTGATTGCCGCGGCCCTCGTGCTGCTCTGGGTGGAAACGGTGATCTGCGTCGCGATGATCCTGCCCATCGCGATCCTCGTCGCCGTGGCGGGAATCGCGCTCACCCGGCTGCTCCTCGAACGGTTCGAGAGCCGCAACCGGCTATGCGCGGCCCTGCTGGCGCTGCCGCTGGTCCTCCCCGTGATCGACATGCCCGCGCCGGGCATCGAAGAGGTGATCTCGGTCACGACGGTCGTGACCATTGCCGCCCCTGTGGCGGAGGTGCGGGCCCTGGCCGAAAACGTCTCTGACATTGCCGCAGACGAGCGCCCCTGGACTCTCACCCACAATGTGCTCCGCGCGCCGCGCCCGCTCTCGGCCACCACCCGGAACGGTATTCGCCATGCCCGTTGGACGAAGGGCGTGCGGTTCGAGGAGCACCTGCTGCCGGGGCCGGACCTCGCCTGGCGCTTCGCCTTTCCCGAGCCCGGATTGATGCGCGCGCTCGACCCGCGCATTTCTCCGACCGGGCCCGAGGTGGTGATGCTGGAGGGTCGCTACGTGTTCGAGCCGTCAGGTCCGGCAGGCACCCGCGTGAGCCTCACCACCACGTATCGGCTCGACACCCCGATCAACCCCTATCTCAAGCCTTGGGGCCACCTGCTGCTGAACGACATGCACAACGCTGTTCTTCACGTGATCGCCAAGAGAGCCGAGGCCGCCTCATGATCCATATTCGCCCCGCCGCCACCGCAGATGCCCGCGCGATTGCAGAGATGCTGCAGGAGATCGTCGATGCCGGAGGCACAACGGCGCTGACGGGTCGGGTGACCCGCAACGATATCGTTGAATGGATGGCCGTATCCCCCCGCGCCGCCTGGCACGTGGCAGAGGACGATGCGGGCGAGTTGCTGGGCTTCCAGTGGATCGACCCGATGGGGGAGGAACCCGAGACCTGCGCCGAGATCGCCACTTTCGCCCGGCGTGGGCGGACCGGGCTGGGCATCGGGTCGGCCCTGTTCGAGGCCACCCGGAAGGCGGCAAGACGCCTTGGTTACCGGTGGATCAGGGCCAATATCCGCGCCGACAACACCGGCGGACTGGCCTATTACCAATCGCGCGGGTTCGAGGATTACGGGCGGATCGAGGGATACGTGATGGGCGATGGCACCGTGGTGGACAAGGTGCTCAAGCGATACGACCTGTGAGCGGGTGGCTCAGAAGAACCCAAGCACCAGCCCGATCACCGTAGGGCCGAGCACCGAATAGCCGCCGTCGAGGATGGTCAGTTCCTTCTTGCGGTCGGCGTAGGCGTAGTTCATCGCCACCCAGGGCGTGATCATGAACAGCCCGATGCCGAGACCCACGAGCGCCGATTTGCCCGCGCCCTCGATGCCCGCCATGACGAGGATATGGCGCATCATGCCGGCGACCATCAGCATGGCGATGCCGGAGATGATGAAGGGGGTGACCGAGCCGCCGTTGGCGGGCCTGCCCTTGGCGTCGGTGGCGATGCCGACGGCGGCGATCCACTGTTTCGAGAGCGTCATGTACCAGGCCGCGCCCATGGCAAAGCCCGCGAACGCGGCGACGACGACTGCGATGATGCCCATGGGTGTCCCTCCCTGCATGATGTGCAGGCAGTATGGCGCATATCAACCTTTCGGGGAATAGCCACCGAGCTTGCAGATCAGGGCCCATTCCTCGGGTGTGACCGGCTGAACCGAGAGCCGGGTGTTGTTGACCAGCACCATGTTGGCCAGCGCGGGTTCGGCCTTGCAATCGGCCAGCGTCACCGGCCTTGGCATGGGCGCAACGGCCTTGATGTCGACGCACTCCCAGCGGTCATCGTCGGTGGTGCTGTCGGGATGGATCTCGGCGCAGACTTCGACCACGCCCACAACCGCCTTCTCGGACTGGGAATGGTAGAAGAAGCCGAGGTCACCCAGCCTCATCTCGCGCATCATGTTGCGGGCCTGGTAGTTGCGCACCCCGTCCCACTCTTCGCCGGCCTCGCCCCGGGCCACCTGGTCCTCCCAGCTCCATGTCGAGGGTTCGGATTTGAAGAGCCAGTAGGCCATCGGTCATTCCTTCTTCAGCGGACGGGCGAGCAGAACGGCCATCGCCTCGGCGGCCGACAGCGTTCCGGAGGTCAGGGCGGCCACCACCTCGGTGATCGGCATTTCGAGCTTGTACCTTTGGGCCAATCGCAACGTGGCCCCGGCGGTGGCGATGCCCTCTGTGGTCACGCCCTCCGGGGGCTGCTCACCCCGCCCCAGGGCAAGGCCGTGGCGGAAGTTGCGGCTCTTGTCGGAGGTGCAGGTGAGCGCGAGGTCGCCGAAGCCGGAGAGCCCGGCCAGGGTTTCGCGCTTGCCGCCGAGTGCGGCTGCGAGCCGGGCCATCTCGGCATAGCCACGAGTCATCAGGGCCGCACGGGCGCTCTCGCCGAAACCCGCGCCGATGCAGGCCCCGCAGGCGATGGCGATCACGTTCTTCAGCGCGCCCCCCAGCTCTGCCCCGATCGGATCGGTTGAAAGGTAGAGCCGTAGCGTGGTGGTCGAGAGGGCCGATTGCAACATTTCGCCGGTGCGCTTGTCGGCACAGGCGAGGGTCAGGGCCGTGGGCAGGCCCTGCGCGATGTCCACGGCAAAGGAGGGGCCGGTGAGAATGGCCGGAATCGCCTTTTTCGCGGCACTCTCGATGATCCCGGTCGGCCCCTTGCCGCGCTCGAGGTCGACGCCCTTGCAGGCGGCCACCACGCAGGCCTCGCCGATATGCTCGCGGTGCTCTTCGAGCAGCCCGGCGAGGGTCTGCATCGGCGTGGCCATGATGAGGATCGGGGCCGCGAAGGCCGCGTTGCCATGCTCGACCGATAGTGCGCGCGGCAGGCTGACGCCCGGCAGGTGACGCGCGTTCTCCCGCGCCGTGCCGATGGCGGCGGCCTGCTCTGGGTCGCGGGTCCACAGGGTGACGGTGGGCCCGTCCTCGCCGGCGAGCTGGCTTGCCAGCGCTGTGCCGAATGCCCCGGCCCCGATCACGGAAATATCGCTCATGCCTTTGCGCCTTTCTTGCCGGAGCCGAGCATCGGCGCGGCGGAACTGTCAAGCGGCCAGCGCGGGCGGGCCGTGAGGGTGAGGTCATCTGCCGGCGCGCCGGAGCGGAGACGCTCGATGCCGGCCCAGGCGATCATCGCCGCATTGTCGGTGCAGAGCGCGAGCGGGGGTGCAGTGAAACGCGCGCCGGCTCTTTCGGCTTCGGCCGCCAGCGCTGTCCGGAGCGAGAGGTTGGCGGCCACCCCCCCGGCCACGGCCAGGGCAGGCTCGGCGGGCGAGAGCGCCATGTAGGCCTCGAGCGCCCGTGCGGTCTTGGCCGCCAGCACATCGCGCACGGCGGCCTGGAAGCCGGCGGCGAGGTCGTTCACATCCTGACGACGCAGCCGATTGCCCTCCATCATCACCGCATCGCGGGCGCGCAGCAGTGCGGTTTTCAGGCCGGAAAAAGACATGTCGCAATGCGGCTCGCGCAGGAGCGGGCGGGGCAGGTCGAAGCGGGTTTCGTCGCCCTGCTCGGCCGCTTGCTCGATGGACGGGCCGCCAGGCTGGGGCAGGCCGAGCAGACGTGCCGACTTGTCGAAAGCCTCGCCCGGCGCATCGTCGATGGTGCCGCCGAGGCGCTCGAAGCTGTCGGGGCCGTGGGCGACGAGAAACTGGCAATGGCCGCCCGAGACGAGCAACATCAGGTAGGGAAAGGCCAGGCCGTCGGTGAGCCGAGGTGTCAGCGCATGGCCGGCGAGGTGGTTGACCCCGAGGATCGGCAGGCCGGTGGCCGCGGCGAGCCCCTTGGCACACATCACGCCAGAGACCACGCCGCCGATCAGGCCCGGCCCGGAGGTGACGGCGATGGCATCGAGCGCGTCGAGCCCGATGCACGCCGTCTCCAAAGCCAGTTCGACCATCAGATCAAGTTTCTCGGCATGGGCGCGGGCGGCGATCTCGGGAACGACACCCCCAAAGGCTGCGTGCAGATCGGTCTGGCCGGAGACCTGGGACGACAGCACCCGAGCGGCACCATCCCAGCGCAGAACGGCGGCGGCGGTATCGTCGCAGCTCGATTCGATGCCGAGGACGGTGAGGGTGCTCATGACTTGCCTTTTCAGGGGGCGCGCGGCATCACCCGCGCTGATGGCTGAACGTTGTTATCCCGAGGGGCTCGACTTGTGAACCGCCTGCCCGTTCTGCTCACCCGCCCGCAGCGAGGGAACGCCGAGTTTGGCAAGGCCCTGCGCGAGACGCTGGGCGAGGTGGAGATCATCGAGAATCCGCTGATGGAGATCGTGCCGCTCAGGCCGGAGGCGCTGCCCGGGCCGGAAGATGCGGTGATCTTCACTTCGGTCAACGGGGTCGAGGTGTGTTCGGCTTGGCAGGCCGGGGCGGGTCGCCGGGCCTGGTGCGTGGGCGCCCGAACGGCAGAGGCGGCGCAGGCAGCGGGTTTCGATGCCGTGGCAGGGGGCGGCACGGTGCAGGAGCTGCCCGGCCTCATCCACCGCGCCCCGCCCACCGGGCTCCTGTGGCACCTGCACGGCGTTCACCGGCGCGGCAACCTCGCAGCGGCGCTCGCCGAACTGGGTCATGGCTGCCGCAGCGAGGCGATCTATGACCAGCGTGCGCTGCCGCTCAGCACTGCCGTTGCCGCGCGGATCGGCAGCGGTGCACCCATCGTCGTGCCGCTGTTTTCACCCCGCACGGCAGGGCTATTGGCCGCAGAAGTCAAAAACCTGGGTGCGAATCTGCGGGTTGTGGCGTTGAGTGGTGCGGTGGCCGCCGAATGGCCCGGCGCCGCAGTGGTTGCCGACAGCCCGGATGCCGCGGCAATGCTCGAGGCGGTTTGCCGGGAGGTTGGTTGAGCGGCTGCGGCCGGCAGGCTAGGGTGGCATGCGGCGGCGCGGCGTAGTGACGAGAGGAATGCAAGTGGCGGGTTCTGACGACAAGCCGGAAGAGAACGTGGAAAAGGCGGGCAAGGAAGCGCCCAAGACCGCCGGCAAGGCGAGCGGACGCAAGACGCCGCCGAAGCAGGCCACGACTCCGGAGGAGGACGCTCCCGATTCCACCAGCGAAGAGCGCGCGCCCGAAGCCGTCGAGGCCAAGGACGCGCCAAGCGGTGATCCGGCTGCGCCGGGCGCTCCTCTCGAGCTTTCAGACCCCATGAAGCTGGGACCGAGCGGCAAGGGCGAGGACGCAGGAGAGCCTGCGCCGGAAATCGGGAGCGACGAGAGCACCGCCCAGAAACCTGCCGATGTGCCCGATCTCACAACCAGCCCCGAGCCCGAAGCGACGCCCGACGCACCGGCGGCGGCCGCACCTGCGCCTCAGAAGAGCGGCGTCGTGCCGATGGTGTTTGGCGGGGTCCTCGCCGGTCTGATCGGCTTTGCTGCCGCCTGGTACATCTGGGGTCAGGGCGACAGCTCCGCCGCGCTGGAGGGCCGCCTGACCGAGCAGGAAGAGGCCACCGCCGCGCTTCGGGGCGAACTCGGCGGCAAGGCCTCTGCCGAGACCCTGGCCGCGCTGGAGGCCCGTGTGGCTTCCATCGAGGCGGCGCCGGCCGCCGACACGAGCGAGTCCGAGGCCAGGGTTGCCGCCCAGGCCGAGGCGCTGGCGGCGCTTTCCGCCCGTATCGAGGCGCTGGAGAAGGCGCCTGTCGAGGGCTCTCAGGATCCAGCCGCGCAGGCCGCGCTCGCAGCCTATGGCCGCGAGGTCGAAGCGCTCCGCAAGGAGATGTCCGAGCAGATGACCCGGATGAACGCCGTGCTCGAGGCCGCCAAGGAGACCGAGGCGCAAGCCGCGGCACGGCAGGAGGAGGCCGCCGCCGCCGCAGCCCGTGCCGCCGAGCAACAGGCCATGCTCGAAGTGAGCCAGGCGCTCGACAACGGCACGGCCTATGATGCGCCGCTTGGGCGGATCTCTTCGGCGGAAGTTCCCGAGGGTCTCGCCGCACATGCCGCCGAAGGCGTGCTCACCCTCGACGCCCTGAAGGCGAGCTTTCCGGCGGCCGCGCGCAACGCACTCAAGATCGCCCGCGAGGAAACCGCTGGCGAGGATGGCGGCGGCTTTGGCTCCTGGATCACCCGTCAGGTCGGTGCCCGCTCGCTGGAGCCCAAGGAGGGGGACGACCCCGATGCCGTTCTCTCTCGTGCCGAGGCCGCCTTGAACGCGGGCGACCTTGGCGCCACGCTCCAAGAGCTTGCTGCCCTGCCACCTGGCGGACAGCAGGCGATGGACCAGTGGATCGCCCAGGCAACTCGCCGCAATGATGCCGTGACCGGGGCTTCCGCCCTGTCTGACACCCTCGCAAGCAACTAGGAGAAGCAGACGAATGCTCTGGTCGGTCCTCAAGATCCTGTTCTTCGTCGTGATCGTCGCGGCGTTGGCGCTGGGCGCGGGCTTCGTGATGGAGAACGGCCCCGCCGTGCTCCTCCGTGTCGGCTCCATCGAGTTTGCGCCCTCGCCCCTGGTCGCGATCATCTGCGCGTTGCTCCTGCTGCTCGCGGTCTGGCTGATCCTCAAGCTGGCCGGCCTGCTGGTTGCCGTGGTCCGCTTTCTGAACGGCGACGAAACCGCGATGAGCCGCTACTTCGACCGCCACCGCGAGAAGCGCGGATACGAGGCGCTGTCGGAGGGGATGATGGCGCTGGCCTCGGGCGAGGGGCAGCTTGCCCTGACCAAGGCCAACCGCGCCGAGCGCTACCTCGGCAAGCCCGAGCTGACCCGCCTGCTCACCGCCCAGGCCGCCGAACAGGTCGGCGACCGCAAGACCGCCGAAGAGGCCTACAAGGCCATGCTCACCGACGACCGCACCCGCTTTGTCGGCGTGCGCGGGCTGATGAAGCAGAAACTGGCTGCCGGCGACACCGACACGGCGCTCAAGCTTGCCGAGAAGGCCTTTTCCATGAAGCCCGGCCATGAGGAGGTGCAGGACACGCTGCTCCAGCTCCAGGCCGGCCATGCCGACTGGACCGGCGCACGCAAGACCCTGAGCGCCAAGCTGAAACACGGCACCCTCCCGCGCGATGTTCATCGGCGCCGCGATGCGGTTCTGGCGTTGTCCGAGGCCAAGGGCGTGATCGACGAAGGCCACAGCATCGAGGCCCGCGAGGCCGCGATCGAGGCCAACCGCCTCTCGCCCGACCTGATCCCGGCCGCGGTGATGGCGGCGCAGGGCTACATCGACCAGGGGAAGCCCAAGTATGCCACACGCGTGCTGAAGAAGGCCTGGGATGCACAGCCGCACCCCGACCTCGCCGCGGCCTTCGCCGCGATCCAGCCCGACGAGAGCCCCGAGGCGCGGCTGAAGCGCTTTCAGCCCCTGTTGCGCTCGCACCCCGAGCATGAGGAGACCAAGCTGCTCACCGCCGAGCTGAACCTCGCGGCAGAGGATTTTCCGGCGGCGCGCAAGGCGGTGACGCCACTGGCGAGCGCCGAGGGCGCCAATGCCCGTGCGCTCACCATCATGGCCGCCGTCGAGCGCGGTGAGGGCGGCGACGACCACGTGGTGCGCGCCTGGCTCGCCCGCGCCGTGACCGCCCCGCGCGGCCCGGCGTGGGTTTGCGACAACTGTCAGAACATCCACGGACAATGGGCGCCCACCTGCGACAACTGCGGCGCCTTCGACACGCTCACCTGGCGCGAGCCGCCGCGTGCAGAAGTCACGATGCCGGGGGGTGTCGAGATGCTCCCGCTGCTGGTCGGCCCCGCACCCAAGCCGGATGTCGAAGATGCGCCGGTGGTGCTGCACGAGGGCGAGGTGCAAGATGCCGAAACGGTGGAGCCGGAGAGTGAAGACCCGGCGGAAGAGAAGCCAAAATAGGGCTGGCCCACCGGGTGCGTCCGCGCTATAGACCGCGCCGGTTGCCGCTGTAGCTCAGCTGGTAGAGCACGTCATTCGTAATGATGGGGTCGGGGGTTCGAGTCCCTTCAGCGGCACCAGTTTTCTCTCAGATCAGGCGCTTGGCATGCCCTTGGCCCGGGTGAGGCGCTTTTGTGCGGCGATGCGGAAGGGTGCGTTGGGGGCGCCGTAGCCCTTGTAGCCGTTCTTGCGCTGGAGGATCTCGAAGAACAGCCCGCCGGCGAAGGCGCGGCTGTAGATCTGGAAGAGCTCGCCATCAGCGTCGGCGTCGTAGAGGATGTTCGAGGCCTTGAGCCGCTCGAGCACGGCCGGATCGAGCGAGAAGCGGGCGGCGAGATCGGCATAGTAGTTTGCGGACATCGGAAGGGACTCGAAGCCGCGTTCGGCAAGCGCATCGGCCGTGGCGAAGATGTCGGCGGTTTCGAGCGCCATGTGCTGAAGCGGTGCGCCGAAGGTCTCGGAGAGGAACCGCCCGGCGAGGGTGCGATGGCTGTCGGCCCCGTTGAGGGTGATCCGCAAGGCGCCATCGGGCGTCGCCACGGCCTGGCTTCGCACCAGGCCGTCGGGGTCGATCACGTCGACCATCGGAGATTTGGCGATGTCGAAGAGCGTGCCGTAGAACAGGGTCCAGCTGAGCATGTTGTCGTAGCTCATGGTCTGGGCGAGATGGTCGATCCGGGTAAGGCCGGTGCCCGTGCCGGCCGGTTCGACGGCCTCGAACTCCACCTCCCAGACCCGCTCCAGGCCACTGCCCTCGTCGAGGAAATGCAGCAGGCTGCCGGAGAGGCCCCGAATGGCTGGGATCTGGAGCTCACCGGGGCCGATGGGTTGCGAGAAAAGCTCTGCCCCGAGCGCCGAGGCCCGGGTGATGGTGTCGGCGGCGGAAGCAACCTGGAGCCCGATGTCGCAAACGGTGGTGCCGCGCGCAGCCCAGGCGGAGGCGGCATACCCCTCTGTCTCCTCGTTCAGCACGATGCGGATATCACCCTGCTGCCACAACGAGACGGCCTTGTTGCGGTGCCGGGCGGCATGGGTAAAGCCCAGGGTGGTGAGCAGCGCGCTCAGCTCGGTGGCCTCGTCGCCCCGCGTGGCGAACTCGATGAAGGCCACGCCTTCGGCCCGGATCGGTGGCGGAAAGGCGGGCAGGTCGATGCCGAGCGAGGGTTCGGCGCGGCGCGTCGCATCCATCACAGCCATGAGCGAGCGGTACCCGTCGCGGGCGATCGCCTTTGTGTTGCCGCCGCGGAACTGGTCGTTGAAGATTTCGAGGCTGATCGGGCCGGCGTAGCCAGTGGCCATGATCGCCCGCACGAAGTCGGTCACCGCAAGGTCGCCTTCTCCGGGCATGTTGCGAAAGTGCCGGGACCAATAGAGCAGGTCCATCTCGATGGCGGGTGCATCGGCGAGCTGGACGAAGAAGATCCGGTCGCCGGGAATGGCGCGGATGCTCTCGGGAGAGAGCTTGCGGCCAAGGGTATGGAAGCTGTCGAGAATCAGGCCGATGTTGGGATGGTCTGCGCGGCGCACGATCTCCCAGGCATCGCGGTGATCGTTGACATGTCGGCCCCAGGCGAGAGCCTCGTAGCCCACCCGGAGCCCGCGCGCCGCGGCCCGCTCGCCCAGGGTGTGAAAGTCGGCGGCAGCGCGGTCGACCCCGCCCAGCGCCTCGGGGTGACAGGAGGAGCAGAACAGCGCGAGGTCGGTGCCCAGCTCCTGCATCACGTCGAACTTGCGCTCGGCGCGGTCGAAGGCCTTGGCGCGCAGCGGCTCCGGAAGCCCCTCGAAATCGCGGAACGGCTGGAACAGGACGATCTCGAGCCCGTGGTCGCGCACCATCCGACCCACGTCGCGCGGGCTGCCCTCATCGGCGATGAAATCCTGCTCGAAGATCTCGATTCCGTCGAAGCCCGCCGCGGCGATGGCCTCCAGTTTCTCGCGGAGGTTGCCGGAGATCGAGACGGTGGCGATCGAAGTCTTCACGGGAGGTGCCTTTCGGGTGGGCTTGCAGTCAGGATGAGCGCCGCGCGGAGCGCGTGTCAATCAGGCCGGGAGCGGGATGACATCGACGCAGTGGCTTGTTTCTTGCTCGCCGGCGGTGCGGATCACGCCCTTCACGGGAGCGACATCGCCATAGTCGCGGCCGACGGCAACGGTGATGTGGTCCATGCCGGCGGAGATGTTGTTGGTCGGGTCGAACTCGAGCCAGCCGGCCTCTGCGCCGCACCACGCACGCACCCAGGCGTGCATCGCATCCGCTCCTTCCAGCCGTTCCTCGCCCTCCGGCGGGATGGTGCGCAGAAAACCCGAGACATACCCTGCCGGAATACCGAGGCTGCGCAGGCAGGCGATCATGATGTGGGAGAAATCCTGGCAAACTCCGTGACGGGCGGCGAAAGCCTCTGTTGCCGGAGTATCCACCTCGGTTGCCTCGGGATCGAAGGTCATCTCGCGGTGCAAGGCCTCCCCGATGCCCCGAACCGCCTCCAGCACCGGCATGTCGGGCGTCACAAGACCCCGCGCGAAGGCGGTCATGTCGGCGTTGGGCGACACCCGAGGGCTCGGCCCGAGAAAATGATGCGGCGCGGTGCCGTCGATCCGGCGGACCTCGGCGATCTCGCGCGGCAGGGCGGAAAGTGCGGGAGAGAACTCCAGCCCCGGCGGCTGCAACAGCCGCTCCGCCCGCGCCACGAGCGACAGGGAGATACGGTCGACCGGTTCGTGGAAGGCTATGAAGGTGACGAGGTTGCCGTAGAAGTCGAAAAGGTCGCGCCGCTCCTGCGGCACGGGGTCGACCGTGAGAAGGCTCGCCGAGATCCGCTGCCGGTCGGGGATTTCGGCGGGCAGGAGGTGGAGCAGGTTGCGGGCGTGGTCTGAGGTGCCCTGGTATTCGTACTCGATCTGGAGCTTCACGTCGTAGCGCAACGGGTCACCTCAGGTAGAGCGTGGAGAGAAGATTGGACACGTTCGCGAGATCGTCGCGCAACTTCAACAGGGCCTTGGAGCTCAGCGCGCCCGGTTCGGCGGTTTGCAACTGGGTTTCGATCGGCATCACCGCGCGGGTCAGGGCGGTGGGCCGGCCGGGCGCGGAACTGCCGGGCAGCATCCGCGACAGCTCGATCATCTCCGAAAGCTGGAAGACGATGGCACGCGGGTTGTTGGGGTCGAGCGCGAGCAGGTCCACGACCGAGCCGCGACTTGCCTCGATCGGGTAGCGCTGGCGGTGGGTCATGACCGCATCGCCCAGCTCCAGCGCGATATCGAGGCTGCCCTGCGGATGATCGGCATCACAGAAGGCGGCAAGGATCGACGAAAGGGCATCTGCCCGCTCCAGCGCCCGCCCGAAAGCCAGAAAGCTCCAGCCGATGGAGCGATACATGTTCTCCTGAACGAGGCCCGAAAAGCCGGTGACCTTGCGCAGCAGAACGCCCATTTCATGCACGGCACTGTCGCCGGGGCGGGTGGTGCCGCTCATGTTGGCGAGCGTCTGCGCGAGATCGGAGAGGGCATTCCAGCCGTCGATCGAAAAGCGGTCGCGGACCTTTCCGGCGCAACTGCGGCCCGACGCAAGCAGGCCAGAAAGCGCGGACGGGATTGGCTCGGCCACGTCGAGCGCGAAGATCTCCATGTACTTGGCGAGCTTCACCAGTCGCGGATCCTTGCGGTCGCCGGTTTCGGCAAGCCGCAGGTGATAGGCGCGCAGCAGGCGAATTGCGCCTTCGAACCGCTCCACGTAGCGCCCGAGCCAGAAGAGGTTTTCGGCTGCACGGGCCGGGAGTGCCCCGGCGCGGGGTGTGAGGGACGAGCTGGCGCCGAGCATCGACTCGGCGGAAACCGGGACATCGCCCATGATCCAGACGTCGGCCACCGTGCCGCCGCGCTGCATGGCCAGCGCCGACAGATCGTCGGACGAGCCGATGCGGGCGTATCCGCCGGGCATGAAGGTCCAGCCATTCGGGGTGCGCGCCGCCGTTACCCGCACCGTCATCGGGCGCGGCACGAGGCGGCCGTTCTCCCAGGCGGGGGTGGTCGAGAGCGTGACGAGCTCCTGAGCCACGAGGTTGCCGCCTTCGGCCTCGATCCAGGCGTCGATCGACTCCTGCGCCCGCGCGCGGAAGCCGTCGCCCTGAGCCGTGGTCGCGCCAAGCTCGAAGGGCAGGTCGGCGGCCAGCGCGTGCCCGATCATCAATTCCGAGGTATGGGCGCGGACATGGGCGCGCTCGCTCTCGGTGCCGCACCACCAGGTGGCGATGTTGGGCAGCTTCAGGGGCTGGCCGGTGAGAACCTCGGAGATTCGCGGCAGAAAGGCCTCGAGCGCGCGCATCTCGAGCACGCCGGCGCCGAGGGAATTGACCATCGACAGCGTGCCGAGCCGCAATGCCTGCACAAGCCCCGGGGTGCCGAGATAGGAGGATTCGTCGAGTTCCAGAGGGTCGGCGAACTCGCTGTCGAGCCTCCGCCACAGCGCGCCCAGTGGCTCCAGCCCTTCGACGGTGCGCACCTTGAGCTGCCCGTCGTGCACGATCATGTCCTCGCCCTCGAGCAGCATCATCCCGAGGTAGCGGGCGATGTAGGTGTGCTCGAAGTAGGTGTCGTTGCCTGGCCCCGGAGTCAGGATCGCCGCCCGGCGACCGGCCTCCCCGGACAGCCCGTCAAGCGCTGCCCGGAAGGCGCGGAAGAAGCCGGCGAGACGGTGAATGTTGGCGCGGGGGAAAGGATCCTGGAAGATCCGCGCCGTCGCCATCCGGTTCTCGAGCGCGAAGCCGGCGCCGGAGGGGGCCTGCGTGCGGTCGCCCAGCACGAACCATGTGCCATCGGGGTTGCGCGAGATCTCGAAGGCGATGATGTGCAGGAAATGCCCCGAGGCAGGCGCGATGCCCACCATCGGGCGCAGCCAGCGCGGATTGCGGGCCACCAGTTCGGCCGGCAGGTGTCCGCCCCGGACCAGCTCGGCCGGGCCGTAGAGATCGGCCACGACCCGCTCGAGAAGGTCCGCGCGCTGGGCAAGGCCATCGCAGATCGAGAACCATTCCTGCTCGTGCAGGATCACCGGAACATGGCTGAACGGCCAGTCGCGCTCTGGCGCGGGGTCGTTGGAATACTGCCGGAAGTACACACCGGCGTCGCGCAGGTAATTGGTGCCGCGGGCAAAGAGATCTTCGATCTCGCGCGGCTTCAGGTCTCCCAGGGCAGAGATGAAGCCTTGCCAGACCGGGCGCATCCGGCCCTGCCCGTCGATCAGCTCGTCCGCGGTTCCGGGCCGGGGCGCGTAGCCCTCCAGCAGCGGAAAGCGGCCGGTGGCCCGGAGAGCGCCGGATCCGGTCAAGCGTTGAGCCTCGGGTCGCGGCGCAGGTCGAGCGTGCAGGGAAACTCCGGGTGCGGCTGCTCGGGCGCCGGCCGGTAGGCGCCGGGCGCGTAGCCATGGGGCTCGAACCGGGCCAGGCGCCGGGCCTCGGCCTCGTTGCCGTTGACCGGGAAGGTCTCGTAGTTGCGCCCGCCGGGATGGGCCACGTGATAGGTGCAACCGCCGATCGGACGGCCTGTCCAGTCATCGTAGATGTCGAAGTGCAGCGGCGTGTTGACCGGCAGTACCGGGTGCAGGGCCTCGGGCGGTTGCCAGGCCTTGTAGCGCACCGCGCCGACCTGCGTGCCCGACTGGTTGCCGGGTGTGAGAGGCACCGGGCGCTGGTTGACCATGATCCGGTAGCGGCCGTGATGCTGAGTGGTCAGCTTGACCTGCAGCCGCTCCACCGAGCTATCGGTGTAGCGCACGGTGCCGCCGATCGCGCCGGTCTCGCCCAGTACGTGCCAAGGCTCCAGGGCCTGCCGCACCTCGAGATGCGCCCCCTCCACCTCGACCTGCCCGCAGAAGGGAAAGCGGAACTCGGCCTGCGCCTCGTACCAGGCCGGGTCGAAGGCGTAGCCGTGCTGGGCGAGGTCTTCGAGCAGCTTGAGGAAATCGGCCCAGAGGAACTCGGGCATCATGTAGCGATCGTGCAGCACGGTGCCCCAGCGCACCGGCTTGCCGCTCACCGGCGCCTTCCAGCAGCGCGCGATGATCGCGCGGATCAGCAGCTGTTGCGCCAGGTTCATGCGCGGGTGCGGTGGCATCTCGAAGCCGCGGAACTCGATCAGCCCGAGCCGCCCGGTGGGGCCATCGGGGGAGTAGAGCTTGTCGATGCAGATCTCGGCGCGGTGGGTATTGCCGGTGACATCGGTCAGCATGTTGCGGAACAGCCGGTCCACCAGCCAGGGCGGCGGCATGTCGCCTTCGCCGGGGGCGGGCACTTGGGCCAGCGCCATCTCCAGCTCGTAGAGCGTGTCGTGGCGGGCCTCGTCGATCCGGGGGGCCTGCGAGGTGGGGCCGATGAAGAGGCCGGAGAAGAGGTAGCTCAGCGACGGGTGCCGCTGCCAGATCAGGATGAGCGACTTCAGCAGGTCGGGACGGCGCAGGAAGGGCGAGTCGTTCGGCGTTTCACCACCCACGACCACGTGATTGCCGCCGCCGGTGCCGGTGTGGCGCCCGTCGATCATGAACTTGTCGGCCCCAAGCCGGCAGTTGCGGGCCTCCTCGTAGATCGCCTCGGTCGTGGCCACGCAATCCTGCCAGTCGTAGGCGGGGTGAATGTTGACCTCGATCACGCCGGGGTCGGGTGCGACGCGGATCACGTTGAGCCGGTGGTCATGGGGCGGAGCATAGCCCTCGATGTGAATGGGCAGGCCCATTTTCTTGGCGGTCGCCTCGGCTGCGGCGAGCAGATCGAGGTACTCCTCCATGCTTTCGACCGGTGGCATGAACACGCAGAGCCGGCCGTCGCGTGGCTCGACCGAGATCGCGGTGCGTACGGCGCCGCCGATGGTCAGCTCCTGCTCGACGATGTCCTGCGTGGGGCCCGTGGCCTTGGGCGCGGAAACCGGCTGTTTGCGCTCTTCGGTGGTCTCCGGCAGCGCGTCTCCGGCCTCTTCGTGGTAGTCGGGCAGGGGACCGCGCTCGATGCTGGGATCGGTGATATAGGTGTAGGGAAACTGGCTCGGCGGGACGTAGGGCAGCGTGCCGAGCGGCAGACGGTAGCCCACGGCGCTGTCACCGGGCACGAGAAAGACCTTGCCGCGCCGGAGCTTCCATTTTTCCGACCGCCACTTGTGGCCGGAAGCGCGGGATTGCCAGGCTTGGATCGGCAGCACGTGACCGGCGGGCTCGGTCAGGCCGCGCTCGAAAACCTTGGCGATGCGGGCGCGCTCTTCCGGGTCCTTCAGCTTTGAGTTCTCCGGGGTCACGTTCTCGGGGAGATTGGCCTCTTTCAGGATCCATTCTCCGGGGTCTTCATAGGCGGGGGCCACGAAATCGGCGCCCACGCCGAGCGCTTCGGCCATGCCTTCAAGAAACTGCTGCGAATGTTCGGCCGTCGCGCCGGTATCCTGGCCCTCCTTGGCGACAAGCGACTCGTCGGCCCAGACAGGCTTGCCGTCGCGCCGCCAGTAAAGCGAGAAGGTCCAGCGCGGGAGGGTCTCGCCCGGATACCACTTGCCCTGCCCGTAGTGCAGGAAGCCGCCGGGGGCGAAGCGGTCGCGGAGGCGGCGGATGAGCTTGTCGGCGAGGTCGCGCTTCATCGGGCCGACGGCGGCGGTGTTCCACTCCGCGCCCTCGAAATCGTCGATTGAGACGAAGGTGGGCTCGCCGCCCATGGTCAGGCGGGCATCGGCGGCCTTGAGGTCCTCATCGACCTTGTTGCCAAGGTCGTTGAGCCGGGTCCAGGCCTCGTCGGAGAAGGGCTTGGTGATGCGCGGGTGTTCGGCGACACGATCCACCTTCATGTCGAAGGCGAATTCTACCTCCGGCGTGCCGGCAGCAGTAAAGCCGCCCGTGATGGGGGCGGCGTTGCGGTAGTGCGGCGTGGCGGCCAGAGGGATGTGGCTCTCGCCGGTGAGCAGGCCGGAGGTCGGGTCGAGCCCGATCCAGCCGGCGCCGGGAATGTAGACCTCGACCCAGGCGTGCAGGTCGGTGAAATCGACCTCGGTGCCGGAGGGGCCGTCGAGCGCCTTCACGTCGGGCTTGAGCTGGATCAGGTAGCCGGAAACGAAGCGGGCGGCAAAGCCGAGGTTGCGCAGGCACTGGACCAGCAACCAGGAGCTGTCGCGGCAGGAGCCGGACTTGACGGTGAGCGTTTCTTCCGGCGTCTGCACGCCGGGCTCCATGCGGATGGTATAATCGACCACGCTGGAGATGTGACTGTTGAGCGCGACCAGAAAGTCGACCGTGCCGTCGATGCCGAAGTTCAGCCCGCCGATGAACTGGGCGAGCTTGGGCCCTTCGGGCTCGGGGCGGCGGTAGATCGAGAGGTCTTCGCGCAGGTCTTCGGGGTAGTCGAACGGCCACTTCTCGGCGCTCTCCTCCACGAAGAAGTCGAAGGGATTGTAGACAGTCATGTCGGCGGTCAGGTCGACCTCGATCTTGAGCTCGCGGACGGGCTCGGGAAAGACAAAGCGTGACAGCCAGTTGCCATACGGGTCCTGCTGGTGGTTCACGAAGTGTCCGCCGGGTGAAACCTTCAGACTGTGGGAGAGCACGCGGGTGCGGGAGTGGGGCGCCGGTCGCAGCCGGATGATCTGCGGGGCCAGGGTAACGGGCCGGTCGTACTTGTAATGCGTGAGGTGATAGATGCTTGCGAGAATGGCCATGCCGATTGGTGCGCCCTGTCTGTGCTGAACACAGGATTTATGCCGCATCTGCGAAGGGTTGCATAGCAGGCATTCTGGAGGGCGTCCTGGGCGCGGCGGCGCGGCCAGGACGGCGGGTGGGCCGCCCCGGCCTTGTCGGGCGGGTCAGAGCGACTCCACGTCGAGGCCTACCGTGATGGCGCCGATCGCCTCGCCGGTAGCCGGATCGGAGATGGTCATGGAGACCTGGCCCTGGTAGCTCTGGGCGCTTTCATCGAACTCGATCGCGTCCACGAAGGTCGCGCCGGGGCCTGCGGCGTAGGTCCTGGCGTGCTTGTCTTCATCGCCCTGCCACATGTCGGAGGTGACGCCGGAGGCGGCGACGTTGAGGCCGTGGCTGTCCATGATGAAGACCTCGGAGATGAGCCCGCCGGAGGCGGCGACCTGATGGCGCAGAAAATCGGCGGCGGCGCTTTGCATGACCGGGTCGATGGTGGGCCCGGATCCCGCATCGGCCTCGCTGCGCCAGGCCTGATCCATCGCGTCGATACCGGCCTGGGTGAGCGCGGCGCGCTCGGCATTGGCGGCCTTGATGGCGGCCACGAGCACCTCGTCGGAGGCCCAGGTGGCGATGCTGGCCGAGAGATAATCGGTCATCGCGGCGTGATAGTCCTGTGCCGAAACGGGGAGGGAAAGAGCCGCGAAACCGGCGGCGAGGAGGGTGTGCTTGAACATGGTGACTCCGTTTGGGGCGCGCTGCGCGGGATGGAACCGGAGGCAGCCGAAGCGCCGCCGTGGCTGCGCAGGCTAAGGAGATTCCGTTAAGGCGGCGTTGAGGGCTCAGGGCCCGGGAGGCCCGAATTGCTAAAACCTTAACGAACCGCGCTACGCCCGGAAGCTGCATCAAAAATGGGCACCCGCTTATCCAGGCGCTGAATCGTTGAGCGAAATCTGGCAGCATGGTATTCCTGCACCGGTGGCAATTCCCCCCTGCCTCGCGGCGTGTCTTTGTCGGGCCGCTCAACACCTGAAACGGAGGTTTTCACCCGTGTTCATTCGCACCATTCTCGGCGTCGGCGCACTGGCCCTTGCCACGGTCACCGCGGCGCAGGACGCCCGCGCGGAATCTCACGCCATGGCACTGCCCTTCGCCCTCGACTGGAAGTTCGAAGGCCCCTCGGCACCCTATTTCGCCGCCATCGACAACGGCCACTTCGAAGGCGCGGGCCTCAATGTGGAGATCACCGCAGGGTCCGGCTCGCTTGACGCGATCCCGAAGGTGGCCACCGGTGCCTTTCCCGTGGGCTTTGCCGACATCAACTCGCTCATCAAGTTCCTCGACCAGAACCCCGGCGCCCCCGTGACCGCCGTGATGATGATCTACGACAAGCCGCCCTTCGCCGTGATCGGCCGCAAGTCGCTCGGCGTCAGCGAGCCGAAGGACCTTGAGGGCAAGGTGCTCGGTGCGCCGCCGCCCGATGGCGCCTGGGCGCAGTTCCCGATCTTTGCCGCCGAGAACGGGCTCGACATGAGCACGATCACGGTGGAGCCCGTGGGCTTTCCGACCCGGGAGCCGATGCTGGCCGAGGGCAACGTGGCCTCGATCACCGGCTTCAACTTCAGCTCCTATCTCAACCTCGTTCGCCTTGGTGTTCCGGAAGACGATATCTCGACAATCCTAATGGCTGATTACGGTGTGGACCTTTACGGGAATGCGATCATCGTCAACACCGAGTGGGCCGCCGAAAACAGGGATACGCTGAAGGCCTTCCTTGCCGCCATCGCCGCGGGCTGGAAGGATGCGATCGCCGACCCGGCGGCCGCCACCGCGAGCCTGATGGAGCGCAACCCGGCCGCCGATGCGGAACTGGAGCAGCGCCGCCTCCAGATGTCGATCGACGCCAACGTGATGACCGACTACGCGATGGAAAGCGGCTTTGGCACCATCGACGAGGAGCGGCTGGCCAGCTCTGTGGAGCAGATCAAGAGCACCTACGAGTTCGTCAACGCGCCCGATCCTTCGCTCTACTTCACCGAGGAATACCTGCCCGAAGGCGGCTTTGCGCTGAAGTGATTGGTGGGTTTCACCCACCCTACGGGGGCGGCGCCTGTCGCCCCCAGCGGGGATAGCCGGCATGACGAACCTCATTGAAATCAAGGGCGTGCGCCACGCCTACCAAACCCCCTCGGGCCGGTTGCCGGTGCTGGACGGGCTCGACGTGGCGGTGCCGGAAGGCGGGTTCGTGGCCGTGGTCGGGCCGTCGGGCTGCGGCAAGTCCACGCTCACGCGGCTCGTGGCCGGCCTGATGAAGCCCGACGAGGGCGAGGTGTGGCTGCATGGTGAACGGGTGAAGGGACCGCGCTCGACGGTGGGCATGGCGTTTCAGAACCCGGTGCTGCTCGAGTGGCGGACGATCCTGAAGAACGTGATGCTGCCGCTCGAGATCGTGCCAACGAAGATGGGCCGGAAGGAGCAGGAAGAGCGGGCGCGCTACCTGCTGCACCTTGTCGGGCTGGAGGGCTTCGAGGACAAGCGGCCGAGCGAGCTTTCGGGCGGGATGCGGCAGCGGGCGAGCCTGTGCCGGTCGCTTGTTCACAAGCCCGAGGTGCTGATCCTGGACGAGCCCTTCGGGGCGCTGGATGCCTTTACCCGCGAGGACTTGTGGCAGACCATGCAGAAGGTGAAGGAGGCCGAGCCCTTCACCGGCGTTCTCATCACCCACGACCTGCGGGAGAGCATCTACCTGGCCAACCAGGTTGTGGTGCTGTCGGGGCGGCCTGCCCGCACGCAATACGTGCTCGACGTGCCCGACAGGGGGCATGACATCGAGCAGCTCTACACGCCGGAAGCCTCGGAGATGCTGGCCATCCTGCGGCACCAGATCGAAGTGGCGCAGGGGCGTGCGTCGGCCGGGGAGACTGCTGCATGAGCCCGAACCTGCGCAAGATCGCGGTGCCGATTGCAGCCGTTCTCGTCTTTCTCCTGCTCTGGGAATTTCTTGTCTGGGCAATGGGTTGGCCGAACTACAAGATGGCCTCCCCGTCTGACCTGGTGCCCGCCTACGCCCGGTATTGGGAGCTGTTCATCGTGATGGGGTGGCAGACGCTCTGGCGCACCCTTGTCGGGTTGATCCTGGCGATCGTCGTGGGCGTTGCCATCGGCATGGTGATGGGCTTTTCGCGCACCATGCGGGAGGCGCTCTACCCGCTGCTGGTGGGGTTCAACGCGATTCCCAAGGCGACGGTCGTGCCCATCGTGGCGCTGATGTTCGTTGGGGCGCATGACTTCAACACGGTGCTCATGGCCTTCATGATCTCGTTCTTTCCGATCGCCGTCAGCATCAGCATCGGCCTGAGCACCCTGGAGCCGGAATATCGTGACATTCTAAGGGCTTTGGGGGCCTCGCAGAGCACGATCTTCTGGAAGATCGCGCTGCCGAAAACCCTGCCGGAGTTCTTTGGCGCGCTGAAGGTGGCGGTGACCCTGGCCTTCATCGGGACCAACCTGATGGAGATCGTCAGCCCCCATGGGCGGGGTCTTGGAGCCCTGTTTGACAGTGGCAAGACCAACTCGGACTATCCGTTGATGTTTGCCGTGCTCATCGCGCTCGCGGCGCTGGGGATCCTGCTCTACTACATCGTGGTCTGGCTGGAGAGTGTCTTTGCCGGTTGGGCGGAGCGCACGCCGGGGTAACGAAGCGCGGTTAACCTCGAATTCGGGTGATACACAACCCATACACAACCCATGCACAACCCGTATGCATGTCGAATGACATAGACGGCGTTAATCAATGGACCGTGCGATGGGCGCGGCGCAGGGCCGCGCGCCGGGTCAACCGGCCATGAACCTTTGCAGCATCACGGCCTCCTGGCCCTCCATGAGCGCGCGGGCGGTGGCCATGTGCTCGGCCATGATCTCGCGGGCCTCCTCGGCGCGGCCCTGCCGGAGCGCCCCGAGCAGCCGGAGCTGGAAATCGCGACCCTTCTTCCAGAGCTCGATGTTGGGGGGGGCGTAGAGCTCGCGGTAGACCGTGAGATCGGAGAGCAGGGCAACCATGAAGTCGATACAGAAGCTCAGCAGAGGGTTGGGCGACTGCTCGGCCAGCATGGCGTGAAACTGCAGCGAGGCGAGGTGCTGCTCGCGCTCCTCCTCGATGCTCTTCGACGGCTCGGAGTAGCTGTCGATCACCGCCTGCAACCCGGAGAGAACGGCGGGCGAGAGCTTGCCCGCCAGCGTGGCGACCAGCTCGGGCTCCAGCACCTGGCGGAGCTGGTAGATGTCTCCGATGGTCAGATCCTTGAAGTAGAAGTAGTTGCCCAGGAGCGCGCGCGCCCGCTCACGGCTGACCTCGTGGACGAACACGCCGCCGCCCGGCCCGGTGCGGGTCTTGACCAGACCTTGCGCCTCGAGGATGCGCATCGCCTCGCGGATCGTGCCCTTGGCCATGCCGAAACGTGCGATCAGCTCGGCTTCGGCGGGCAGACGGTCGCCCGCCTTCATCCCGTGTTCCACGACCCAGGACTTTATGGCCTCGGCCACCTGGACCGGGCGGCTCAGGCGGGCATCAGAGGGGGTGGAAACAGGCGGCAAGATGTTGGTCTCCCATGGCCTCTAGAGGGGGTTCCTCGGTGCGGCATCGGTCTGTCACCCTAGGACAGCGACCGGCGAAGGGGCAACCCGGCGGCGGGTCGAGCGGATCGGGCAGC
Source organism: Vannielia litorea (assembly GCF_900142295.1). Taxonomy (NCBI): domain Bacteria; kingdom Pseudomonadati; phylum Pseudomonadota; class Alphaproteobacteria; order Rhodobacterales; family Paracoccaceae; genus Vannielia; species Vannielia litorea. The sequence goes on from NZ_FSRL01000001.1 coordinate 3,534,095, forward strand.
TCGGCGGCGGCACTCTCGGGCGCGGTGAGCGGGCGGCCGACCACCGGGGCGGAGCTGGCCAGCAGCCGGGTGTAGGGGTGGCGGGGGGCGCGGAACACGTCTTCGGCGCGGCCGATCTCCACCACCGAACCGAAGTAGAGCACCATGATCCGATCCGACACCGCCTCGACCACGGCGAGATCGTGGCTGATGAAGAGGTAGGTGAGGCCGAACTCCGCCTTGAGCCGCGCCATCAGGTTGAGCACCTGGGCCTGCACGGAGACGTCGAGCGCCGAGACCGGCTCGTCGAGAATGATGATCTCGGGCGCGGCGGCCAGGGCGCGGGCGATGCCGATGCGCTGGGCCTGGCCGCCGGAGAACTCGTGCGGGTAGCGGTCGAGAAACTCTTGGCGCAGGTTCACGCTGGCGAAGATCTCGGCGATCCGGGCCGCGCGCGCGGGCTTGTCCATGCCGTGCAGCAGCTTGAGCGGCGCTTCCATGATCTGGCGGATCGTCTTGCGCGGGTTCAGAGAAGAAATCGGGTCCTGGAACATGTACTGGATCAGCCGCCCGAAGGCCGCCGGGTCGGCGTTGTCGAGCGCCTTGCCGGCGATCTCGATATGGCCGGTCGTGGGCTCCAGCAGGCCCACCAGCATGCGGGCGAAGGTGGACTTGCCGCAGCCGCTCTCGCCGACGATGCCCAGCGTCTCGCCCTCGGGCACCTCGAAGCTCACGGGCCGCACGGCCCGCACGCCGGGGCGGGCGCGAGAGAACAGGCCGCCGCCGACCGGGAAGGTCTTGGAGAGGTTCTCGACCCTGAGGGCGAGTTTGGGGGCGGGGGCGCTATCGAGAGGGCTCATGCCAGCTTCTCCTCGGGGTGGATGCAGCGGACGGCGCGGGGGGCGGGGCCCTCCAGCGGGATGTAGCCGACCTTGCACTCCGGCGCGGCCTTGTGGCAGCGGGGCGCGAAGTGGCAGCCCGGTGGCAGGTCATCGACCATCGGCGGAAGGCCCGGAATGGCGGCCAACTCACGCCGCCCGCCGCCCAGCTCGGGCACGCAGGCGATGAGGCGCCGGGTGTAGGGGTGGGCGGGGGCGTCGAGCACGGCACGGGTCGGCCCTTCCTCGACGATCCGGCCCGCATACATAACCGCCACCCGGTCGCAGAGCTGGGCCACCACGCCGAAGTCGTGGGTGATGAAGACGATCGCCAGCCCGCGCTCGCGGCGCAGGTCGCTCAGCAGCGACAGGATCTGGGCCTGCACGGTGACGTCGAGCGCCGTCGTCGGCTCGTCGGCGATGATGATGTCGGGCGCGTTGGCCAGTGCCATCGCGATGCCGACGCGCTGGCGCATGCCGCCCGACATCTCGTGCGGGTAATTGGAGAGCCGGGACTCGGGGTTGGGGATGCGGACCTGCGTCATCAGCTCCAGCGCGCGGGCGCGGGCCTGGGTGCGGCTGACCCGGCTGTCATGCACACGGATCGCCTCGGCCAGCTGGTCGCCTACGGTGTAGAGCGGGTGCAGGGTGCTGAGCGGATCCTGAAAGATGTAGGCGATGCGGTTGCCACGGGTGCGGCGGAGGGTTTCGTAGCCGGCGGAGAGCAGATCCTTGCCCTCCAGCCGCACGGCGCCGCCAGTGATGACGCCCGGAGGCGAGGCGACGAGGCCGGTGACGGAGAGCGCCGTGACCGACTTGCCCGAGCCGCTCTCGCCGATGATACCGAGACATTCGCCGGGTTTGACCGAAAGTGAGACCTTGCCGACCGCCTGATAGACCCGGTTGCCGACGTGGAACTGGGTTTCAAGCTCCTGGATATCGAGCAGGGGGGCCTCGGGCCGGGCGGCGGGGATGGCGCGGTTCTTGAACACGGTGGTGACAGGCAGCGGGCGGGAGAGCGCACCTGAGCGCAGGCGCGGATCGAGCGCGTCTCGCACGCCGTCGCCCAGCAGGTTCACCGACATGACGATGAGAAAGATCATCACGCCGGGGATGATCGAGGTGTGCGGATTGGTGGTGAAGGCTGCGCGGGCCTGGCCGAGCATGGAGCCGAGGTCACTGTCGGGCGGCTGGGAGCCGAGGCCGAGGAAGGAGAGGCCTGCGGTTTCGAGGATCATCCAGCCGACGGTTGTGGACATGGCGATGACGATGACCGGCAGCACGTTGGGCAGGATCTCGGACAGGATGATCCGGACATGACCCTTGCCGGAGAGCCGGGCGGCATCGACGAACTCGCGGTGGGCGAGGCCCACGGTGATGCCGCGGATGTTGCGGGCGAAGAAGGGGATGTTGACGGCGGCCACGGCGATCAGCGCGTTGATCAGCCCGGTGCCAAGTGCTGCGACGATGGCCAGCGCCAGCAGGATGTAGGGAAAGGCCATCAGCATGTCTATCCCGCGCATCAGGATGTTGTCGGTCCGGCCACCGAAGTAGCCCGAGACGATGCCGATGGCGGAGCCGAAGAAGGCGGCGAGGAAGGCGGCGACGGCGCCGACGGCGAGCGAGGTGCGGGTGCCCCACATGAGGCGGGAGAGCTGGTCGCGGCCGAGGTGATCGGCGCCGAGCAGGTAGCCTTCGGTGAGGGGCCTGGCGAAGCGGTCGGCGGTGTTGGTGATGTTGGGGTCGGTCAGCGGGAGGATCGGGGTGAGGAGGGCGAGGACGACGATGAAAGCGAGCACGACGGCGCCCATGGCGGCGAGGCGGTTGCGGAAGAGGAGCTTGAGGAAGGCGGTCATGCGGGGGCTCCTGTGGGGACGGTCGAGTTGGTCGCTTGGCCCGGAATCAAGCCGAAGGCGCCGGGCCAGCGCCGTCCCGCCCCCCGGGGCGGCGCTTCGGTGAGGTTGGGGCTGACCTCGCAGGTCGAGCTACCACGGCACCATAAAGTGCCACGCACAGCCGTTGCGGGCGCCACCCCGCGGGACGGCGCTGGCCCGGCTTCCGTTGCGCGGCTCATGTCTTGATCCTCGGGTCGAGCAGGGCCTGGGCCACGTCGACCACGATGTTGAAGAGCACGTAGCAGGCGGCGACCACCACGACGCCGCCCTGCACCAGCAACACGTCGCGCTGGGAGATGGCGTTGACCAGCATCTGCCCGATGCCGGGCCAGTCGAAGACCATCTCGATATAGACCGCGCCCGACACCACGAAGCCGGCCTGGATGCCGAGCACCGGGATGATCGAGACCATTGCGGCCTTCAGGGCGTGGCCCATGATGACCCGCCGCTCGCCGACCCCCTTGGCACGGGCGGTGCGGATGTAATCCTGCCGGAGCACCTCGAGCATGGCGGAGCGGGAGAGGCGGGCGATGACGCCGGTGGCGACCACGGCCAGGGCGGAGGCGGGCAGGACGAGGTGGTTGAGCAGGTCCACCGGGCCGCCGCCGCCGTAGATGAGATACATCCCCGAGACCGGGAACATCCGCAGCTTCAGGGCGAAGAGGATGATGAGGATCATGCCCAGGAAGAAGGAGGGGATGGAGATGCCGATCAGGACGGTGAAGGTGATGACCTTGTCGGCGAGGCCATACTGCCGGGCGGCGGAGACCACCCCCGCGAGGATGCCCAGCACGGAGCAGAGCACGAAGGCGACGCCGGCGAGGATGAGGGTATTGCCGAAGCGGCCCATCACCTCGTCGATCACCGGCTTGTTCTGCGAGTAGCTGCGGCCGAAATCCCCGGTCAGCATGTTGCCGAGCCAGATGAAATAGCGCTGCACCAAGGGTTTATCGAGGCCGAGGTCGGCGTTGAGCTTGGCGACGTTCTCAGGCGTGGCGTAGGCGCCGAGGATGGCGAGGGCCGGATCGCCGGGGATCATCGCCATGATGAAGAAGACGAGGACGGAGACGCCGATCAGCACCGGGATGGCGGCGACGAGGCGCTTGAGGATGTAACTGCCCATCGGGTGTCTCCTGTGGGGGGCTGCGGCGGGCGCGGGGAGGGTGCGCCCGCCGCGGGGGGCGGCTCATCCGTCTTTCGAGACGTCTTCGCCGGGGCGAAGAGGCGGCCGGAGGTCGGCGAGCCGCCGCCTTGCGCTCAGTTCTTCACCACCTTTTCGAGCTGGAGCAGGAAGGAGGGTTCGAGGGCGAAGTTCTCAACGCGGTCGCTGGTCACCGCGTTCTGCTTCCAGTTGGCGATGAAGGCCCAGGGTGCGTCGTCCTGCACGATCTCCTGCATCTGCTTGTACAGCTCGGCGCGCTTGCCCTGGTCGACGGTGGTGCGGGCCTCTTCGAGCAGCGCATCCACCTCGGGGTTGGAGTAGTAGCCCGAGTTGAAGCCGCCCTTGTCGGGCCAGGCATCGGTGCGCAGGGCGAGGTAGGGCAGGGTGTCGGGGTCGTTGGTCATCCAGGCCATCTCGGCCATGTCGGCCTTGCCCTCGAGCCCCGGGTTCACGTTGCCGAGGAAGGTGTTCCACTCGTAGGTCTCGATCTTCACGTCGAGGCCCACGGCGGCGAGGTCGGCCTGGATGGCGGTGCCCATGGCCACCGGGTCGAGCATGCCCGAGCCGCCCTCGGTGACGTAGAAGGTGAGCGAGGCGCCCTCGGCCCCGGCCTCGGCCAGCAGCGCCTTGGCCTTTTCAGGGTCGTAGGGGTAGGGCGAGAGCGCATCGTTGTAGGCCCAGGCGAAGGCCGGCGGCGTGGGCCCGGCGGCGACATCTGCGGTGCCTTCGAGCACGTCGTTGACGATGGCTTCCTTGTTGATCGCGTAGTTCACGGCCTGGCGGACCTTCTTGTCGGCCATCGGGCCTTCCTTGGCGTTCAGGATCAGGAACCACAGGTGCGGACCGGCCTGCTCGACCACGTTGAAGCCCTCGCCCTGGAACTGCGAGAGCGCGGTGGGGGGCACCTCGACCATCATGTCGATGCCGCCCGCGATCATCTCGGCGACGCGGGTGTTGGCATCTTCGATCGGTCGGAAGACCACGGCCTGCGCGCCTGCGGGCTCGCCCCAGTAGCCCTCGTAGCGGTCGATCACCACGGCCTCGTTGGCGCGCCACTCGACGAACTTGAAGGGGCCGGTGCCGACGGGCGCGCGGCCGAAGTCGGCGCCGCCAGCCTCGACGGCGGCGGGCGAGACCATGAGGCCGGTGGGATAGGCGAGGTTCGACAGGAAGGGCGCGTAGGGCGCGGAGAGCTTGAACGTGACCGTGAGATCATCGACGGCGGTGGTTTCCTCGACGGAGGAGAAGAAGAAGGCCAGCGGGAAGGGGCCGGTGTTGTGGAAGGGGTGATCTTCCTTCAGCATCCGGTCGAAGTTGAACTTGACCGCCTCGGCGTTGAACGGCGTGCCATCGTGGAAGGTGACGCCGGAGCGCAGCTTGAAGGTATATTCGGTGCCGTCCTCGGAAACCTCCCAGCTTTCGGCCAGGCCGGGCGCCACTTCGAGCGTGCCGGGCTTGTAGCGGGTGAGGCCCTCGTAGAGGTTCACCAGGATGCGGAAGTCGTTCACTGCGGTCACGGCGGCGGGGTCGAGCGACTTGGGTTCGGCCACCTGGCCGACGATCAGCACGCCTTCGGGGGTTTGCGCCTGCGCCGCCATCGGCGCCAGCGCGAGTGCGGCGCCGGCAGCGATCACGGCGCGGCGTGTCCAGTTGAAGAGGGTCATTGGAGCATCTCCCTGTGGTTTTTATCGCGGCGATTCCCTTGCGGGGGCCGGGTGTTCATGGAAGAAATTAATCATGATAAATTTGACCGGTCAATTTTTCATGATAAATTTCTGTCCAAGGAGCTTTTGAGCCGAATGACCTTCTCGATTCTTGTGCAGGATGCCCAGACAAACGCCATTGCCGGTGCGGCGGCGACCGGAAGCCTGTGCGTCGGCGGCTGGGTCCTGCGCGGGCGGTGGGGGGCCGGGATGAGTGCCAGCCAGGGCGCGGCGCCCTCGACCATGTGGGGCGAAGCAGTGCTTGACGAGATGGGTGGCGGGGCCGGGGCCAGGGCGGCGGTTGATGCCGTTACGGCCGCCGATCCGGGGCGCGCGTGGCGGCAACTCGCGGCGCTCGACATGGGCGGCGGCGGGGCCTTCTTTACCGGCGACAGGAACACGCCGCTGACGGCGGGGCACGTGTTTGCGGGCGGCGTGGCCACCGGCAACATGCTGGGCAGCACCTCGGTGCCGGAGGCGCTGGCGCAGGGCTTCGCGCAAGCGCGGGGCAGCCTGCCGGAGCGGCTGGTTGCGGCGCTCAGGGCGGCCGAGGCGGAGGGGAGCGACACGCGGGGGCTGATGTCGGCCGCGCTGCTGGTGCTGCGGCCCGACGCGGCGCCGCTGACCCTGCGGGTAGACTACGCAGAGGCACCGCTGGACGCGCTGGCCGCGCTGGTGAAACGCGCGACCGGCGGAGACTATGCCGACTGGGCCGCCAGGGTGCCGAGCCTCGCCGAACCCTATCGCGGGCTGGAAGAGTGACGGATTGGGGCGCGGAAGCGGCGCGGCACCTGGCGGCGCTGGCCGGGTTCTCCGCGCCGGGGCCGGGCGTTACCCGGCTGCCCTACGGGCCGGAGCACCGCGCGGCGGTGCGTTATCTCACGCAGATGATGGAGGAGGCCGGGCTTGCCGTTGGCCTGGACGCGGCGGCCACGCTGGTGGGCCGGACCGAGGGCGGGGGCGCCGGCACCTTCTACATGGGGAGCCATCAGGACTCGGTGCCCCAAGGCGGGGCCTTCGACGGGATCGCGGGCGTGGTGCTGCCGGTGCTGGCACTGCGCAAGCTGGCCGAGGAGGGCGTGGTGCTGCCCTACGCGGTGGAGGTGCTGGGCTTTGCCGACGAGGAGGGGGTGCGGTTTCCGACCGCCCTGCTGGGCAGCCGGGCGGTGGCGGGCACGGTCGACATGGCGGTGCTCGAGATGGCGGACCGCGAGGGCGTGAGCCTGCGTGCCGCGCTGGAGGGCTTTGGCTGCGATCCCGAGGCGATCCCGGCGCTCGCGCGGGACCGGACGCAGGCGCTGGGCTACCTCGAGGCGCATATCGAGCAGGGGCCGGTTCTGGAAGCCGGGGGCGAGGCGCTGGGCGTGGTGACGGGCATCTGCGGAATCGAGCGCCACGCGCTGCGGTTCACCGGGGAGACAGGCCATGCCGGCACGGTGCCGATGGAGGCGCGGAAGGATGCGCTGGTGGCGGCGGCGCGGGTGATTGCCGAGGTCGACCGGCTGGCGCGGGCCACGCCGGGGCTGCGCGCCACGGTGGGGCAGGTCGACGTGCGGCCCGGCGCGGTGAACGCGGTGCCGGGCGAGGTGCGGATGCCGGTGGAACTGCGCAGCGAGGACGACTCGGCACGCGAGGCGGCGGGGCTGGCGATTCAGGCCATTGCCGGACGGGTCGCGGCCGAGCGGGGGCTTGGGGTGGAGGCGCGGCGGACCTATGCCCAGCCGGCCGCTCCCTGCGACCCGAAGCTGCGCAGGGTGCTGGCGAAGGCGGTGCAGGATGGCGGCGGAACGGGCCGGGAGCTGACCTCGGGCGCGACCCATGATGCCAGTGCAATTGCAGACCTTTGCCCGATTTCCATGCTCTTCATCCGGTGCCGGGGCGGGGTCAGCCACCGGCCCGACGAACATGCCGAGCCCGACGACCTCGGTGCCGCCGTCAGGGCGATTTCAGGCGCGTTGAGAGGCTTGGGTGACGCCTAAAAAACGGGCAATCGCGGGGAGATAAAGCGTTTTGTGTCATTTCGCTTTGTATTGGCATCGGGGTCGTGGATAATTGCTGTAATGACAAAAATGTTCGACGAGATGTGGGGGACGGAAGAGCGGCTGCGGTCGCCTTACGCCCAATTCGGGCAGTGGTTCGAGGGTGAAGACCCGGCACGGCTCAGAGCAAAGCAGCGCGAGGCGGAAGAGGTCTTTCGGCTCACCGGCATCACCTTCAACGTCTATGGGCAGGCGGCGGCCGAGGAGCGGCTGATCCCCTTCGATATCGTGCCGCGGATCATCAGCGGCTCGGAATGGAAGAAGCTCACCCGCGGGATCGAGCAGCGGGTTCGCGCCATCAACGCCTTTCTGCATGACATCTACCACCGCCAGGAGATCGTCCGCGCCGGGCGGCTGCCGGTGGAGATGATCAAGAACAACGTGGCCTACCTGCCGGAGATGATCGGCGTCACGCCGCCGGGCGGGGTGTATACCCATATCGTCGGCATCGACCTGGTGCGCACCGGGGACGACGAATTCTATGTGCTGGAAGACAACGCCCGCACGCCCTCGGGGGTGAGCTACATGCTCGAGAACCGCGAGACGATGCTGAAGATGTTCCCCGAGCTCTTTGCCAAGACCCGTGTGCGGCCGGTGAGCCAGTATCCGCGCTCGCTGCTGCGTTCGCTCTCGGCCTGCGCGCCGGACAGTGCCGAGGGCACGCCCACGGTCGCCGTGCTGACGCCGGGCAGCTACAACTCGGCCTATTTCGAGCATGCTTTCCTGGCCGATCAGATGGGCGTGGAACTGGTGGAGGGCTCCGACCTGCGCGTGGTCGACGGCCGCGTGGCGATGCGCACCACCCAGGGCTACAAGCCGATCGACGTGATCTACCGGCGGATCGACGACGATTTCATCGACCCGCTCACCTTCAACCCCGAGAGCGCGCTGGGCGTGCCCGGGATCATGGACGTGTACCGCGCAGGCCGGATCGCCATTGCCAACGCGCCGGGTACGGGCATTGCCGACGACAAGGCGATCTACAGCTACATGCCGGAGATCGTGGAGTTCTACACCGGCGAGAAGGCCATATTGCAGAACGTGCCGACCTGGCGCTGCAACGACCCCGACAGCCTGAAATACGTGCTCGACAACCTTGCCGAGCTCGTCGTGAAGGAGGTTCACGGTTCGGGCGGCTACGGGATGCTGATCGGCCCGACGGCCTCGAAGAAGGAAATCGCCGAGTTCCGCAAGAAGCTGGAGGCCAAGCCGGGCAACTACATCGCCCAGCCGACGCTGAGCCTGTCGACCGTGCCGATCATGACCAAGGCGGGCCTCGCCCCGCGCCACGTGGACCTGCGGCCTTTCGTGCTGGTGAGTCCGAACGGGGTGGACATCACCCCCGGCGGCCTGACCCGGGTGGCCCTGAAGAAGGGCAGCCTGGTGGTGAACTCCAGCCAGGGCGGAGGCACCAAGGACACCTGGGTGCTGGAGGACTAGGGCATGCTCGGAAAAACGGCAGGCGGCCTGTTCTGGATGTACCGCTACCTCGAGCGGGCCGAGAACATCACCCGCATCGTGGAGACCGGCCAGCGCATTGCCCTGACCCGCAACCAGGACAATGACGACGAGTGGGCGAGCGTGCTTCAGACCGCCTCGGTCGATCTTGGCTACTTCGAGAAGCACGACGAGCTGGCCAAGGACCTGGTGATCGACTGGATGCTGCGCGACCGCGACAACCCGTCGTCGGTGATGAGCTCGGTCGAGGGGGCTCGCAACAACGCCCGCCAGGTGCGCACCGCGCTGACCCACGAGGTGTGGGAGGCGATGAACCTGTGCTGGATGCGCCTGAAGGAGGTGCTGAAACGCAAGGTCAACGAGCGCGACCTGCCGCATGTGCTGGGCCTGATCCGGCAGCGCACCGCCCTGGTGCGCGGCGCCACGCACGGCACGCTCCTGCGCAACGACATCTACGATTTTGCCCGGATCGGCACCTTCCTGGAGCGCGCCGACAACACCGGGCGCATCCTGGACGTCAAGTATTACGTGCTGCTGCCCTCGGCCTCTGCGGTGGGCTCCAGCCTCGACAACGTGCAGTGGGAGACCATCCTGCGCTCGGTCAGCGGCGAGAGCGGGATCCGGATGGTCTATGGCCACAGCCCCACCCCGCGCCAGATTGCCGCCTTCCTGATGCTCGACGGGCGGATGCCGCGAAGCCTCTACTTTTGCGCCAAGAAGCTGCAGGACAACCTGGGCTATCTCGCCCATGACTACGGCAGCACCGCCATCAGCCACGACCTCGCAGTGCAGCTCGGCAAGCGGCTGAAGGAGACCGACATCGACGAGATCTTCGACGGCGGGTTGCACGAATTCATCCAGGACATCCTCGTGGCGCTGGGCGAGATCAGCCGCCAGATCGAGGTGGACTACAGGTTTTATGAATAGGCCCGGACAATGCGCCTGACGATTGCCCACGAAACCCGCTACAGCTTTTCGGAGCCGGTGCGCTACGGTTTGCAGCAGATGCGCAAGCTGCCGAAGTCCTATCGCAACCAGAGGGTGGTGAACTGGACGACCTCGGTGACCGGCGGCCAGAAGGAAGTGCAATACGAGGACCAGCATCGCAACACGGTGGAGCTGATCAGCATCGCGCCGGGCGAGACCGAGCTGATGCTGCGCAGCGAGGGCGAGGTGGAGGTCGAGGAGAACAACGGCGTGATCGGCCCGCATTGCGGCCTGACCCCGCTCTGGCTGTTCGACCGGCAGACCGCGCAGACCAAGCCCGGCCCGCATGTGCGCGAGCTGGCCCGGAGCCTTCAGGGCCGCGATACGCTGGACCAGATGCATGCGCTGATGAGCGCCGTGGGCAAGGCGGTGGCCTACACCCAGGGCACTTCGAAGCCGGACTGGAGCGCCGAGAAGGTGCTGGATGCCGGCAAGGGCGTGTGCTCGGACCAGGCCCATGTGTTCATCTCCGTCGCCCGCGTGCTGGGCCATCCGGCGCGCTACGTGTCGGGCTACCTGATGCTCGACGACCGCGAGAGCCAGGACGCCATGCATGGCTGGGCCGAGGTGCATGTGGACGCGCTGGGCTGGGTCGGATTCGATGTTTCCAACGACCAGTCGCCCGATACCCGCTACGTTCGCGTTGCGACAGGGCTGGACTATGCCGATGCCGCGCCGGTAACTGGCACCCGAACCGGCGGCGAGGAGGAATCTCTGTCGGTCGCCATCGAGGTGGCGCAACAGATGGGCGGCCAGGAACAGTAAGATGACCTATTGCGTGGGAATGAGGCTCGATCGCGGGCTCGTCTTCATGTCGGACACCCGCACCAATGCGGGCGTCGACAACATCAGCATTTTCAAGAAGATGCACAGCTGGGAGGTGCCGGGCGACCGGGTCATCACCCTGATGAGCGCGGGCAACCTCGCCACCACGCAGGCGGTGGTGTCGATCCTGGAGGAGCGCACCAAGGCGCCGGGCGAGCGCAGCCCCTCGCTGCTGGAAGCGCCCAGCATGTTTCAGGTCGCGCGGATGGTGGCCAAGGTGCTGAAGGACGTGATCGCCGAGCATGACAGCGCCGGCATGCAGGCCTCCAGCGCGTTCAACGCCACGCTGATCCTCGGCGGACAGATCGACGGCACCGCGCCCCGGCTGTTTCTGATCTACCCGGAGGGCAATTTCATCGAGGCGGGCGACGATACGCCGTTCTTCCAGATCGGCGAAACCAAGTATGGCCGCCCGATCCTGGTGCGCGCCTATCGCCCCGACATGAGCTTTGCCGATGCCGTGAAGCTGCTGATGGTGAGCTTCGACTCGACGATCAAGGCCAACCTCACGGTGGGCCTGCCGCTCGACCTGCAGTTCTACGAGGAAGGCAGCCTGGTGCTGGGCTACAAGAGCCGGATCGAGGCGAATGACGCCGATTTCCAGCGCATCTCCAACGGCTGGGGCGAGGCCCTGAACGCCGCGCTCGACAGCCTGCCGGACATCGAGCTGTAGCACCTGCGGCCAGCGCCCCCCTCACGCAAGGGTGCAACCGCTTGGACAGGCGGGGAATAGGCGGTAAGCAGGGGGGAAGACCCCTAGAAAGGCCCGTTCCGTTGAACCAGGACGCCCCGAAGCCCATTCCGCCGCGCCGCCCGCTGACACTGAGAGACGTGTCGGAGGCCTCTGGCGTCAGCGAGATGACGGTGAGCCGCGTGCTGCGCAACCGGGGCGACGTGAGCCAAGCCACGCGGGAGCGGGTGCTGGCCGCCGCCAAGCGGCTGGGTTACGTACCCAACAAGATCGCGGGGGCGCTGGCCTCCAGCCGGGTGAACTTGGTGGCGGTGGTGATCCCCTCGTTCAGCAACATGGTCTTTCCCGAGGTGTTGATGGGGATCGGCTCGGTGCTCGACAGCACCGACTTGCAGCCGGTCGTGGGTGTGACCCATTACAAGCCCGAGCGCGCCGAGAAGGTGCTTTACGAGATGCTCTCCTGGCGGCCCTCGGGCGTGATCGTAGCCGGGCTGGAGCATACCGAGGCGGCGCGGGCGATGCTCTCCAACGCGGGCTGCCCGGTGGTGGAGATCATGGATGTGGACGGCGAGCCGATCGACTCCATGGTGGGCATTTCCCATCGTCGCGCCGGGCGGATGATGGCCGAGGCGATCGCCGGGGCGGGGTATCGCAACATCGGGTTCGCCGGCACAAAGATGCCGCTCGATCACCGGGCGCGGAAGCGGTTCGAGGGGTTCACCGCGGCGCTGGCCAAGGCCGGACTCGAGGTGCGGGACCGGGAGTTCTACGCGGGCGGCAGCGGCCTGGCCAAGGGCCGCGAGATGACGGCGACCATGCTGGAGCGCACGCCTGATCTGGATTTCATCTACTATTCCAATGACATGATCGGCGCGGGCGGGATGCTGCACTGTCTCACCGAGGGCATTGACGTGCCCGGGCGTATCGGGCTTGCCGGGTTCAACGCGCTGGAGATGCTGGCGGCATTTCCCAAGAAGCTGGCGACCATGGATGCCTGCCGGCGCGAGATCGGCGAGGCGGCGGCGCGGATCATCGCCGAGCGCACGGCGAGCGGCGATCTGGCCGGCGAAGGTGGCGGCACGCGGATCGAACTGGAGCCCGTGCTGGCCCTGGGCGACACGCTGAAGCGGAGCTGAGATGTCGGACCCGCAGGTATCGGTGGTCATCCCGATGATGAACGAGGCGGAGAACGCTGCACCGCTGATCGGGCGGATCGTGGCGGCCTGCGCGGATGTGACCTTCGAGATCGTTGCGGTGAACGATGGCTCGAGTGACGCGACAGGCGCGGAGCTGGTGAAGCTGGCGCAGGGCGACAGGCGAATCCGCGTGCTGCAGCATCCCCGGCCCGCGGGGCAGAGCGCCGCGGTGCATTCGGGCGTGGGGGCGGCGCGGGCGGCGGTTTGCGTGACGCTGGATGGCGACGGCCAGAACCCGCCGGAGGAGCTGCCCAAGCTCTACGGCCCGTTGCTGGCCGACACCACCGGGCGGCTCGGGCTGGTGGCCGGGCAGCGCGTGGACCGGCAGGACACGGCCTCGAAACGCTGGGCGAGCAAGTTTGCCAACGGGCTGCGCGCCCGCATCCTGAAGGACGGCACGCGAGACACCGGCTGCGGCCTCAAGGGCTTTCGCCGCGATGCCTTCCTGGCCCTGCCCTTCTTCAACCACATGCACCGCTACCTGCCCGCGCTGATGCGGCGCGACGGCTGGGAGGTGGCGCATGTGGATGTGACCCATGCCGAGCGGGCTGCGGGCCGCAGCAAGTACAACAACCTCGGCCGCGCGCTGGTGGGCATATACGACCTGATCGGCGTGGCCTGGCTCATCAAGCGGCGCAAGACCCAGAGCCCGACCGAGGTGACTCCGGAGGTAACGCCGGATGGCTGAGTGGCTCTTTGGCGTGCTGCATGTCGACACCTGGGTGGAGTTCTGGTGGGTCATCATCGGGCTGGGCGGGCAGCTGATGTTCACCGCCCGCTTCCTGGTGCAGTGGATCGCCAGCGAGCGCGCGCGGCGCTCGGTGGTGCCGCTGGCCTTCTGGTATTTCTCGATCTTCGGCGGGTTGATCCTGCTGGCCTATGCGCTGTACCGGAAGGATCCGGTGTTCGTGCTGGGGCAGGCGATGGGGCTCTTCATCTACCTGCGCAACCTCTACCTGATCCATGTCAGCAAGCGCGAAGCCTGAGGGCGCCGGCTGGTTCGGCCCATCCTTTGCGGTGGTGGCGGCTCTGGTGGTGTTTCGCCTCGCGCTGCTGCCCTTCGCGCGCGCCGAGGTCTTCGTCGACGAGGCGCAATACTGGCTCTGGGGGCAGGAGCTGGCCTTCGGCTACTACTCCAAGCCTCCGATGATCGGCTGGCTGCTGCGGGCGGTCACCGACATCGCCGGCAGTGACAGTGCCTTCTGGCTCCGGGCGCCTGCCGCGGTGCTGCACGGGATCACGGCGCTGCTGCTCGCGGGGCTCGCGGCGGAGCTGGCGGGACGCAGGATTGCCGTGCTGGTGGCGGCCAGCTACATCACCCTGCCGCTCGTCGCCGTGGGCAGCTTTCTCATCAGCACCGACACGGTGATGTTTCCGTTCCTTGCCGGGGCGCTCTGGGCCTGGGTGCGGGTGATCCGGGAGCGGAGCCGGGGCGCGGCGCTGCTGGCGGGGGCGCTGGTGGGGCTGGCGGTGATGAGCAAATACGCAGGGGCCTACTACCTGCTCTGCGCGGCGCTGGCGGCGCTCTTCGTGCCGCGCGCACGGGTGCGGTGGAGCGATGCGGGGCTGGCGCTGCTGGCGCTGTTGGTGGTGATCTCGCCCAACGTGATCTGGAACATCCAGAACGGGCTCTCGACCCTCGAGCACACGATGGACAACGCAGATTGGGTGCGTGACCCCGGCGGGCGGGCAGGGCTCAACTGGGCCTCCCTGGGCGCCTTCGCGGGCAGCCAGGTCGTGGTCTTCGGGCCAGTGCTCCTGGCGGGGCTGCTCTGGGGCGCGGCAACCCGGCGCAGGCCGATGCTGCTGTGGTTCTCCCTGCCGATCCTCGCGCTGGTCTGCGGGCAGGCCCTGCTGGCGGAGGCCTATGCCAACTGGGCGGCGGCGACCTATCTGGCGGGCACCATCGTGGCGGTCATCGTGGTGCGCCGCTGGGGGCGGTTGGCGATGGCGGCGAGCCTGGCGCTGGGCACCGGCTTTGCCATGGTGCTGGTGGGAGCGACGGTGTTTGCGCCGGTGCTGCGCATCGGCGAGGGGCCGCTGCTGATGGAGCGCTACCTGGGCCGGGTGGAGATGAGCGCGGCCATCGCGGCGCGGGCGCAGGAGGCCGGGGTGACGACGGTGGTGGCCGACGACCGCGACGTGCTGGCCGATCTCTTCTACCGCATTCGCGGCGAGGGCGTGGCCGGCAAGCTGATCGGAATCGAGGCCCATGCCCGCCCCGAGGCCGGGCGGCCGCCCAACCATTACGTGCAGTCCCACGCCTTTGCGGGCGGTGCGGAGCCGGTGCTTTATGTCACCCGCCGCATGGCCGCCCCCGGCTGCGACGGGGCCGAGGCCCTGGCGCCGATCGCACCGGCGGAGGGCGCCTTTCGCCGCAGGCCGCAGCAGGTGTGGCGGGTGCCGGGCGATTGCTGGAACAAGGGAGACAGTTCATGACGCGCACCGCCTTGGTCACCGGCTCCGCCGGGTTCATCGGGTCGCATGTGGCGCGGCGGTTGCTGGACGATGGCTTCAGGGTCATCGGGCTGGACGCCATGACCGATTACTACGACGTGACGCTGAAGCAGCGGCGGCACCAGCGGTTGATGCAATCCGAAGGGTTCAGCGCCGTGGAGGCGCGGCTGGAGGAGCCGGGGCGGCTGGAGGCACTCATGGCGGAGCACGCGCCCGAGGTGGTGATCCACCTCGCCGCCCAGGCGGGGGTGCGCTACTCCATCGAGGCGCCGGAGAGCTACGTGGAGGCCAACCTGATCGGCACCTTCCGCCTGCTGGAGGCGGCCCGCGCCCATCCGCCCACGCATCTGCTGATGGCCTCGACCTCGAGCGTGTATGGCGCGAACGAGAAGATGCCCTATGCCGAGACCGACCGGGTGGCGCATCAGATGAGTTTTTACGCCGCGACCAAGGCCGCCAACGAGGCGATGGCGCACAGCTATGCCCATCTCTACGGGCTGCCGGCGACGATGTTCCGGTTCTTCACGGTCTACGGCCCCTGGGGGCGGCCGGACATGGCGCTCTTCAAGTTCGTGAAGGCGATCCGGGCGGGGGAGCCGATCGACGTGTACAACCACGGCAAGATGCGCCGAGACTTCACCTATATCGACGACCTGGTGGAGGGCATCCGGCGGCTGGTGGACGTGCCGCCCGAGCGCGGCGCGCCGGTGGGCGGGGCCGACAGCCTCTCTCCGGTAGCGCCCTGGCGGGTGGTGAACATCGGCAACGCGGCGCCGGTGGAGCTGGGCGACTTCATCGCGGCGATCGAGGCGGCGCTGGGCGAGCCCGCGCAGAAGAACATGATGGAGATGCAGCCGGGCGACGTGCCGGCCACATGGGCCGACACCGGGCTGCTCACCGCGCTGGTGGGCGAGATGCCGCAGACCAGCCTCGACGCGGGCGTGCGGGCCTTCGTGGCCTGGTACGACAGGCATTACGCCTGACGGGTCAGCCCGCGAAGTTCTGGGCGATGAAGAGCGAGCCGCAGGCCCGACCGGTGGGATCGACGGCCATAGCGGTGGCGGCCATCCGGTACTTGCCGGCGAGGATGTTCACCCGGTGGTCGGGCGAGGCCATCCAGAGGCCCACGGTGTAGCCGGCAACGGAGCCGTAGCTGTGCCGCCCGATGGGCTGGCCGGCGGGGGTGGTGAAGGCGCAGGCGGCGGCATCGGCGATGCGGTAGCCGGTGCGCCCCTCGACCTTGTAGAGCGCCACGCGGGCGATGTTCTCGGAGCCGCGGCGCACGCGCAGGCCGGAGGCGAGGATGCGCGCCTTCACGGTTGCGCGCCCGGGGCGCGAGGAGGTGTGGCTGAGCGTGCCGGTCGAGGCCATCCACTCGGCGTGTCCGAGGGCGGTGTCGCGCAGGGCGGGCGCGCCGGAGAGGGCGGTGAGCCCGTGGCGGCAGCGCTGGTAGTTCACCTCGGCGGCGATGGCGGCATCGAGCAGGGGCTGGTTCAGCCGGGCCGGGTCGATCGTGGCCTCGGCACCGGGCACCGTGTCCCGGGTGCAGGCGCCGGCGTGGGTGGACAGGCTCGCCACTGCGATCATGGCGCCAAGGGCCAGGCGGAGTGCCTTCTGCATCGGTTACCTCAAGCATCAGGCCCCCACCTTCTGCTCAGGATCCGACACAACCGCCCTGATCTGGCCAGAATAAGGCGCCAATGCGGAAACACCGTTGCACAAGTTGACTTTTGCCCGCCGCTCCCGCCATTCAGGGGGCGCCCGAAGCGGCGGAGCAGAAGGAAGAGCGGCGATGAAGATTGCGATGATCGGCACGGGCTACGTGGGCCTGGTCTCGGGGGTGTGTTTCTCGGATTTCGGGCATGAGGTTGTCTGCGTCGACAAGAACCCCGAAAAGGTGGCCCAGCTGAAGCGGGGCGAGGTGCCGATCTACGAGCCGGGCCTCGACGTGCTGATGGCACGCAACGTGGCCGCCGGCCGGCTGAGCTTTACCGAGAAGCTGGCCCCGGCCGTGGCGGGTGCCGATGCGGTGTTCATCGCCGTGGGCACGCCGACCCGGCGCGGCGACGGCCATGCCGACCTGAGCTATGTCTTTGCCGCCGCCGAGGAGATCGCCGAGGCGCTCGACGGGTTCACCGTGGTGGTGACCAAGTCCACCGTGCCGGTGGGCACCAACCGCAAGGTTTACGAGATCATCGCCCGGACCTGCGCGGAGGGCAGCTTCGACGTGGCCTCCAACCCCGAGTTCCTGCGCGAGGGCGCGGCGATCGACGATTTCATGCGGCCCGACCGTGTGGTGGTGGGCGTGGAGACCGACCGCGCCCGCGAGGTGATGGGCGACATCTATCGCCCGCTCTTTCTGCGCGACTTCCCCATCGTCTACACCGACCTGGAGAGCGCGGAGACGATCAAATACGCGGCCAATGCCTTTCTGGCCACCAAGATCACCTTCATCAACGAGATCGCCATGCTCTGCGAGCGGGTGGGGGCCGATATCAAGGCGGTGTCCAAGGGGATGGGGCTGGATGGCCGGATCGGCAACAAGTTTCTTCACGCCGGGCCGGGCTATGGCGGCTCGTGCTTTCCGAAGGATACCAAGGCGCTGGCCCGGATCGGGCAGGACTTTGCCGTGCCGCTGCAGATCACCGAGACGGTCATTGCCGTGAACGAGGAGATGAAGCGGCGGATGATCGAGAAGCTGAAGGACCTTTGCGGCGGCTCGTTCAACGGCAAGGTGGTGGCGGTGCTGGGCGTGACCTTCAAGCCCAACACCGACGACATGCGCGAGGCGCCGTCTCTCACCATCGTTCCGGCGCTGGTGGGCGGTGGGGCCGAGGTGCGCCTGGTCGATCCGCAGGGACGCCGCGAGGGCGAGGCGCTGCTGCCGGGCGTGGCCTGGGAGGACGACCCCTATGCCGCAGCGAAGGGGGCCGACGTGCTGGTGCTGCTGACAGAGTGGAACGAGTTCCGCGCGCTCGATCTCTCCCGCGTGGCCGGCGAGATGCGCACCGCCCAGATGGCCGACCTGCGCAACATCTACTCCGCCGAGGATGCCCGCGCCGCCGGGTTCGAGGCCTACATCTGCGTCGGTCGCCCCGATGCAACCGGTCTCCAGAGCGAGGCCGGGGTCGCCGCGGCGGGATGACCGGCCGTGCGGCCGGGGGCGGGCGGTGACGGCCAAGCGCGCGTTCGACATTGCCCTGGCGCTGGCGCTGCTGGTGCCGGGCTTGCCGATCATGGCGGTGCTCTGGGGCCTCGTCGCCCTGCGCGACGGGCGGCCCGCGATCTATGTCTCGCAGCGGATGAAGGCACCGGGCGCGGGTTTCGACCTGTACAAGTTCCGCACCATGCGGCTGGCGGGCCCGGAGCGCGGCGTGTCGGGCGGCGACAAGGCCGGGCGGATCACCGCGCTGGGGCGCAGGCTGCGCCGGATGCGGCTCGACGAGCTGCCGCAGCTCGTCAACGTGCTGCGCGGCGACATGAGCTTTGTCGGCCCGCGCCCGCCGGCCCGGCAATACGTGGAGCAGTTTCCGGCGCTCTATGCCGAGGTGCTTCGGAGCCGCCCCGGGATCACCGGGCTGGCGACAATTCTCTACCACAGCCACGAGGAGATGCTCCTCAAGCCGTGCCGGACGGCGGAAGAGACCCATGCCGTCTACGTGCGCCGCTGCATCCCCCGGAAGGCGGCGCTGGACAGGCTCTATACACGCCGCCAGAGCCTGGGGCTGGACCTCTACATTCTCTATCTCACGCTGGGCAAGCTGATGCCTCTGCCCGGTGCCCGGCTGCGCCGGTTGCGCGCCAAGGCCGCGCGGGTCTGAGCGGCCAGAAACATGGGCGTGGTTAATCCTCTGTAGAGAGTCGCCCGGTATATCCCGGTTCAGACGAGCCGCCAGGGTGCGGCGATGGAGAACCTATGCCGGATTGCAGGACATGAGAGTGGTGATGACCGGGGCGCGGGGCTTCATCGGGCTGAACCTTGCGCATCACCTGCGGGCTGCCGGGCGGGGCGCTGCGCTGACGGGGGTCGACCGACACAGGGGCGCCCCGGAGGCCGAGCGCGGGCTCTTTGCCGCCTTCCATTCCGGCTGTTTCACCGATGCGGCGGCGCTGGAGCTGGCGGCGGACGCCGATGCGGTGGTGCACCTGGCCGCCGATGTTTCGGTGCAGGAGAGCCTGGCGGATCCTTTGGCCACCTTCGAGAACAACGCGATGCGCAGCCTGCGGCTGCTCGATCACCTGCGCCGGCATGCGCCGCAGACGCATGTGATCTTCGCCTCCACCGGAGGAGTTGCGGCGGATGGCCCGGACGGCGGCGGCCCGACCTCGCCCTATGCCGCCTCCAAGCTCGCGGCCGAGGCGCTTCTGGCGGCCTATGCCCATGCCTGGGGCCTGCCGGTACTGACGCTGCGGCTGGCTAATGTCTATGGCCCGTTCTCGCATCGGAGCGACGGGGTGATACCGCGGTTCTGCCGGCGGGTGCTGGAGGGCAAGCCTCTGCGGCTCAACGGCGACGGCCGGCAAACGCGGGATTTCATCCATGTCGAGGATATCTGCCAGGCAATCGCCGGGGCGCTCGAGACCCGGGCGGTGGGGCACTACCAGCTCGGCACAGGCGTGGCGACCTCGCTCAACGAGCTGGTGCAGATGCTCCGGCACCTGGCGCCGGGCCGCAGGGTCGAGGTGGTGCATGGCCCCGGTCTTGCCGGAGAGCTGAGGGACCATTGCGCCGATACCGCCCGTGCCCGGCGGGAGCTGGGATTCAGCCCCCGGATCGGTCTGCGCGAGGGGCTGAGATGCACGCTGGACTGGTATCGGCAGGAGCTGGCGGGAGGCGAGCCATGGCGGCTGACGGCATGAGGCTGCTGGTCTTCGGGCAGACCGGGCAGGTGGCACGCGAACTCCTGGCGCTCGAGAGCGAGCGGATCCAAGTGGAGACCGTGCCGCGCAGCCGGGCTGATCTGGCACGACCGGGCGAGGCCGCGGCAGTCGTGGCGCTGAGCGAGGCCGATGCGGTGATCAACGCCGCGGCCTACACGGCGGTCGACCGCGCCGAGGAGGAGCCCGCCCTGGCCCTCGCGGTGAACGGCGCGGCCCCCGGCGAGATTGCCCGGGCCTGCGCAAGGCGGGGCCTGCCGCTGGTACATGTTTCCAGCGACTACGTCTTCGACGGAAGCGGCGACACACCGCGCGGGGTGGGCTCTCCGGTGGCTCCGCTGGGCAGCTATGGCCGCAGCAAGCTGGCGGGCGAGCAGGCGGTGCGGGCGGCAGGCGGTGTGCATGCGATCCTGCGCACCTCCTGGGTGTTCTCGGCCCATGGCGCGAACTTCGTGCGGACGATGCTGCGCCTGGCCGCGGACCGCGACTCCCTCGGCGTGGTCGATGACCAGATCGGCGGCCCGACCGCCGCGGCAGAGATTGCCGCCGCCTGCGTCACGATCGCCGGGGCGCTGAAGGCGGCGCCGGACAAGACCGGCACCTACCACCTCTCCGGCACGCCCGACGTGAGCTGGGCCGGCTTCGCGCAAGAGATCCTGGCCCAGGCCGGGCTTGCCTGCGCGGTGACGCCGATCCCGAGCGCGGCCTACCCCACCCCGGCCCTGCGCCCGCTGAACTCGCGGCTGGACTGCACCGCCACGGAGGCGGTGTTCGGCATTGCCCGGCCCGATTGGCGGGCCGGCCTTGCCGCGGTGCTGAAGCAGATGGGCGAGCGGGCCGATGCCCCGCCGCAACGGATGGCAGGCTGAGAAAGGACAGGCAGACGGTGCAGATCGAGACAACTCCCCTCCCCGGCGTGCTGCGGATCACCCCGCAGCGCTTTGGCGACCATCGCGGCTATTTCGCCGAGACCTACTCTGCCCGAAAGCTCGCGGAGGCCGGGGTCGAGACGGTTTTCGTGCAGGACAACCACTCGCTGTCGCGCCGCACGGCCACGCTGCGGGGCCTGCACTTCCAGGCTCCGCCCTGGGCCCAGGCCAAGCTGGTGCGCTGCGGGCGTGGTGCGCTCTTCGACGTGGCGGTCGACATCCGGCGTGGCAGCCCGACCTGGGGTCGGTGGTATGGCGCCGAACTGACCGAGGCGAACGGGGTGCAACTGCTGATCCCGGCGGGCTTTGCCCACGGCTTCGTCTCCCGCGCGCCCGACACGGAGATCGTCTACAAATGCTCGTCCCCCTATGCGCCCGAAACCGAGGGCGCCCTGCTCTGGAACGACCCCGACATCGGGATCGACTGGGGCCTCGGGGGCGCGGAGCCGGTGCTCTCTGAGAAGGATGCCGCCGCACCGCCGCTCGCCAGGTTCGAAAGCCCCTTTGGCTGGAGGGACGCGGCATGAAGCTGCTGGTAACGGGTGGCGCCGGATTCATCGGCTCGGCAGTGGTACGGCGGGCAATCGCAGAGGGCCACGAGGTGGTGAACCTCGATGCGCTGACCTATGCCGCCTGCCTCGACAACCTCGCCAGCGTGGCCTCGAATCCGCGCTACGCCTTCGTCCGGGCCGATATCCGCGACCGCGCCGCGCTCGACCGGGCACTGGGTCAATACCGGCCCGACGCGGTCATGCATCTTGCCGCCGAGAGCCACGTGGACCGCTCGATCGACGGGCCTGCGGC
Organism: Vannielia litorea; assembly: GCF_900142295.1. Classification (NCBI taxonomy): domain Bacteria; kingdom Pseudomonadati; phylum Pseudomonadota; class Alphaproteobacteria; order Rhodobacterales; family Paracoccaceae; genus Vannielia; species Vannielia litorea. Next base: position 3,555,976 of record NZ_FSRL01000001.1, read on the forward strand.
CTTTGTCGAGACCAATGTGCTGGGCACCTTTCACCTGCTCGAGGCCGTGCGGGCCTACTGGCAGGGGCGCGGCCGGCCGGAGGACTTCCGGTTTCATCACGTCAGCACCGACGAGGTGTTCGGCTCGCTGGGCGCCGAGGGGCTGTTCACCGAAGACACGCCCTACGACCCGCGCAGCCCCTATTCGGCCTCCAAGGCCGGCTCCGACCACCTCGTGCGGGCCTGGCACGAGACCTACGGGCTGCCGGTGGTGATGACCAATTGCTCCAACAACTACGGACCCTTCCACTTTCCCGAGAAGCTGGTGCCGGTGGTGATCCTGAGCGCGCTGGAAGGTCGGCAGATCCCGGTCTACGGCACGGGCGAGAACCTGCGCGACTGGCTCTATGTTGAGGACCACGCCGAGGCGCTGCTGACGGTGATCCGGCGCGGCAAGGTGCGCCGGAGCTACAACATCGGCGGCGAGAACGAACGGCGCAACATCGACCTGGTCCGCATGATCTGCGCGCTCGTCGACGAGGCCCGCCCGGCCGCGCGGCCCCGCGCGGAGCTGATCCGCCTTGTCGCCGACCGGCCCGGCCACGACCGGCGCTATGCCATCGACCCGGGCCGGATCGCAGGCGAGCTGGGCTGGCGGCCGAGCGTGACGCTCGAAGAGGGCCTGCGCCGGACAGTGGCCTGGTATCTCGACAACCCCGCCTGGTGGCAGGCCCTGCGCGACCGCGCGGGCCTCGGCCAGCGGCTCGGACTGACGGCATGAGGAGGCACGCATGACCACACGCAAGGGCATCATCCTGGCCGGGGGCACCGGCTCGCGGCTCTACCCGATCACCCTGGGCATCTCCAAGCAGCTCCTGCCGATCTACGACAAGCCGATGATCTACTATCCGATCTCGGTGCTGATGCTGGCGGGCATCCGGGAGATCGCGGTGATCACCACGCCGCAGGATGCCGAGCAGTTCCGCCGGCTTCTCGGCGACGGCAGCCAGTGGGGGCTCTCGTTCACCTACATCGCGCAGCCGTCGCCGGACGGGCTGGCCCAGGCCTTCATCCTCGCCGAGGCCTTTCTGGCGGGGGCGCCCTCGGCGCTGGTTCTGGGCGACAACATCTTTTTCGGCCACGGGCTGCCCGAGCTGCTGGCGGAGGCCGATGCACGGCGCGCGGGCGGCACGGTGTTCGGCTACCGGGTGGCGGACCCGGAGCGCTACGGCGTGGTGGATTTCGACGCCGCGGGCAAGGCGCGCGCTCTGGTGGAGAAGCCGCGCGTGCCGCCCTCCAGCTACGCGGTGACGGGGCTCTATTTTCTTGACGGATCGGCCCCGGCGCGCGCCCGCGAGGTGCGTCCTTCGGAGCGTGGCGAACTCGAGATCACCTCGCTGCTCGAGAGCTACCTCGAAGACGACCTGCTGGAGGTGAAGACGATGGGCCGCGGCTATGCCTGGCTCGATACCGGCACCCACGGCAGCCTGCTTGACGCCGGCAACTTCGTGCGGACGCTGGAAGAGCGCCAGGGGCTTCAGACCGGCTCGCTGGAAGAGATCGCCTTCAGCCGGGGCTGGATCGACTGGGAGCAGCTGGCCAACCGCGCGAAGCTCTTCGCCAAGAACGACTACGGCGCCTACCTGCTCGCCATGCTGCCCGAACCCGCGACGAAGGCCCGGCCACCGCACAGCGCGGACCACGGCTGGCGGCTGTCGGCGCGTTGAGCCGGTGTCACCGGGTGGGACGGGCGTGCCGCGAGCGATGCGGTGCGTGGCCGGGCCGCACGCCCCCATCGGCCGCATGCTCCGCGCGTTCCGGGCGGTGGCCCGGATGAGGGCGCATGAGGAGCGAGGGCTAGGCCTGACCCTGCGGGAGCGCGCCTGATGCTCGACATGAGCCGAACCCGCCGCAACCGGGCCGCCCGCCCTGGAGCGCCACGCGGGGCCCAGGCGGTGACCATCCTGATGGCGGTGCACCGGGGCGCGCGCCACCTCGAGGCGCAACTCGACAGCCTGGCCGCCCAGACGCACCGCAACTGGCACCTCGTGGTGAGCATGGACGGCCCTGAGGACGGCGCCTCGGAGATCCTCGACCGGCATCCGATCCGGGACAGGATCCTCCGTGTCGACGGGCCCAACAGGGGCTCGGCCGCCAACTTTCTGCACCTTATGCGGCAAGGGCCTGCGGGCACCTTCTGGGCCTTCTGCGACCAGGATGACGTGTGGCTGCCGCACAAGCTCGCCGCTGCGCTGGAGCGGCTGGAGACCGTGCCGTGGAACCGGGTGGCGATGTATCACAGCCGGAGCCTGGTGACCGACGATGCGCTCGGCAGCCCGCGCCTCTCCGCCGCGCGGCCCCGGCAGGCGAGTTTTTCCAATGCGCTGGTGCAGAACATCGCCGGAGGCAACACCATCGTCCTGACCCCCGCCGCGACCCGGCTGGTGCATGCGGCGGTGCAGGAGACCGGCGAGGTGGTGGTGCATGACTGGTGGCTCTACCAGCTCATCACCGGCGCGGGGGGCCTCGTGCTGCACGACGATGCCCCCGGGCTGCTCTATCGGCAGCACGGCGGCAACCTGATCGGCGCCAACACCGGGCTGCGCGCACGGGCGCGGCGATTGCGCCTCGTGCTCGACGGAACTTACCGGCGCTGGATGGAGGTGAACCTTGCGGCGCTTCAGGCCAGCGCGCGGCATTTTACCCCGGAGAACCGCCACCGCCTGCGGCGGCTCGCCCTCGCGCGGCGGCAACCGCTCGCGGCGCGGTTGCGGATGCTGCGCGAGATCGGCATCCACCGGCAGACCCAGCTGGCCAGCTCGGTGATGTGGCTCTCGGTCCTGCTCGGGCGGTTCTGAGCGCCTCTGCGGTGCGGGCCGCGCTCAGGCGACGCGCTCGGCAGTGCCGTGCGACGGGGTCACACGCGGTGCGGGCAGGCGGTTGTCGTAGCCGAACTCCTCCTGCAGCGCGGCATTGTGGTGCTCGAACACCGCCTCGATCCAGGCCACGCGCTCGGGCGTGCGGCCTGCGTCGGGCTGGCTCGGGCGGTGCAGGGCGGTCTTGACCGCCTCGACGATCTGGCCCGCCCCGGCCGCGCCGCTCTCGATCATCGCGGCGATCCGGTCGCAATCCTCGGTGCGGAGCGAGGGGTTGGTGAGGTGGCGGGGCACCTCCCAGTCGAGCGCGGCGGGGGCCAGCAGAGGCTCGACCGTGGCCCGGATCGCGCGGTGGCTGGCGAGGGTGAAGCGGGCCTGCGGCAGCACGTTGCGCCAGCCGCGCAGCCATCCGCGGGGTGTCATCTGCCGGGCGCGGGCCACGACGAACTGCTCGAACCCCTTGCCGCCATAGGCCGCGCCGGCCTCGATATAGGCGCGGTGGTGCTGTTTCATCATCTGCGAATAGTCGCCGAAGATGATCTCGCTGAACGGGCGGATGAAGGCGATGAGGTGGACCTCGGCGCCAATCTCGGCGGCGGCGCGGGCAAAGGGGCGCGCGCGCGGGCCGGAGGTGATGAGATCTTCGAAGGACAGCGCGAGGCGCTCGTGCGGGCCGAAGAGCGCGGCCAGCCGCCGGGCGCTGGCCGACTCGATGCCGGCGGCATTGCCGGGGTGGCCGGAGCCGTCATGCGGGTAGGCGATGCCGGCTGCCGCCAGCGCGGCGCGATTGCGCAGGAGAACCTGCTGCAGGTAGGTCGAGCCGCATTTGTGCATGCCGATGTGGAGGAGGATGGAGCGGGTCATGCGGCGGAGGCCCTTCTGTTGAGGAGCGGGTGGAGATCGGCGGAGAGCCGGTCGATCAGGGTGGGCATGGCAAGTCCGAGCGGCGAGAGGTCGATCTCGCGCATCGCCCTGGTCACCGGAGGGGCCACCCAGGCGCGGCAGAGCGCAGCGGCGAGGGCCTCGGGCGTGGGCTCGGCGGAGATGATCGCGGGAGAGAGCCGGGAGAGGTCCTTGCCGCCGAAACGGTTGGTGACCACCCGGACGCCGGAGGCCGCCATCTCGATCGGCGGGTGGCTCGGATGGGGCGAATACATCAGTGAAAGGCCGAGATCGACGCCCAGGAGAAACTCCGGATAGGCCTCCCACGGGAGCTTGCCGAGGCTGGTGAGCCGCGCACCGGTGGAAAACTCGACCGGCTCGTGGGTGAGGCCCACCGAGAGCAGCTCGACGTCGTCCGGGCCGAGGTGCTCGGCGGTGGTGAAACGCTCGAGGGCCTCGATTGCCATGGGGAACATGTTGCGCTCCACCTCGGGGCGGCCGTAGAGCGCGAGCCTGCGCGGCGCGGCCGAGGGCGCGCGGTGCCCGCTCGCGTAGCGCGAGATCTCGATGGAGGGCCGGAAGGCCAGCGCATCGGGCGCGCAGAGGCCCAGCCCGGCGAAATGGTCGCGCAGAAGGGTGGTGTTGAAGATCGGCCGGTAGTCCATGCCGTAGCTGGCCTCGGCATCGGCGCAGGTGGTGCCCCAGGCGTAGAAATGCGGCTCGTAATCCTGGATCAGGTAGTGGAACTGCGCGTGGTGCAGGGCGTGGGTTCGGATCAGGGACTGGGCGACATGGGCCGTCCACCATGCGGTGGCGAGAAAGACATCGCCCCGGTGCTGCGAAATCTTGGGGCCGTCGCGGCCGCAGCTGTCGCCGGTGACGCCGCAGTGCAGGGTGATGCTGGCCGCCGCGCCGGGGTGCGCCCCGGCCGCACGGCCCTCCACGAAGGCGCGGGAGGCGGCGGGGTTGGCCATGGGCAGGTCGGTGGCGATCATGCGGATGCGGTGGCCCCGGGCGGCGAGGCCGATGCCGATATCGATCGCGGTGGCGATGCCGGCGAAGGCCTCGGTGGGGTTGAGCGTGGGCACAAGCAGAACGATGGCCGATTCGGGCGCGTCGAAGCGCGGCGTCCACGAGGGCTGCTTGCGGGCGTCGATGAAGGTGGCGGCGGGCCGGGCGCGGCGGGCGGGCGGCGGTGGCGGCGCGAGGGCCAGCTCGCGGATGACGGCGTTGCCGGCGCTGTCGATCTCGGGCGGGGCGATGCCGGGCGAGAGGCCGTAGAGCCGGGTGTCGAAGGCCGAGAGCGCGGCGAGCAGGCCAGGGCCGAGGGCCTCGCGCAGCGACCAGGCGAGGCGGCCGGCGGTGATGATGAACTGCGAGGCGGCGATGCGGGCGAGATCGGCGTGGCCGGTGAGCAGCAGGCGGAGCGAATCGGCTAGGTGCGGCAGGCCCAGCCCGCGCCGCCGCAGGTAGGGCCGGAGCGCGGAGGTATCTGCCCTGTCGGGCCCGAGCTGCGCCCCGATGACGGCCTCGGACACCCGCGCCTGGACGCAGCGGGCGAGGTAGCGGGCGAGGGCGTAGCTGGTGGCTTTGCGGCGGGCCCAGTGGTGCAGCGCCTTGCGCGACGGGCGGGGCAGGCGCCAGTCACGGCGGCGGGAGACCGCGCCGACCGCATTGCCCGCGTGCTGGCGGTAGTCGACCAGCGGCTCGTCGATCCGGACGACGCGGCCCGTGGCGGTGGCCAGCAGGGCGAGCCAGAGGTCGTGGTAGAAGTGCACCCCGGCCTGGCCCGGGAAGGGCAGAGACAGTTCGGCAAGCTCGCGCCGGAACAGCATGGTCATCCCGGTGACGGTGTTGCGGTAGAGCAGGTCGCGCAGGCCGGGCGCGGGCAGGCGGCGCTCCAGCGCGAAGAGCGAGGGGTGCAGCACCTTGCCCGCGTTGTCGACCACGCGGGCGTTGGAATGAACGAGGCTGACGGCGGGATCGGCCAGAAGGGCCGCGCCGCGCGAGAGGCGGGCGGGGTGCCAGGTGTCATCCTGATCGGAGAAGGCGATGAGGCTGCCCGGTGCCGTGAGCGGCAGGGCGGCGGCGAGACCGGCGGCGAAGGCGCGGGGCGCATCCATCCCGCGGTCGGGGGTGACGATCTCGCAGCGAAGCCCATGACGGGCGGCAGTCTGGGCCATGAGGGGGCCTGATTCGAGATCGGCGATGACGGCGACGAGGAGGGAGGGCCGCAGGATCTGGCCGGCGAGGCTGGCGACCTGCGCCTCGAGCTGCGCCGGATCGGGGCGGAACACGGCAAGGATGACGGCAATCTCCGGCGCGGGGGAGGGGCTGGGGGCCTTTGCCTCGGCGGCCGGGAGTGCTCTCGTCATGTTGGGGCCCTTCTGCGCTGGGACAGTGCCGCGTTCTGGCACTCGAGTCGGGTGGGTTATGAAGGCGAATGGTTTAAATTCTGTCAGTGTCGGGCGGTTTCAGCCGCGTTCGATGATGTCGCGGTGGTGGCGGCGCAGGAACAGGAGCCCGAGCGCGAGCGGCACGCCGCCGCAGGCGATCACGTAGCCGAGGGAGACATAGCCTGCGTCATAGGTGGCATAGATGCCCGCGCGCAACAGGCCGATGCAGTGGATCAGCGGGTTGAACCAGAGCCAGCCTTGGTAGGGTTGGGGCACATCGTCGAACACGAAGAAGACGCAGGAGACGATGAAGAGCGGGCGGTTGAGAATTGCCCAGGTCCGCTCCCAGGCGGGATAGCTCGAGAGCAGGTAGCAATTGAGCGTGCCGACGCCGAGGGCCAGCCATGTGGCGAGGGCGAAGCCGAGCGCCAGGTGCGGGATGTCGAGAATCACCGCGAGATCGAAGGCGAGGATGATGCCGGAGAGCAGGATCATAGCCACCAGGAGCTGCGTGACCGCATTGAGCAGGAAGCGCGCGCCGAGCGCATCGGTGTAGGTGACGCCGGGATAGTAGAGCAGCTGGCGGGAGAACCGCAGGGAGAGCGCGACCTTCTGGCTGATGTCGAGATAGGCGAGGAAGGGGAGCAGGCCGGAGGCGTAGAACAGCGGAAAGTTGGTGCCGAGCGAGGGTGCGCGGAAGGCGAGCGAGAACACCAGCGAGAGCAGGGCGATGCCCGCGACCGGCTCGAGCACGGCCCAGGCGTAGCCCATCGCGTTGCGGCCATAGGTGGTGGACATCTCGCGGATGAAGAGCGCCGCCAAGGCGCGCCCGGTCCGGAACCGGGCGGGGCGGAGCAGCGGGCGGGGCTGCGCGGGCGTTAACGAAATATCATCTGGCATCCTGTAGCCGGTTCTAAGGCCAAAGGGTTCTCAAACCCTTGATGGCGGCAGCAACCAGAAGGGATTTGCAGATGCAGGCACAGGCGTTGCGCCCGGTGGAGGCCAAGGCGCCGACGGCGGAGGTGCAGGTGCCACGCCAGCGGCCCGCGGCCCGGCCGGCGCGGGCGAGGCGGCGGCACTGGGGGCTGTTGCTCTCGCTCCTGCTCATGGTCGTGGCGCCGGTGGCTGCCGCGGGCTGGTACCTGTTCACCCGCGCGGAGGATCAGTTTGCCAGCAGCCTCGGGTTTTCGGTGCGCAAGGAGGACAGGGGCAGCGCGGTGGAGATCCTTGGCGGGATCGCCGATCTCGGCGGCGGGTCGGCCGGCAATGACACCGATATCCTGTTCGAATACATCCAGAGCCCCAACATGGTGCGCGCGGTGATGCGCGAGGTGGATCTCGTGGCGGCCTACACCCGCCCCGGCGACCCGGTGTTCTCGCTGGGGCCGGACACGCGGATCGAGGCGCTGGCGGCCTACTGGACGCGCATGGTGCAGGTGTATTTCGACCGCTCGAGCCACCTGATCGAGATCCGGGTGAAGGCCTTCACACCCGAGGAGTCGCTGGCTATCGCGCGGGCCGTCCGCAAGGAGGCCGACCGCACGATCAACGCGCTCTCCGCGGTGGCGCGCGACGACGCCACGCGCTACGCCCGCGACGAGCTGGACAGGGCGCTGGCGCGGCTGAAGGCGGCGCGGGCGGCGCTGACCGCCTTCCGGACCAGCCATCAGATCGTGGACCCGGAGGCCGATATCCAGGGCCGGATGGGGCTGCTCAACACCTTGCAGGCGGAGCTGGCCGATGCGCTCATCGAGCTGGACCTGCTGCGCCAGAACAGCCGCCCCGACGACCCGCGCGTGGTGCAGGCCGAGCGGCGGGTGGAGGTGATCCGGCAGCGAATCAGCGAAGAGCGCGCGCGATTCTCGGCGGAGGGCAGCGCCAGCGCCGAGCAGGAGGCCTACTCGGAGCTGATCGGGCAATACGAGGCCCTGGCGGTGGACCAGAAGTTTGCCGAGGAGTCCTACGTGGCCACGCTGGCCGCCTATGATGCGGCGGTGGCCGAGGCACAGCGCCAGTCGCGCTACCTGGCCACCTACATCGAGCCCGCCGCCCCCGAGACGCCGCTCTACCCGCGCCGCTGGGTGATCTTGCTTACGCTCTTCGGCGGCCTTGCCACGGCCTGGACGGTGCTGACGATGATCTACTACTCGCTGCGCGACCGGCGATGATCGAGCTGCGCAACCTCTGCAAGTCCTACAGCGTGCGCGGCCAGCGCAAGGTGGTGGCCGATGACCTGACCCTCACCTTTCCGCCGCGCACGGCGGTGGCGATCCTCGGCCGCAACGGGGCCGGGAAATCGAGCCTGCTGAAGATGATCTCGGGCGCGATGGAGCCGGATTGGGGCGAGGTGCGGATCAGGGGCACGGTCTCCTGGCCGGTGGGGTTTGCCGGATCCTTCCACCCCGAGCTGACCGGGTTGCAGAACGTGCGGTTCATCGGGCGGGTCTACGGCGTGGATACCGATGAGCTTGTGGATTTCGTGGAGGCGTTCGCGGAGCTGGGCGGCCACTTCGGCATGCCGGTGCGGACCTACTCCAGCGGGATGCGCTCGCGCCTCGCCTTTGCCGCCTCGATGGGGATTCACTTTGACACCTACCTGATCGACGAGATCACGGCGGTGGGCGACGCGATCTTCAAGAAGAAGTCGGAGGCGATGATCCGGGCGCGCCTGGAGCACACCGGGGCGATCCTCGTCAGCCATGCGCTCGGCCAGGTGCAGCGGCTGTGCTCGGAGGGCGCGGTTCTGGAAAATGGTAAACTGTATTACTACCGGGATGTGATGGAGGCGATCCGGCACCATCAGGAGCTTATGCGCGCGGGGGGGGAGGCAAGCTGAAGCCAGTCAGACGAAGAGGAAGTCGCTGTGGCTCAGATCGGCCAGCGATACGTCTTCGAGCCGGATGCTGTGGCCGGCATGGCTGAACAGAACGTCGCTGCCGTCCTGCGCCGCACCCAGCGCAGCGAATCGGGCGCTGTTGGAGCCGCCCGCCACCCCGGCGATCTGGATCAGGTCGACCCCGGTGGCGTCGAAATCGGTGATGATGTCGTATTCGCCGGCGTCGTGGGTGGCGAAGACGAAGGTGTCGGCCCCGAGCCCGCCGATCAGAATGTCATTGCCCGCGCCGCCATTGATCCGGTCGTTGCCGTCGCCGCCGTCGATCATGTCGTTGCCCGCGCCGCCGTTCAGCACGTCGTTCCCGTGATCGCCCCAGACGCGGTCGTCGCCGTCGCCGGCGCCGACGGTATCATTGCCGACGCCGCCGTGGATCTCGTCGCGGCCCGCGCCGCCGCCGATGGTATCGTCGTCGGAGCCGCCGGAGATGTAATCGGCCCCCGGCCCGGCGGCGATGTGGTCCTTGCCGCTGTTGCCGAAGAGGAAGTCGTCGCCGTAGGTCGCGGAGATGCTGTCATGTCCGGCGCCGCCCTCGATCCGATCGTTGCCGGAGCCGCCGCCGATCCAGTCGTTGCCGTCATCGCCGAACAGCAAGTCGTTGCCGTCGCCGCCGCCGATCTGATCGTTGCCGTGACCGCCGTGGATTTCGTCGTCGCCCTCGGCGCCGGGAAGGTTGTCGTCGCCCGCTCCGCCGTCGATGTAGTCGTTTCCGGCGCGACCGAGGATCGAATCGTTTCCGTCGCCGCCGATCAGGATGTCGTCCCCCTCCAGCCCGTCGAGCCAGTCGTGGCCCGCGCCGCCCTCCAGCCGGTTGGCCTCGGCGGTGCCGGTGAGATGGTCGGCATGGGCGCAGCCGATGAGCCCTTCGATGCTGTAGAACAGGCTGCCCGCGGCGGCACCGGCGTTGAGGCCCGAATTGGACAGGTTGACCACGAGGCCCGGACCGGTGCCGGCGTAGCTGACGATATCCATGCCCGACCCGCCCCAGAAATTGTCGGTTCCGCCGCCGGAGATCATCATGTCGTCGCCGCCGCCTGCGTGCATGTCATCGTTGCCGGCGGTGCCGGTGAGCAGGTCGTTGTCGAGCGTGCCGAAGACATCGCTGCCGGTTGTCTCGGGCGCCATCTCCAGCGGCGCGCGCTCGACCGCGTAACTGCTGGAGAAGGTGAAGGTGATCCTGGCGAAATCGGCCTCGGTCAGGGGTTGGCCGCCGGCAGAGAAGATATCGAGGCTGTCCTGCCCGTGAGTGACGCGCAGGGCGCCGTTGGACAGCGCCTGCACGGTCAGCCAGGCGGTGCCGTAGCACATGGCCCAGCCCGAGAGGTCGATGGTGTCGATTCCGATCTCGTAGTCGAAGATCCTGTCGCGTTCGAGGTCGCCGCCGATCAGCACGAAAGTGTCGGCCCCGGCCTCGCCATAGAGCCTGTCGCGGCCCGCGCCGTCGACGATGATGTCGTCGCCCGCGCCACCGTAGAGGTTGGCGGGCTCGCTCCCTGCGACGATGAGATCGCCCGCGCCGGTGCCGGTAAAGGTGCCCACCCCGGCCTGGGCGAGGTCGCCGAAGCCGGAAACATCGAGGGTGAACTGGGCCACCCCGGGCGCACCCTCGGTGGTGACGAAGAGATCGAGCCGGCTGCCGGTGAGATTGGTGCCGATGCCGCTGATCCGGTCGAGCCCGGCCTGGGTGCTGCCCTCGATGACCTGGAAGGGCGAGAGGTGGCCATCGGGCAAGAGGGTGTAGGCGGTGAGGCCGCCGTCATTGCCGCCCGCGATCACGAGGCAGCGCCCGCCGCCGAGATCGACGACATCGAGCGCGGAGACGCCGGAGAAGCGGGTATCGAGACTGTCGACAACATGCTCGGCGGGCGCGAGGGTGCCATCGGGCTGCATCCGCAGCACGGTGAGCGAGCTGGAGCCGGCGGAGGCGACCACGACGAAGGCGGTGCCGTCGATCGTCACGCTGTCCATCGAGGCTACCGACTGGAGCGGCAGGCTCTCGCCGCGGCCGAAGCTGTCGACCTCGGTGAGCGTGCCGGTGCCGGAGACACGATAGGCGGTGACGCCGTGCTCGCTGGACGACCCGGCGAGCAGATAGGTGGTGCCGGAGACCTCGACGGTGGTCATGGCGGAGATCTGTGCGGCATAGCTGCCGGGGGTGTCGGTCACGCTGCCCGCGAAGGTCAGGGTGTTGCCGCTGTTGGTGACGGCATAGGCGGCGAGGCCGGCGCCGTTTTGGGACGCGACGAAGAGAAAGTCGGTGCCGTTGACGGTGGCACCGGCGAGGGTGGCGGCGGTGGCCTGGCTCTCCAGGGTGGAAAGGTAGGCACGGTCGGAGCCGTGGTCGCCCGCTGCGGTGCCGGCGAGCACCGCGTCGATCACCCGGCCCGACAGGCTGACGCTCTCGCCGAAATGGCTGAAGCTCACCCGCCCGCCGAGCGACAGGGTGCCCCCGGCGGTGGCGAGGCCGGAGCCGGTGGCATCATAGTGGCGCACCACGTCATTGCCGTGGTCGATCAGGGTGATGCCCGTGGCGGTGTTGGCGATTGTGCCCATCATCGTGGGATGCTCGGCGCTGCCGCCGGCCAGAATACCCTTGAACGAGAAAGACGCCATCGGTCACACCTGCACCCTTGCGATGGCGACGTGATGCCGCCCGGCCGGGGCGGGGGCCGGGGCGGGATTGTGGTGAAACGGCGCAGCTTGCGGAGAAGGCAGTTCAAATGCCGTGCAATCCGACCGCTTTGGCGCAGCGCGGCCGGGCGGCAGCGAGCGGGCCGACCTGGCGCGATGAACGCTGTATCTAGGTTGACGATCCCCCGCGAACCACCCTATTTTGTGGAGCAAGCTGCGGCAGGAAGATTGCAGCGACGCGAGCGAAGGGCAGCCTGTGAAGATTCTCCGGCCATTGATGGTGCTGATGCTGCTGGCGGCCTGTTCGCTGCCGCGCGGGGCCGCGATTTCGAACGAGGTGCTGCGCGAGCAGAAGTCGGAGAACCCGCAGATCGCGGTCTATCCGGTGACACGTGCCCTGCTGCCGCGCTTTGCCTCCTGGCCCTACACCGGCTCGGGCATGCGCTCGGAGGGCTGGCTGCGCGGCTCGGGTCGCACCGGCGAACCCCGGATCAAGCCCTATGACCGGGTCGACCTGATCATCTGGGATTCGGAAGAGAACTCGCTGATCGCCCCGGCCGGCGCCAAGCTGGTGGAGATGAAGAACCTCCGGGTCAGCCAGACCGGCCATATCTTCGTGCCCTATCTCGGCGAGCAGCGGATTGCCGACAAGACGGCGGAGGCCGCCCGGCGCCAGCTGGAGAGCCAGCTGATCGACGTGGTGCCCTCGGCGCAGGTGCAGCTTTCGGTGGTGCCGGGCACGGGGAGCGCGGTGTCGCTGGTGGGCGGCGTGAACGCGCCGGGCACGGTGGCCCTGCCCGATGGCGGTTTCACGGTGCTGGGGCTGATCGCCCAGGGCGGCGGGCCGCAATCGACCCTGCGCAACCCGCGCGTCCGGCTCATCCGGGGAGGCCACACCTATGCGACCTCGCTGGAGCGGCTCTATGACGACCCCTCGCTCGACACCACGCTGGTGGGCGGCGACAAGGTGATGCTGGTGGCCGACGACCGCTATTTCCGCGCGCTGGGCGCAAGCGGCAAGGAGCAGCTTGTCTACTTCGAGAAGGAGCGGATATCGGCGCTGGACGCGATGTCGCTCATCGGCGGGCTGGAGGACAGCCGGGCCAACCCCAAGGGCGTGCTGATCCTGCGGCAGTACTCGCCGCGCGCGGTGCGGGCGGATGGGGTGAAAGGGCCGCAGAACGTGCGGACCGTCTTCACCATCGACCTGACCAGCGCCGACGGCCTGTTCTCGGCGGAAAAGTTCGCAATTCACCCGCAGGATACTGTGCTGGTGACGGAGAGCCCGGTGAACAGCGCGCGCACGATCTTCTCGCTCGTGGGCAGCGCAGTGGGTGTGGGCAATCAGCTCTCGAACTGAGGCGCGGGGCCGGGTCTCGTCAGACGAACCCGAGCCGCTCGATCGCCTGGCGCGCCAGCTTGCGCGACTCGGCGCTCCCCTGCGCGGTGGCGTCGTTCAGCAGGTGCAGCTTGAAACTGAGGCGCTTGTGCGAGACTTCGCTGCGGATGAACTCGGCCACTTCGACGTCGCCCAGCGACAGGATGTGCGTGGCGACGGCGCGAACGGTCTGGTCTGGCATGTGTATCCCCCGATGGCACATGAATCTCCCCGGCGGGAGGTTAGCGCCCGTGTCGGTGGAGCGCAACGCCGGGGCTGTCCTGCCGCGATCCGCGTGCGATAACGGGGCCATGACGGGACCACGGGCAATCGGATGTGACGGGGGCGGCAGCGGGTCGCGGCTGGTGCTGGTGTGGGACGGCCTGCGCCACGAGGTGACCGGCGGGCCCGCCAATGCGACGAGCGACTTGGCCGGGGCCGTGGCCGAGGTTGCGGGCCTGCTGGAGCGGGCGGCGGCGGCGGCGGGCGTGCCGTGCAGCGCGTTGGCGGGCGTGCCGGCGCATTTTGCCCTCGCCGGCGTGGTGACCGGGGAGATCGCGGAGGAGGTGGCCCGGGCGCTGCCGGTGCCTGGCGTGGTGGAGGAGGACCGCCGCGCGGCGGTGCGGGGGGCGCTGGGCGCGCGGGCGGGATTTGTGGCGGGCATCGGCACCGGCTCCTACCTCGCCCGGCAGGGGCCGGAGGGCTTTGCCAGCATCGGCGGGCATGGGCTGGTGCTGGGGGACGAGGCCTCGGGCGCCTGGCTGGGGCGGGCGCTTCTGAAGGCGGTGCTGGCCGAGGCGGACGGGTTGGCCGAGGGGTCGGACCTGACGCGGGCGGTTTCGGGCGAAATGGGCGGGGTCGCGGGCGTGGTGGGCTTTGCGGCCACGGCCGGGCCGCAGGAGTTTGCGCGGCTGGCTCCGAGGATGTTTGCGGCGGAGGGCGACCCGGTGGTGGCGGCGATCCTTGAGGAAGGCGCAGGCTACATTGTGCGGGGGCTGGAGGCGCTGGGCTGGCAGGCGGGGGACGCGCTGTGCCTGACCGGCGGCGTGGGGCCGCGATATGCCGGGCTGCTGCCAGGCGGGATGCAGGCGGCCCTGGTGGAGCCGGAAGGCTCCGGCCTGGAGGGCGCCCTGGCGCTGGCATTGGAGCAGGCATGAGCGTGACGGCATACAGGGCGGCGGCCATCCATGACGGCATGGCGCTGCGGCGGGGCGTGGTGCTGGTGGTCGATGGGCCGGTGGTGCGCGGGCTGGCCGCGCCGGGCGAGTTGCCCGAAGGCTGCGAGGTGGTGGAGACCGGGGCCGAGATCCTCGCGCCGGGCTACGTGGACCTGCAGGTGAACGGCGGCGGCGGTGTGATGCTCAACGACGGGCCGTCGCCGGAGCGGATGGAGGTGATCGCCCGCGCCCATGCGGCCTGCGGCACGACCTCGATCCTGCCGACACTGATTTCCGCCGGGCGGGCGGCGACGGAGGCCGCGATGGATGCCCAGCGGCGGCCGGTGCGCGGGGTGATCGGGCTGCATCTGGAGGGGCCGCATCTGGACCCGGTGAAGGCGGGGGCGCACAGCCCGGCGCTGATCCGACCGATGGAGGACGAAGACCTTGAGCGATTGCGGGCGGTGCGGGGGCGGCTGAAGGTGACGCTGGCGCCGGCAACCGTGAGCCTGGCCCAGGTGGAGCGGCTGGCGGCGGAGGGCGTGCTGGTCTCGCTCGGCCATTCGGCCTGCTCCTTCGAGGTGGCCAGAGACTACGCGGCGGCGGGCGCGCGCTGCGTGACCCATCTGTTCAACGCGATGAGCCAGATGGAGAGCCGTGCGCCGGGCTTGGTTGGCGCCGCGCTGGCTTGCGGCACGTTGAGCGCCGGGCTGATCTGCGACGGGGTGCATGTGCATCCCGAGGCGATGCGGCTTGCGGCGCGGGCCAAGCAGGGGCCCGGGCGGCTGTTTCTGGTCAGCGACGCGATGGCCTGCGCCGGGAGCGAGATTGAACGCTTCACACTCGATGGCCGCGAGATCCTGCGGCGCGACGGTCGTTTGACGCTGGCCGATGGCACGCTGGCGGGGGCCGATCTGGTGATGGCCGAGGCGGTGCGCAATGCGGTGCGGCTGATGGGGCTGAGCGCGGAAGAGGCGATTGCCATGGCCACCGGTGTGCCCGCAGCGCTGGTGGGGGCCGGGGCGGGGCGGCTCCGGGCCAAGGCGCCGGCGGATTTCATCGCTCTGGATGCGGGTTTGCGGGTGCAGCGGGTCTGGCAGGCCGGCTCAGAGCTTTAGCGGGGCGCGGCTGAGCGCATTGCCTGCCTCGGTGGCCTTTTTCAGCAGCGCGAGGAATGTCTGCCGTTCGGCGGTGTCCAGCCCGGCGAGGATCTCGGCCTGGAGGGCAGTAACGGCAGGGCGTGCCTCGGCCAGCAGGGCGGCGCCCTGATCGGTGAGGGAGAGCTCGCGGGCGCGGCGGTCGCGCGGGCTGACGCGGCGGGCGACGAGGCCTTTCTGCTCCATCCGGTCGAGCACGCCGCCGATGGTGACCTTGTCGTAGGCGACCGCCCCGGCGAGCGCCGCCTGCCCGAGCCCCTCGGATTCGGCCAGGGTGGAGAGCACGGCGAACTGCACCGGTGTGAGGTCGAGCCCGAGCTCGGCGAGGCGTTCGGTGAAGATGGCCACCGAGATCTGGTTGAGCCGGCGGATCAGGTGGCCGGGCATGTTGTGGATCGCGGACATGTCGGGCCTCTTGTGACGGGGCGGATGGCTTGGCAGGATAGGGGCGAGGACGGCAGTTGACAAGTATGCTTATAGTAAGTATGCATACCATTAATGCGACAGGGAGGATGCCGTGGCACAACTCGGAACATTGGAGGAGCTTCCCGAGGACTACCGGGAGGAGATGGCAGCGGCGGGTGTGGCCCCGCTCTGGCCGATGATGCGCAACGTGCTGCCCCATGGCGCGCCGAAGCCAGTCACAAAGCCGGGCCATTGGCGCTACGAGGCGATCCGCCCGCTGCTGCATCGCGCGGGCGAGTTGACGCCGGTGGAAAAGGCCGAGCGCCGCGTGCTGGTGTTGAGCGATCCGGGGCGCGGGACCGGCGCGATGCAGGCGACCTCGTCGATCTACCTCGGCCTCCAGTTCCTGCTGCCGGGCGAGACGGCTCCGGCCCATGTCCACACGCCGAGCGCAGTGCGGATCATCGTGGAGGGCGAAGGCGGCTATACGGTGGTGAACGGGGAGAAGCTGCCGATGCAGGAGGGCGACCTCGTGCTCACGCCGGGCGGCGAGTGGCATGACCACGGGCATGAAGGCAAGGAGCCGGTGGTCTGGCTCGATGCGCTGGACCTGCCGCTCTTCGTGTATCTCGAGGGGTCCTATGCCGAGGAGGGCCCGCTTCAGAACCAGCGAAATCGGCCTGACCCCAGCCAGCTCGACTATCGCGCGGCGGGGCTGGCCCCGGCCCGCAAGCTGGGCGCCGCGAAAAAGCGCTACCCGATGGCGCGCTACCCCTGGAGCCGCACCCGCGAGGCGCTGGTGGAGACCATGAAATACGATGGCGGCCCCGTGGTGGAGCTGGATTACATCAACCCCGAGACCGGAACCGACGTGCTGCCGACCATGGGGTTCACCGCGATGATGGTCGCGGCGGGGGGCGAGGAGAGGCCGCCGCTGCGCTCCTGCTCCTCGGCCTTCCATGTGATCGAGGGCAAGGGCCACTCGATCGTCAACGGAGAGCGGATCGACTGGACCGCGAAAGACACCTTTACTGCGCCGGTCTTTGCGGAGATCACCCACCATGCCGACGAGGAGGCCTTTCTCGTTCGCATCCATGACCGCCCGCTTCAGGAGAAGCTGGATTACTACGAGGAACGCGCCCGATGACCGACTACCTGTTTGCTGCCCCCGAGGTGAGATCCGTGCCGGTAGAGGGCGAGAGCGCCGAATACCCGATTCACCGCATCTTCTGTGTGGGCCGCAACTACGCCGCCCATGCCGAGGAGATGGGCTTCGAGGTGGACAGGGAGGCGCCGTTCTACTTTTCGAAGCAACTCCATGCCGTGTTGCCGACCGGCAGCACCCTGCCCTACCCGCCGGGGACCGAGGACTTTCACTACGAGATGGAACTGGTGGTGGCGCTGGGCGGCGAGGTGTTCAAGGGCACGGCCGAGCAGGGCGCGGCGGCGGTTTATGCCTATGGCTGCGGCCTCGACATGACCCGGCGCGACCTGCAGATCGCCTCGCGCAACGTGAAACGGCCCTGGATGCTGGGCAAGGACGTGGAAGGCTCCTGCGTGCTTTCGCCGATGACGAAGGCGAGCGAGTTCGCCGTGGGCGAGCAGCGGATACACCTCGAGGTGAACGGGGTCTCGAGGCAGGACTCCACGCTCGATCTGCTTATCCACAAGGTGCCCGAGGTGATCGCGCACCTGTCGAAGTTCTACCACCTGCGGCCCGGCGACATCATCCTGACCGGCACGCCCGAGGGGGTTGGCCCGGTGGTTGCGGGCGACAGGATCACCGGTGGTATCGACGGACTCGCGCCCATCGCGCTCGACATCGGGCCGGCAGAATGAGGTTTCATGGCTATTTCCGGTCGTCCTCGTCTTACCGGTGCAGGATCGCCTGCAACCTGAAGGGCGTGGAGTATGACTTTGTCTCGGTCCACCTCACCCGGGATGGCGGCGAGCAGAAGGGGGCGGGCTACAAGGCGCTGAACCCGCAGGGGCTCGTGCCCGCCTTCGAGCTGGACGGGGGCGAGGTGCTGACCCAGTCGCCCGCCATCTTGGAGTGGCTCGACGAAACCTGCCCGGAGCCGAAACTGCTGCCCGACGACCCGGTGGAGCGGGCCCATGTGCGGGCTTTCTGCGCGGTGATCGCCTGCGAGATCCACCCGCTGCAAAACCTGCGCGTACTGCAATACCTGCGCGGCGAGTACGGGCAGGATCAGGAGGGCGTGGAGGCCTGGTGCCAACGCTGGATCGGCGATGGTCTGGCGGCCTGCGAGGCGCTTCTGGCCAAGCGCCCGGCGCAGAAATTCTGCTTTGGCGACACGCCGGGAATGGCCGATGTCTACCTGGTGCCGCAGGTCTTTTCGGCGGCCCGGTTCAAGGTGGACCTGGGTGGCATGCCCAACCTGCGCCGCATCGCGGAGGCCTGCAACGACCTGCCGGCCTTTGCCGAGGCGCATCCGAGCCAGCAGCCGGACGCCGAATGACGCGCGCCCAATAGCCACGACCGGGGAGGAGACCCGATGAGCAACGACCGTTTTGTCATAGCAGGCGGTGGGATAGGCGGACTCGCCCTGGCCATTGGCCTGGCGCAGAAGGGGCAACGCTCCATCGTGCTGGAGAAGGCGCGCCAGTTGGGCGAGATCGGGGCGGGCATCCAGCTCGGGCCGAACGCCTTTCATGCCTTCGACTACCTGGGCGTGGGCGACACCGCGCGGGAGATGGCGGTGTACATCGACAACCTGCGCCTGATGGATGCGATGAGCGGCGAGGAGATCACCCGCATCCCGCTGGGCGCGGATTTCAGGGCGCGGTTCGGCAACCCCTATGCGGTGGTGCACCGGGGCGACCTGCACGGGGTCTTCCTGAAGGCCTGCACGGCGCATGACCTCGTGGATCTGCGCACCTCCTGCGAGGTGACGGGCTACGAACAGGACGCGGACAGCGCCAGCGCGGTGCTGGCGAGCGGAGAGCGGGTGACGGGCAAGGCGCTGATCGGCGCGGAGGGGTTGTGGAGCAGGATCCGCCAGCAGCTGGTGGGCGACGGGATGCCCCGCGTCTCGGGCCACTCGACCTATCGCTCGGTGATCCCCACCGAGGACATGCCCGAGGATCTGCGCTGGAACGCGGCAACGCTCTGGGCCGGGCCGAAGTGCCATATTGTGCACTACCCGCTCCAGGGCGGGAAGACGTGGAACCTCGTGGTGACCTACCACAACCATGCGCCTGAGCCGGTGGCAGGGCGGCCGGTGACCCATGAGGAGGTGGCGCGTGGATTCGAGCACATCAATCCGAAGGCGCGGCAGATCATCGAGAAGGGGCGCGACTGGAAGGTCTGGGTGCTGTGCGACCGGGACCCGGTACTGAACTGGGTGGATGGCCGGGTGGCGCTTCTGGGCGACGCGGCGCACCCGACGATGCAATACTTTGCGCAGGGGGCCTGCATGGCGATGGAGGATGCGGTGGCGCTCTCGCACCTGGCCGATCAGGGCGGAGAGATCGGCGCGATGCTGACGCGCTACAACGAGATGCGGCGGCAGCGGACGGCCCGGATCCAGCTTCAGAGCCGGGAGATCGGTACCCATGTGTATCACCCGGAAGGGGCCCATGCGGAGCTGCGCAACACGGTGATGAGTGCCAAGTCGCCCGAGGACTGGTATGACGCGGTGGCGTGGCTCTACGGCTCGACAGGGCTGGAAGGCGCGGTTTCGAGCGAAACCCTCGCCCGTCGGTAACGAAGGGTCTTTACAGGGCCGGGGTGAATATAGTTATGTGTCATAACTAAATCTGCCGGTGAGTCCGGCGGTGCATGAAGTCTGCGGCGGAGCCATTCAAAATGTGATCGGCTCGCTGGCTTTGGGAGGCAAGGCGGATTACGGGAGCGCAGCCGAAACCCGCAGGGAAACATGGCCCGGCGGACCCTTGGGGAGGGGAAGAACGTGCTTAGATTCATGACAGGCCTGGCAAGGGGCATGGCGCTGACGGGAGGTTTGGTGCTGGTTGTGCTGGTGATCCTGACCTGCGTCAGCGTGGTCGGGCGCGGGCTCAGCACCTTGGGTCATTCCGACTTTCTGCAAGGCATGTCGCAGAGCCTTGCCGACCTGATCCTCGCTACCGGCACCGGCCCGGTGAACGGAGACTTCGAGATCGTCGAGGCGGGGATCGCCTTTACCATCTTCTCCTTCCTGCCGATCTGCCAGCTCTTCGGGGCCCATGCGACGGTGGATGTGTTCACATCCTTCCTGTCGCGGCGGACCAACGCCTTTATCATCACCTTCTGGGAAATCGTCTTTACCGGGATCGTGCTGCTCATCACCTGGCGGCTGTTCTACGGGCTGGAGGACAAGTTCGGGAACGGCGAAACCTCGCTGCTGCTGCAATTCCCGATCTGGTGGGCCTATCTCGCCGCCTTCATCGCCGCCCTGGTTGCCGCGATCGTGGCGGTCTACTGCGCCGTCGGCCGGGTCATGGAACTGACGACAGACCAGCGCTGGCTGCCCAGATCGGAAGGAGCGGCACATTGACCGTGCTCGAGCTTGGATACATCTCCTTTCCGATCCTGCTGGTGATGATCTTCCTGCGGGCGCCGATCGGCCTTGCCATGCTCGTGGTGGGGATCGGCGGCCTCTACTACGCGACCGGCGGAACGACGGTCTTTCTCGCCAAGCTGAAGAGCGAGGTCTACACGACCTTCTCGAGCTACTCGCTCAGCATCATCCCGATGTTCCTTCTGATGGGCCAGTTCGCCACGCTTTCGGGCATGTCGACGGCGCTCTTCAAGGCCGCCGAAAGCTGGCTGGGCCACCGCAAGGGCGGCGTGGCGATGGCCTCGGTGGGGGCCTGTGCGGGGTTCGGCTCGATCTGCGGCTCCTCGCTGGCCACGGCGGCCACCATGAGCCGGGTCGCGCTGCCGGAGCTGCGCCGCTACGGCTACTCGGGCGGGTTCAGCACCGCGACGCTGGCGGCAGGCGGCACCCTGGGCATCCTTATTCCGCCCTCGGTGATCCTGGTGATCTACGCGATCCTCACCGAGCAGAACATCGCCAAGCTGTTCCTCGCGGCCTTCATCCCCGGCATCCTCGCCGCCATCGGCTACATGATCACCATCAGCATCTATGTGCGGATGTACCCGGATGCCGCGGGCACCCGTGAGGCGGTGCCCTATGCCGAGCGCATCCGGGCGCTGCTCGATGTCTGGCCGGTGCTGATTGTCTTCGGCCTCGTGGTGGGCGGGATCTACCTGGGCTGGTTCACCCCCACCGAAGGCGCGGCCGTGGGCGCGGCGGGCACCGGTCTCATCGCGCTGGTCAGCGGGCAGCTCGACTGGGCGCGGTTCAAGGAGAGCATCATCAGCACGGCGCAGGCCACGGCGATGATCTTCTTCATCGTGCTGGGCGCGAGCTTCTACAACTCGTTCCTGGCGTTGAGCCAGGTGCCGCAGGAGCTTTCCAACACCATCGTCGGCCTCGGCTGGAGCCCCTGGATGGTGCTGGTTCTGATCCTCGCCTTCTACCTGGCGTTCGGCTGCCTGATGGACAGCCTGTCGATGATCCTGCTGACGATCCCGATCTTCTTTCCGATCATCTCCAACCTCGACTTCGGCCTGATCTCGCTGCACGTGCTGCAGGAGGCCCGGTTCGAAGCCTGGTTCGCGGAGGCGCAGGTCTGGTTCGACGGGCTAAGGGCAGGGGCGATAGAAGGGCTGAGCCAGAGCCGGTTCGACCGGGCGCTGGCGGGGGCCAACGAGCACATGGCCACGCTGGGCCTCGGCACCGTGGCCGACGCGACGAGCCTTGCGCCGGCGCAGGTTGCCGCGATCTTCGGCGAGACCACGCCCGAGGTTGTTCGGGGCGCGCAGGAGGCGCTGGCGGCGGGCGGCGTGCTTGACGCGGACACGCTCAAGGCACTGGGCCTGCGCGGGGCGACCGAGGCCAACCTCGCGCGGGTCAGTCTCGAACATGTGGCGATCTGGTTCGGAATCCTCGTGCTGATCGTGGTGGAAGTGGGCCTCATCACCCCGCCGGTGGGCATGAACCTGTTCATCATCAACGCGATGGACCGGACAACGCCGATGGTTGAAACCTACAAGGCGGTCATCTGGTTCGTGACCTCCGACATCGTTCGGGTCGCGATCCTCGTGGCCTTCCCCGTCATCACCCTGTTCCTGATCCCGGTCTAGGCAGGGGCAGGGCAGGGATGTCGCGTGCGCAAATAGTTATGTATCATCACGGTTACAAAACCGGAGGGAGAAGCACATGCAGATAAGCGGAACAGTGGCCCTGGTCACCGGCGGCGGCAGCGGGCTGGGCGCAGCCACGGTGCGGCATCTTGCGAGCCTGGGCGCCAAGGTGGCGGTGCTCGACTACAACGCCGAGGCGGCGGAGGCCGTGGCGGCGGAGGTCGGCGGCGCGGCCTGCCCGGCGGATGTGAGCAACGAGACGGCGGTTCAGGCGGCGGTGGACAAGGCTGCGACAGACCTCGGCGAGGCAGCGCGCATCGTGGTCAACTGCGCGGGCCTCGGGCTGGCGGCGCGGATCGTGGGGCGGGAGGGCAAGCTCTCGACCGATCTCTTCGAGAAGGTGCTGCGGGTGAACCTGTTTGGCACCTATTACGTGATGTCCCACGCAGCCCGGCTGATGCAGGAGCTGGAGCCGCTGAACGAGGACGGCGAGCGCGGCGTGATCGTCAACACCGCCAGCGCCGCCTACCAGGACGGCCAGCTCGGCCAGGCGGCCTACGCGGCCTCCAAGGGTGGCGTGGCCTCGATGTGCCTGCCGGCGGCCCGCGAATTTGCCAAGACCGGCATCCGGGTGAACGCAATCGCCCCCGGCCTCTTCAACACGCCGATGATGGAGAGCCTGCCGGAAGAGACCACCAAGGCGATCATCGCCAACGTGCCCTACCCCCACCGGCTCGGCTTTCCGAAGGAATACGCCATGCTGGTGCAGCACATGGTGGAGAACGCCTATCTGAACGGCGAGGTGATCCGGCTCGACGGCGCCACCCGTCTGCCGCCGCGCTGAGGAGACACCATGAGCGACATGCTGAAGATCGAGGTGAAGGACGGGATTGCCGTGCTCACCATGAACCGCCCGGGCAAGCGCAACGCCATGTGCGACGAGCTGCTGGAGGCGATCGACGGGTTCTTCTGCGCGCCGCCCGAGGGCGTGCGGGTGGTGGTGCTGACCGGGGTGGAGGGGCATTTCTGCTCGGGCCTCGACCTCAGCGAGCACAAGCAGCGCGACGCGGAAGGCACCATGCGCCACTCGCGCGGCTGGCATCAGGTGATGGAGCGGATCCAGTTTGGCGGTCTGCCGGTGATCTCGGCCATGTTCGGCGCGGTGATCGGTGGCGGGCTGGAGCTGGCGACCTCGACCCATGTGCGCATCGCAGAGCCCTCGACGATCTTCCAGCTGCCCGAGGGGCGGCGCGGGATCTTTGTGGGCGGCGGGGCGACCGTGCGGGTGGGGCGCATCCTGGGCGCCGACCGGATGATCGAGATGATGCTGACGGGTCGGAAGTATGGCGCCGACGAAGGCCTGTCGCTCGGACTGGCGCATTACAGTGTGGGCGAGGGCGAGGCGCTGGAGCTGGCGATGGAGCTGGCGGCGAAGATTGCCTCAAACGCGCCGCTCTCGAACTACATCATGGTGCAGGCCATCGCCCGGATCGAAGACATGGCCAAAGCCGACGGACTCTTTGCCGAAAGTCTCTGTGCCGCCCTGACTCAAACATCTCCCGACGCGCTGGAGGGCCTTGCCGCCTTCCTCGAAAAGCGCGCGCCGAGGTTCAGCTGATGGCCGCGCCGCACCCCCGCATCGTGACCGCGGAGCCCGACGACGAGGGGCTGCGCGGCCATGTCGGGTACAACATGAAGCGGGCGTTTCACATGATCCAGCTCGACGTGAACGCCACGCTCGCGCCCTTCGGGCTGCGGATGGTGACGTTCTCGGCGCTGGTGGTGGTGATGGAGAACCCGGGACTGCGCCAATCACAACTCGCCGAGATCCTCGCCATCGAGCGGCCCAACCTGGTGGTGATCCTCGACGAGCTGGAGCAGGCCGGGTTCCTGACCCGCGACCGCGCGCCCGACGACCGCCGCGCCTATGCGCTGCATGTCACCGCCCAGGGGCTTGCGGTGGCAGAGGAGGCGCGGCTGGCGGTGGCGGCCCATGACCGGAGGATGACGGCCGGGCTGAGCGACGCGGAGCTTGAGCTTGTGATCACAGCCCTGCGCCGGATCGAGCGCAACGGCAGGGAAGGGAGGACCTCCGGATGACGGATGACAGCCGTTACCGGGCGCACCGGGTGCGCCGGCAGGACCGGGCCGACGGGACGATCCTGCTGCAGTCGGACTACGAGATGAGCCCCATCGCCTGGACGACGGGCGACTGGCTGCACCGCTGGGCCGGCGAGGCGCCCGAGCGGGTGTTCATTGCCGAGCGCTCCGGCGCGGGATGGCGCGAGCTGGGCTATGCCGAGGTGCTGCAACGGGTGCGGGCGATCGGCGCGTCGTTGCTGGGGCGCGGGATGGGGCCGGAGACGCCGATTCTAGTGATGTCGGGCAACTCGCTCGATCACGGGCTCCTGGCGCTCGCGGCGCAATACGTGGGCATTCCGCTGGTGCCCGTGGCCGAGCAATACGCGCTGATCCACGGTGCCCACGGGCGGCTGAAGCACGCGGTGGATCTGGTGAAGCCCCGCATGGTCTATGCCGACGACGCTGCCCGCTATGCCGAGGCACTCGCCCTGCCCGAGATCGCCGGGCTGGAGCGGCTGGTTTCGGCCAATGCCGAGCCGGGCATGGTGGCGTTCGACGACCTGCTGAAGGGCGACGGCGGGGTTGATATCGATACTGTTCATGCCGGAATCGGGCCTGATACGGTTGCCAAATACCTGCTGACCTCGGGTTCTACCTCCAACCCAAAGGCCGTGATCACGACACATTGGATGATGTGTGCCAACCAGGCGCAGCTGCTCGACGCGCTGCCCTTTCTCGCCGCCAAGCCGCCCCGGATCGTGGATTGGCTGCCGTGGAACCATGTGTTTGGCGGGTCGCACAACTTCAACATGATGCTGGCCAACGGTGGCTCGATCTACATCGACGATGGCAAGCCGACGCCCGCCCTGATCGACCGGACGCTGGAGAACCTCGCCATGAAGGCCGGGACCATCTGGTTCAACGTGCCGGTGGGCTTTGGCATGGTGGTGGAGGCGATGAAGGCCGACGCCGCATTGCGCCGCGCCGTCTTCGGCGAGCTCGACATGATCTTTTATGCCGGGGCCTCGCTGCCGCAGGACATCTGGACGGCGATGGAAGACATGGCGATGGAGGTGCGAGGCTCGCTGCCGCTCATGACCTCCTCCTGGGGCCTGACCGAAACCGCCCCCGCGACCCTGCTCCAGCACGAGCCGACCGACCGCTCCGGCATCGTCGGCGTGCCGCTCACCGGCGTGACCGCCAAGTTGATCCCAGACGCCGACATGCGCTGCGAGGTGCGGGTGAAGGGGCCCAACATCATGCCGGGCTACTTCGAGGACCCGGAGAAGACGCGGGAGGCCTTCGACGAGGAAGGCTTTTTCATCACCGGGGATGCGATGGTTTTCGTCGACCCCGACGACATCAACAAGGGGATGAAGTTCGACGGGCGGATCTCGGAGGACTTCAAGCTCCAGACCGGCACCTGGGTGCGCGCGGCAGGCCTGCGCATGGAGGCGCTGAAGCTGCTCGACGGGATCGCCGCCGATCTGGTGATCACGGGGGCCGACCGCACCGAGATCGGGCTGCTGATCTTCCCCAACATCAACGCATTAAAAAAGGCCGGATTCGAGACTGACACAGCGGAGAACGCCCTGATCGGCCGGAACCTGCACAGCGAGATCCGTCATCGCCTGGCAGAGCGGGCACGCGAGAACTCGGGTTCCGCCAGCCGCATCACGCGCGCCCTAGTGCTGGCCGAGCCGCCCTCGATGGGCGACGGCGAGATGACCGCGAAGGGCAACCTCAACTTACGCAAGGTGGTCACGCGCCGTGCCGAACTGCTGGAGCGGCTCTACGACAACGCCGACCCCGCTGTGATCACAATCAAGGAGAGCTGACATGGTCGATATCACCAAGGTCCGCGCCATCGACATTCATACCCACGCCGAAGAGCCCTGCGGCTGCCATCCGGATGACGGCTACGACGAGTTGCAGAGCACCATGGCCAAGTACTTTCGGGCGCCCTGGGAACATCCGCCGACCATCCCCGAAACCGCCGCGCACTTCCGCGAGCAGAACATCGCGGCGGTGATCTTTCCGGTCGATGCGGAGCGGGAGACGGGCTACCGGCGCTACTCCAACGACGAAGTGGCCGAGCTGGTGGCCGAGAACAGCGATGTGCTGATCCAGTTTGCCTCGATCGACCCGTGGAAGGGCAAGATGGCCGCCCGAGAGGCGCGCCGGCTGATCCGCGAGTACAAGGTGAAGGGGTTCAAGTTTCATCCCACCATGCAGGGGTTCTTCGCCAACGACCGCATGGCCTATCCGCTCTACGAGGTGATCGAGGAGGAGGGCTGCGTGGCGCTCTTTCACACCGGGCAGACGGGCGTGGGCTCGGGCATGCCGGGCGGCAACGGGATGCGGCTGAAATACTCCAACCCGATGTACATGGATGACGTGGCGGTGGACTTCCCCGACATGAAGATCATCCTCGCGCACCCCTCCTTTCCCTGGCAGGAGGAGGCGCTGGCCGTGGCGCAGCACAAGCCCAACGTCTACATCGACCTGAGCGGGTGGAGCCCCAAGTACTTTCCCGAGATCCTCGTGCGTTACTGCAACACGATCCTGCGCAAGAAGGTGCTGTTCGGCTCCGACTGGCCGATGATCACGCCGGAGCGCTGGCTGGCCGACTTCGAGAAGATCGGCATCAGGGACGAGCTGCGGGAAGACATCATCAAGGGCAACGCGGCACGGCTTTTGGGGCTGGGCTAAAATCGCCCCGGGACAAGCCCCGACCTACGGGAGCAGCTTGCCGGGGTTCAGGATGCCTTTCGGGTCCATCGCGGCCTTGATCGCCCGCATCGGCACCAGCGCGGGGCCGTGCTCTGCCTCCATGTACTTGCGCTTGCCCAGCCCGATCCCGTGCTCGCCGGAGACGGTGCCGCCGAGGCGCAGGGCGGTTTCGGCGAGATGGGCAGAAAACGTCTCTATCATGGCCAGTTCGGCGGGGTCTTCGCGGTTGAAACCAATGCCGGTGTGGAAGTTTCCGTCTCCGACATGGCCCACGATCACCGGCTCCAGGCCCAACTCGCGGGCTTTGCCCTCGGCCGCGGTGACGGCTTCTGCAAGCTGGGAAATCGGCACGCAAACGTCAGTCGCCAGGATGCGCTTGCCGGGATAGAGCGCCTTGGAGGCGTGGTGGCCGTTGTGGCGCATGGCCCAGAGCGCATTGCGCTCCTCCATCCGGGTGGCGCGCTTGAAGTCCTGCGCGTCGAAATCGGCGGCGATCTCCTCGAACATGGCCGATTGCTCCTCGACCGCCGTTTCGGAGCCGGAGAACTCAAGAAAGAGATGCGGCTCTTCGGGCATGCCGGCATTGCTGGCGCGGTTGAACCCGCGGACCATGGTGGCGTTGACCAGCTCGATCCGGGCCATGGGAATCCCCGTCTGGATGGTTGTGATCACGCAGTTCACCGCGTCCTCGACGGTCGGGAAGCGGCAGGTGGCGGCGACGATGCTCTCGGGCTGGCCGTGGAGCTTGAGGGTCAGCTCGGTGATGATGCCGAGGGTGCCCTCTGACCCGATCAGCAGGTGGGTGAGGTCGTAGCCCGAGGACGACTTGCGCGCGCGGGAGCCGGTGCGGATGACCCGGCCATCTGCCAGCACGGCCTCGAGGGCCAGCACGTTCTCGCGCATGGTGCCGTATCGCACCGCCATCGTCCCGCTGGCGCGGGTCGCCGCCATGCCGCCGAGGGAGGCGTCGGCGCCCGGGTCGATGGGAAAGTAGAGGCCGGTGGCGCGCAGTTCGTCGTTGAGCTGGGTGCGGGTGACACCGGGCTGAACGACCACGTCCATGTCGGCGTCATGCACGGCGAGGATGCGGTTCATCAGCGAGAGGTCGAGCGTGAGCCCGCCCTGAACCGGCAGGTGGTGGCCTTCGAGCGAGGTGCCGGTGCCATAGGCGGTGACAGGCATCGCCTCGGCATGGGCGATGCGCATGATCGCCGCCACCTCCTCGGTGGTCTTGGGGTAGGCCACGGCATCGGGGAGGGCATCGGGGAAATGCGCCTCGTTCTGGCCGTGGGCGGCGCGCTCGGCGTCAGACCTCCTGAGGCGGTCGCCAAGGAGCGTTTCGAGCTGTGTCAGAGCCTGTTCATGCGCCATTCAGCCCTCCAGAAACTTGCCGATACGGGACAGCGCCTCGCGGATGTTCTCCTCGCTGTTGGCGTAGGAAAACCGCAAGAACCCCTCGCCATGCGCACCGAAGCTGGTGCCCGCGACGGTGGCAACGCCGCAGTCTTCGAGGAATCTGTCCTGCGCCTCGCGGGCAGAGAGGCCGGTGCCCTCGATGTTGGGAAAGGCATAGAAGGCGCCGGCCGCATCGGCGCAGCGGACGCCGGGCAGGGCATTGAGGCCATCGACGATGACCTGGCGGCGACGGTCGAAGGCCTCGACCATCCTGACCACCTCGTCCTGCGGACCTTCCAGCGCGGCGATGCCGGCGAACTGGGTGGGCGCGTTCACGCAGGAGTGGTCGTTGATGCAGAGCCGGGTGGCGTGGTCGACCAGCGCGTCGGGCCAGACGGCATAGCCGAGGCGCCAGCCCGTCATCGCGTAGGTCTTCGACCAGCCGTCGAGCATGATCAGGCGGTCGCGGATCTCGGGGTAGTTCAGCAGCGATGTGTGCTGGCGGCCGCCGTAGAGCATGCAGGAGTAGATCTCGTCCGACATCAGCACCACGTCGGGGTGGTCGGCGAGGCCCGCCACCAGCTTGTCGATCTCTTCCTTGGGCGTCACGCCGCCGGTGGGGTTGGCCGGCGAGTTGATGATGATGAGCCGGGTGCGCGGGGTGATCTGGCCCAGAACCTCCTCGGCGGAAAAGGCAAAGCCCTTGTCCTCGCGCAGCGCGATCGGAACGGGCGTGGCGCCGGAATACTTGATGACGCTCTCGTAGATCGGGAAGCCGGGGTTGGGATACATGATCTCGGCCCCCGCCTCGCCCAGCAGCATGCAGGCAAAGAACATGGTGGGCTTGCCGCCGGGCTGCACCACCACGTTGTCGGGGTTCACCTCGCAGCCGTGCCTCCGGTGCAGGTCGGCCGCGACCGCCGCACGCAGGGCGGGCAGGCCGTTGGCCGGGGTGTAGCCGTGGTGGCCGTCGCGCAGCGCCTTGATCCCGGCCTCGACGATATGCGCGGGCGTCTGGAAATCGGGCTGACCGATGCCGAGGTTGATGATGCTCTTGCCCTGCGCGGCGAGCTTGCCGGCGCGGGCTAGAACCTCGAAGGCGCTCTCCGTGCCGAGCCGGCCGGTGCGCTGCGAAACTGTGACCATGGGTGTCTCCTCCTTGGCACAGCTTTTGGCCTGCCAAGGCGGAAATGAAAAGCCTCGTGGGCGAGCAGGCTGTTGCGGCGGCTTGAGGATTGATCGAGCGGCGCGGGCGGGATAAACCGCCCCGGCGTGGTCCCGTGGCTCAACTGGATAGAGCAGCCCCCTCCTAAGGGGCAGGTTACAGGTTCGAATCCTGTCGGGATCACCAATTCACCCAAGAACGCGGATCGGGCTGCCATCGAGCCAGGCGCGGATGTTCTGCGCGGCCTCGGTGTAGAAGCCTGCGTAGTTGTCGCGCGAGACATAGCCAAGGTGCGGGGTGAGCACGGTGTTGGGGGCGGTGACCAGGGGGGAGGCGCCGTTGAGCGGCTCGGGGTCGTGCACATCGACGGCGGCACCGGCGATGCGGCCGCCGTGCAGCGCCGCTGCGAGGGCTTCGGTATCGACCACGCCGGCGCGGGAGGTGTTGAGCAGGTAGGCGCTGCGCTTCATCGTGGAGAGCGCGGCGGCGTCGATCATGTGGCGGGTGGAGGCGTTGAGCGGCACGTGGAGGCTCACCACATCGGCCTCGGCCAGCAGGGCCGCGAGCCCATCGGCGCGGCGGGCGCCCCCGGCGGCGGCGGCCTGATCGGTGAGGCTGCGGCTCCAGGCGAGCACATCCATCTCGAAGGCGGTGCCGTAGCGGGCCATGGCCTGCGCCACGCGGCCAAAGCCGATGAGCCCGAGGGTCTTGCCCTTGAGGTCGGTGCCAAGGGTCGTTTGCCAGCCTCCGGCGCGCAGGGCGGCGTCTTCCTGCGGGATGTGCCGGGCAAGGGCAAGAAGCAGGCCCCAGGTCAGCTCGGGCGTGGGGTGGCCCAGGCTGGCGGTGCCGCAGACGGTGATGCCCCGGGCGGCGGCGGCCCCCATGTCGATGGAGGCGTTGCGCATGCCGGTGGTGACCAGCAGGCGGAGATTGGGCAGCCGACCGAAGAGGGCGGCATCGAAGGGGGTGCGCTCGCGCATGGCGACGATCACCTCGAAGGGGGCAAGACGGGATGTCAGCGCCTCGCCTGTCACGGTGTCCTGAAAGGCGGTCAGCTCTACATCCGGGAGCAGCGCGGACCAGTCTGCACAGGTGAGGGCGACGTTCTGGTAATCATCCAGAATGGCGCATCGGACTGTCATGGTGGTTTGCTCCCGTTCCTTGCCTTGCGTTCCGGCAGGGGCGAGTTGCCGGCAGCGGCAAGCTAGCGTGCCGGCCCGCGGATTTCGAGAGGGCGCGGCGCGCGGCCGCTGCTGCAAGTCAGGCGGCTGATCTGGGCTGGTGCGTGCCGGCTTTCATGGCGGGCGCAAGACGCGGGCCGTAGAGCAGGACGTCGGGAAGGTGCGAAGAGGCAGGCTCCTGCATTTCGGCGGCGAGCTCCGACATGCGCTCGCTGCTCTCGAGAATCGCATTGCGCTGGCCGTTGGCCCGCTCCTGCGCCGCGGCAAGCTGGGCGATGATATCGCCGATGCCGGCGTTGCCGGCGCCTGAGCGGCTGTCTTCGATCTTGAAGGCCACGCGCAGGGTATCGAGCCCCAGCAGCATGCGCTTCATGTCGCGGCAGGAGCTGGCGATCCGGCCCGCCTCGGTCGCCACCAGCGCGTAGGCCTGACGCGACCAGGAGATGTAATCGGACTGGAGTTCGCGCAGCATGGCGCGCTCCGGGTTGATCTCGATCCCGCCCAGTTCGCGCTGTTCGGCCATGAGCTGACGGTCGCAGCGGGTGAGGATGGTTGCCACCGACCCGACGAGAAGGGCGCGCTCGATCGTCTTGCGGATCGAGGAAAAGCTGGTGTTCTCGCCGATCACATGGGCCTCGAACCACTCCGACATTTCGGTGGACATGCCCTCGTAGTTGCGCGCCAGAACGCTCAGCGGCCCGTCGGTGCGCTCGACTCGTGCGGCCTTGATCTGGAGGTTGCGGGGGATGCCGCCGAGGTAGGCGAACTCGGTCGAAAGTTGCCCGGTGGCCTCGAGGATCGAATCGGCGAGCACCACGAGCTCCCGCGCGCCGGAGACGCTGACGATTGGCTCGATTCCGAGTGTCCGGCACTCGCTCATGAGCTCTTCGGCGACCGCATCGACAACGAAGGCATCGTAATCGTCGTAGCCCAGGCTGTTCAGACCGTCGTGCAGGGCGCGCGCGTTGTCTTCGATCGAGGTGCCGGCACGCTCTGCCGCAAGCAGCCCTTCATAAAGCGCCCTGACGCGGTCGAAGAGTTTGCTCGAGGGTTTGATCCGGGCCGAGAGATACCCGCCCTTGCAGGGCGCGACGAGGGCAAAGACCCAGTAGTTGAGCCCGTCCTTGGCGCGGTTGTTCACATAGGCTGCCGTGACCTTGCCGGCGTTCAGCTCCTCCCAGAAAACGCGGAACAGGGCCTTGGGCATGTCGGGATGGCGGATGGTCCTGTGCGGTGCGCCGAGCAGTTCCTCCCACGCGTAGGCGGCAACGCGCTGGAACACGTAGTTGCCGCTCTGGATCACGCCTCGGTCGTCGGTGCGGGAATAGAAGACCTCGCCCAGATCGAACGGCGCCTCACCGCTCCGCGGGCGACTCTCGTCGCGGCGGTCTTCTTCAATGTCCATCCGGTCGCTCCTCGGTTGCGGGCGCGGGCCGGCGCCCGCGCCTGAAGAGGTGCTACAGGGATAGTTCTACCTATTGGTTAACCCGGGGCGGATGCCCAAGGCTCACTCGCCCAGCTTGGCGTCGAGGATCTCGGTGAACTCTTCGTAGTTCATGTTGGAGTGCTTCTCGCCGTCGATGACGAAGGAAGGGGTCGAATCGATCCCGTCGGCCTCGGCGTTCTTCAGGAAGAGGGCATACATCGCCTGCGCCTTTTCGGCATCGGCGAGGCAGGCATCGACCTGTGCGCCATCCAGCCCCGACTTGACCGCCAGCTTGCGCAGGTCGGCGTGGATGCCGGTGAGGTCGCGGGAGGCGAGCCACTCGGACTGCCCGGCATAGAGCGCGTCGGAGATGCCGAAGTAGCGCACCGGCCCGGCGCAGCGGGCCACCATCCCGGCCCAGAGCCCCGGCTTGTCGAAGTAGATCTCGCGGTAGGTGAAATGGACCTTGCCGGTGTCGATGTAGTTGGTCTTCAGCTGCTTGAAGACGTTCTGGTGAAAGCTGGCGCAATGCGGGCAGGTGAAGGAGGCATACTCGATCACCTTCACGGGGGCATTTTCGTCGCCCAGGGTCATCTCGACGATGCTCGAGGTGTCGATTTCCTCGGCGGTCTGCGCCTGAGCGGCGAGGTCGAAGCCGGTGCCGCCGGGCGTGCTGGTGCCGCCGATGGCAAAATAGGTGCCGACCGCGAGCGCCGCGACGAAGAGGGCGGAATAGAGGATCTTGGTGTTCATGAGGGGCCTTTCAGTCTGCTCGACCGGGCGTTCAGCCGCGTCCGGTTTTCTGGATGACATGGGCGCCGAGACGGCTCAAGGCCGCTTTCAGCGCGGGATCGGTGACGCCCTCGGCCAGAGCCTGTGCCGCCGCCTGCTGGGCGGGTGCAGGCGCGGCGCGGCGGCGGGGCGCGTGGTTGAAATCGGCCTGTCCCTCGGCAAAGCCGGTGGGTGCCGTCTGGGTGAACTGGATGCGCTGGATCGCGGCATAGCCGTAGACCGCGTTGATCCGCTCGCGGATCTGCTCCTTCTGCATCTCGAGCATCGGTGCGTTGGCCCCGGTGGTCAGCACCCGCAGGGTTGCACCGAAGGTACCGCGCCCGAACTTGACCTCGAGCGGGCGGGTGATGGCGGCGGTCTCCTCGCCGACAATCTCGGGCCAATGCGTGAGCACGCGCATCTCGGCGAAGCCGCGCTTCTCGCTCGCCTTGCGGATATCCGCAGTCACGAACTTCGCCGTCTGGGCGAAGCCGCGCATGTGGCGCTTTGGCGTGGATGGGGCGGGTTTGGCCATGGCCTCGCAATTCGGGTTGTGCGGCCCTATCTTACCGCCCGCAAGCCCGGAGGGGCCAGCCAAATGCGGGCAGGGGAGCCATAAACATTGCGTGACGGCGAGATGAGCACGGCGCTGCTGGCGTGGTACGATGCCAATGCCCGCGTGCTGCCCTGGCGGGTGCCGCCACGCAGTGACGAGCGCCCCGACCCCTATCGCATCTGGCTTTCGGAGGTGATGCTCCAGCAGACGACCGTGGCGGCGGTGAAGGACTACTTTGCCACGTTCACCCGGCTCTGGCCGACGGTGGAGGCGCTGGCGGCGGCCAAGGACGAAGACGTGATGGCCCGCTGGGCCGGGCTTGGCTACTACGCCCGCGCCCGCAACCTGCTGAAATGCGCCCGCGCGGTGGCCGAACGCGGCGGCTTTCCCGACACCGTGGAGGGCCTGCGCGCGTTGCCGGGCATCGGCCCCTACACGGCCGCGGCTGTGGCGGCGATTGCCTTTGGCCGGCCCGAGACCGTGGTTGATGGCAACGTGGAGCGGGTGATGGCGCGGCTGCATGCGGTGCAGGAGCCGCTGCCCGCGAGCAAGCCGGTGCTGGTGGCCCATGCCGCCGCGCTCACGCCCGAGGCACGGGCGGGGGACTATGCGCAGGCGGTGATGGACCTCGGCGCCACGATCTGCACGCCAAAGAGCCCGGCCTGCGGCATCTGCCCCTGTCGCGCGCCCTGCAAGGCCCGCGCCGAGGGCATTGCCGCCGAACTGCCCCGCAAGACCCCGAAGAAGCCCAAGCCGGTGCGGCTGGGGCATGTCTTCGTGATCCGCCGGGAGGATGGGGCCTTTCTGCTCGAGCGGCGACCCGACCGCGGGCTGCTGGGCGGGATGCTGGGCTGGCCGGGCTCGGACTGGGGCGAGGCGCCGGAGTTTGCGCCGCCCGTCGCGGGCGCGCTGGAGGAGGTGGGCGAGGTGCGCCACACCTTCACGCATTTTCACCTCATCCTGCGGGTTCATGCCGGACGCGTGGATGGGGCGGCTCCGGACGGGCTGGGCTGGCAGCGCCTCTCGCCCGCGGCGCTCCCCACGGTGATGCGCAAGGCCTATGACCTCGCGGCCACGTCGCCCGCGCTGAATGTCGCAGGCGATTGAAACGCCGCTCTCGGCCCGTATGATCCGGGCGGGGCGCGCATGACCACCGGGAGAGGGCCAATGGCCTCTGCATCCATATCCGACCTTCGCGCGGCGGCGCCCTTCTGGGTGTCGCTGCTGACCGTGCCGCTGGTGCTGGCCTCCGCGGCCTGGGGTGGGCCCTGGGTGCTGGCGGTGCCGCTCTTCACCCTCGTCGGCTTCACGCTTCTCGACGGGTTCACCGGGCTGAACCTCGACAATGCCGATACGGAGACGGAGGAGGCGCAGCTCTTCTGGTACAAGCTCATCACGCTGATCTGGTGCCCGGTGCAGGTCGTGCTCCTGCTTGTCATTCTGGCCTGGGTGCCCGGGGCGGATCACCTGAACCTGCTGGAGAAGATCCTGGTGTTCTTCGGCGTCGGGGTGACCAACGGGGCGATCGGGATCGTCTATGCCCACGAGCTCGTTCACCAGCGCAACCGGCTGGAGCGATGGCTGGGCGACGTGCTTCTGGCCTCGGTGCTCTACTCGCATTTCCGCTCGGAGCATCTGCTGGTGCATCACGTCCATGTCGGCACGCGCCGCGACGCGGTGACGGCGCGCTATGGCGAGAACTACTGGCGGTACCTGCTGAGGGTGATCCGGGAAGAGCCGGTGAGCGCCTTCCATGCCGAAAAGGCGATGCTGGCGCGCAAGGGCTTGCCGTGGTGGCACCGGAGCAACCCGCATTGGCGCTACTGGGCGCTGCAGCTGGTCTTCGTCGTCGCGGCCCTTGCGCTGGGCGGCTGGGCCGGGTTCCTGCTGTTTCTCTACCAGGCGGGCACGGCGATCTGGCTGCTGGAACTGACCAACTACATCGAGCACTACGGGCTGACGCGAAAGCACCTCGGCGAGGGCCGCTACGAGCCGGTGCGGCCGCATCATTCGTGGAATGCCTCGCACAGGGCGACGAACTGGCTGCTCATCAACCTCCAGCGCCACTCCGACCACCACTACAAGCCGTCGCGGCGGTTTCCTCTGCTGCAAACCTACGATGCGGGCGAGGCGCCGCAGCTGCCCTTCGGCTACCCGGCGATGGGCTTCATGGCGCTGGTCAGCCCGCTGTGGTTTCGGGCGATGAACCCTCGGGTGCGCAAGTGGCGGGCGATGTATTACCCGGAGGTCACCGACTGGGGGCCCTACAAGCGCGGAGAACTGCCCTTGCCGCGCTGAGGCCCCGCGCCGCCGTCATCCTCGGGTCAAGCCCCAGGAAGACGGTGAACGGGTCGGCCGGCGGGCCGCTCACACCATGCGGATCACGTCCTTGTCGATGGCGAGCATGTAGCCACGGCGTGCGATGTTCTTCACCAGCAGCTCGCTGACCATCTGGTTGCCCAGCGAATCGCGCAGGCGCTTGATCCGGGTCGCGCCGGCGGCCTCGTCGCAATCGGACTCGGACTTGCCCTGGATCACCCCCTCGATGGCGGCGCCGCTCAGGACATCGTCATCCATCCGGGCCTCGGCCAGCACCGCCAGCGTTTCGATCGCGGCCTCGGTCAGCTTGAATTCCATGTTGTTCAGAAGCACCACCCGCTCCTCGCGGGAGATCACCAGCGAGTTCACCTGGATGCCGCTGCGCTCGATCTCGCCCATCCGCCTGTTCAGGGCAATGATGGTGACGAGAAAGACCAGCGCCGCGATCAGCAGCGCGGTGGAAAACAGCAGCAGCACGAAGATGACGATCCGGTAGCTCACCAGCACGTCGCCGAAGGCCGTGCCCGATTGCGCGAGGATCTCGAGCAGGGTCACCGCCTCGCCCGACACGAGCGCGTCGTTCTCGGTGAAGATCTGCTCGACCCGCGCGTTGAAGGCGTTGCCGTCGGGCAGGGTGAGAAAGAGGAACACCGCCGCCACACCGAGGATGGCGACGATGCCCGCGATGCCCCACGTCACGACCTTGCCGCCGGTCTGGCGGAGATCAGTAGCGGAGGAAGTTTGATCCGGCATTCTGTTGCTGCGCCTTGCTGGGTGTGCCCTCGAAGAGCGAGATGACATTGAGTAGCACCCAACCGCCACGCTGCAAACGGCTGGCGATCTGCGCCTGCGCCTCGCCGCCGGGCGGGCAGGCATTGCCAAGCTCCATCACACCGTAATGGAGCTTGAGCGGATTGTCCTGCTTGGCCTTGTACTCGGCATAGCAGGTGGCCCCCGCAGGGGTTGCCGCCAGCATCACTGCGAATGCGGCGGCGGGGAGGGTGAAGAGCGTTTTCATGCGCCTACTCATGCGTTTGCGCCGACCGATATTCAATAACAAAGCCCGGTAAATGCCCTGATATGCGATAGCCCGGGGGTGATATTGTTTGTCCTCCTTTGCCAAGCACATCCTTGCCTCATCACCGCCCCGGTGCGTCTCGGACAGACGCCCATCCCGGGCCTCAGAGACGCAAGAAAGGACGACGCCATGTTCAAGACCCTCATCACAACCGCCGCTGCCGCCGCCGTGGCCCTCACCTCCTTCACCGCCCCCGCCCAGGCCGAAATGGACCAGGGCGAGACCCTGCGCCTGCTCGCCGGCCTCGGCATCATCGGCGCGCTGATTGCCGCGAACGAAAACAAGAAGGACCGCCAGCAGGCCTCGCGCTCCAACAGCCGGGTGATCGAAGTCTCTCCGGGCCGCGGTTACGGCTACGGCAACGACCGCCACCGCGATCAGGGCCGCAAGGCCCGCCTGCCAGCCCGCTGCGAGACGGTGGTGCCCACCCGCCGCGGGGACCAGGTGTTTTACGGCGTGCCGTGCCTCGAGCGGAACGGCTTCCGCGCCCGGCTTCCGCAGCAGTGCTCCTACACGCTCGACCTCGGCCGCCGGCATGTCGAGGCCTACGAGCAGCGCTGCCTGCGCCGCAACGGGTTCCGTACCTGAACGACCAAGAGATCAGGCAAGGCGCGTCCCGGTCTCCTGGGGCGCACCTGTCGGCAGGGCGCGGCTGTCATCCCCATGGGGCCGCGCAAGACTGGGGGCGGAGGGTGAGGCTCTCCGCCCCATTTTGTAGGTCAAGTGCCATTGCGCTCCTGCCCGCGCCGGGCGATGGGAGGGCGATGAAGACCTTTCCCGATTTCTCCTTCGAAGCGGCGGCCTTTGCCCGTGGCCTGGCCCGCGTGGCCGGGGTGGACGAGGTGGGCCGTGGCCCGCTGGCCGGGCCGGTGACGGCAGCGGCGGTGGTGCTGGACCCGGACAACATTCCGCAAGGCCTGAACGACAGCAAGAAGCTGACCGAGAAGCGGCGGCTGGTGCTGAGCGAGGAGATCCATGCGTCGGCGCAGGTTTGCATCGTGCATGTCAGCGTGGAGGAGATCGACCGGATCAACATCCTGCAGGCCGCGCTGACCGCCATGACCCGCGCGGTGGCGAGGCTGCCGGACGCGCCCGACCACCTGCTGATCGACGGCAACCGGCTGCCCGAAGGCTGCGGATCGGCCGAGGCGGTGGTTAAGGGAGACGGCAAATCACTCTCGATCGCGGCGGCCTCGATCGTGGCCAAGGTGGCCCGTGACAGGCTCATGGTGGATTTGGCGCAACAGCACCCCGGCTACGGCTGGGAGAGCAATGCGGGCTACGGGACGAGTGTGCATTTGAGGGCACTCCAGCAATTGGGGGTCACACAACATCATCGGCGTTCCTTTGCCCCGATACGCAATATCTTGATGCAACATAAATCTGCAAACCCCTGATTCAAAAAAGAAATTGACCACGAATCGCCTCTGACTCATGGTTTGAGCAACAACACCGAGCGCCGAAAGAGCGCGGGGACAGAGGCAGACGGATGACGAAGACGACGACCCAACAGGGGCAGCGGGCGCTGCCGCTCAACCAGATCCTGCCCGGCGATTGCATCGCGGAGATGAACAAGCTCCCCGAGGCATCGGTCGATCTCATCTTCGCGGATCCGCCCTACAACCTCCAGCTCAAGGGCAACCTGCACCGGCCCGACAACTCCCAGGTCGACGCCGTGGACGACCATTGGGACCAGTTCGACAGCTTCAAGGCCTACGACACCTTCACCGAGGAATGGCTGGCCGCCGCGCGCCGGATTCTCAAGCCGGACGGGGCGATCTGGGTGATCGGCTCCTATCACAACATCTTTCGCGTCGGCACCAAGCTGCAGGATGCCGGGTTCTGGATCCTCAACGACGTGATCTGGCGCAAGTCCAACCCGATGCCCAACTTCCGGGGCATGAGGCTCACCAACGCCCATGAAACCATGATCTGGGCGAGCAAATCCGAGGGTGGCAAATACACCTTCAATTACGAGGCAATGAAGGCGCTCAACGACGACGTGCAGATGCGGTCGGACTGGGTGCTTCCCATCTGCAACGGCCATGAGCGGCTCAAGAATTCCAGGGGGGAGAAGGCGCATCCGACGCAGAAGCCGGAAGCCCTGCTCCATCGTGTACTGCTCGCCACGACGAACCCTGGCGACGTGGTGCTGGACCCGTTCTTCGGGACCGGCACCACAGGCGCCGTGGCCAAGATGCTGGGACGCGACTTCATCGGCATCGAGCGCGAGGCCGAATACCGCGAGGTTGCCCAGAAACGCATTGATAACGTGCGAAAAATCGACAGTGACGCGCTGGAGATCACGACCTCCAAGCGGGCCGAGCCACGGGTGCCCTTCGGCCAGCTCGTGGAGCGGGGCATGCTGCGGCCGGGCGAGATGCTCATCAGCGGCAATGGCAAGAACGCGGCCAAGGTGCGGGCGGACGGCACGCTGGTGGCGCGCGACGTGAAGGGCTCGATCCACAAGGTCGGCGCCCATCTCGAAGGCGCACCGAGCTGCAACGGCTGGACCTACTGGCACTTCAAGAGGGATGGCAAGCCGGTGAGCATTGACGTGCTGCGCCAGCAGATCCGCGCGGAGATGCGCGACTAGGCAACAACTTCGAGTTCACAAAGTTACCGCCGGTGCCTGTGGCCTGACACATGGCACGACCTTCGGCCCCGTTCGCCCCCGTGGCGACGGGGCCCCTTTTTTGCCCGGCCGGGAGACGGCGCACCTTGTGTTAACCCATAGGGGTTAAAGGCGAAAACAGGGGGGGCACAACCCATGCACAACCGATGCACAACCCATGCATACGCGTTTTGGATTTGCGGCATTAACTAATGCGCCGCGCGGTGCGGCAGGGGCGCGTCAACTCAGGATGCGCTGTATCAGCCCGTGGTGCAGGGCCGGGTTGGCGGCGAGGGTGCCGGCAGCCAGGCGGCCCGGCGTGTTGAAGCGGAGCGGCGCGCCCAGGCGGTCGGTCACGGTGCCGCCGGCCTCCTCGACGATCAGCGCGCCGGCGGCGATGTCCCACTCCCAGGTATCGCGGAAGGTGACCATCGCGTCGTAGCGGCCCTCCCCCACCAGCGCGAGGCGGTAGGCCAGCGAGGGGCGGTAGTGGCGGGCATGGCGCGGCAGGCCGCCGGGCCAGAGATGCGGCGCAAGGTTGGGCCGGGCGGTGACGATCGTCACGTCATCGGGCCCGGCGGCGGCGGAGACGTGCAGCGGCTTGCCGTTGCGGGTGGCGCCCGCGCCCCTTGCCGCGGCGTAGACCGCCTTCTTGGCGGGCATGGCGACCACGGCGGCCACGACGCGGCCTGCCTCGGCCACGGCGAGGGAGTGGGCCCATGTCACCTCGCCGGAGATGAAGGCGCGGGTGCCGTCGATCGGGTCGATGATGAAGCAGCGCTCGGCATCGAGCCTTGCGGCATCGTCGGCGGTTTCTTCGGAGAGCCAGCCGTATCCGGGGCGGGCGCCGATGAGATGGGAGCGCAGCATGGCATCCACCGCGAGGTCGGCCTCGGTGACCGGGCCGGCGCCATCGGCCTTGTCCCACACCCGGTGGTCGACGCGGAAGTAGCGCAGGGCGATCTCGCCGGCCAGCGCCGCCGCCTCGATCAGGAGCGCGGTGTCGCTGGTCGTGTCAGGCGCCCGCAAGGGTGAGGCTTTCGACCAGCAGGGAGGGGATGCGGTGCGACTTGTGCTGGAGCGCGTCATTGGCGGGCACGAGGGTGGGCAGCATCTCGAGCAGGTTGCCCGCGATGGTGCACTCGTGGACCGGGTAGGCGATGGCGCCGTTCTCGACCCAGAAGCCGGAGGCGCCGCGCGAGTAGTCGCCGGTGTTGGGATTGATCGTGGAGCCGATCAGCGAGGTCACCAGCAGGCCGGTGCCCATGTCGCGCAGGAGCTCGTCCCGGCTGGCGGTGCCGGGGGTGAGGGTGACATTGGTCACCGAAGGCGAGGGCGGCGCGGAGGTGCCGCGGGCGGCGTTGCCGGTGCTCTCCAGCCCCAGCTTGCGGGCGGAGGCGAGATCGAGCACCCAGCGGGCGAGCCGGCCGTTCTCGACGATGGCGGAGGTGCGGGTGGGCAGGCCCTCGCCGTCGAAGGGGCGCGAGCCGGGGATCCGGGTGCAGTGGGGCTCTTCGGTGAGCGAGAGCCCGGCGGGCAGGATCGCCTCGCCCATCCGGCCGATCAGCCAGGACGAGCCGCGCGCGACCGAGGCGCCGTTGGCGGCCCCGAGCAGGTGGCCGATCAGCGAGGCGGCGGCGCGCTCGTCGTAGAGCACGGGGTAGCGGCCCGAGGGGGGCTTGCGCGCGCCCGAGCGGGCGGCGGCACGGGTGCCGGCCCTGGTGCCCACCTCTTCGGGCGTGGGCAGGTCGGCGGCGTAGATGCGGTGCTCGTAGCAGTGGTCGCGGTCCATCGCCGTGCCGGTGCCGGT
This sequence comes from Vannielia litorea, assembly GCF_900142295.1. Classification (NCBI taxonomy): domain Bacteria; kingdom Pseudomonadati; phylum Pseudomonadota; class Alphaproteobacteria; order Rhodobacterales; family Paracoccaceae; genus Vannielia; species Vannielia litorea. The sequence continues at coordinate 3,597,032 of NZ_FSRL01000001.1, forward strand.
GATGGCGGAGGCCGAGAGCATGTGGCCGGTGCGCGTGTAGCCGCCCGAGAAGCCGTTGGTTGCGGCGAGGTGGATGCGGGTGCGGCCGAAGCCTGCGGTGGTGCCCTCGATCTGGCTCACGCCGGGCACGGCCGCGGCGGCGGCCTCGCAGGCGAGCGCGGCCTCCTGCAGCGCGGCGGCCTCGGGCTCGGAGCCGATATCGGCGAGGTCGAGCGCGGCGACATCCCAGCCCTGCGCCAGCTGCGCCGGGTCGGCGAGGCCGCAGTGCGGATCTTCGGGGGCGAGGCGGGCCATGGCGACGGCGCGCTCGGCCATGGTGGCCATGGTCTCCTCGCGCAGGTCGGAGCCCGACACGCAGGCCTGCCGCCGGCCGAGCAGCACGCGCAGCCCGATCTCGGTGCCCTCCGACCGCTCGGCCTGCTCCAGCGCGCCCGCGCGGGTGTCGATGGAGAGCGAGGTGGAGGCCACGGCCATGGCATCGGCGGCCTCGGCCCCGGCGCGGCGGGCGGCGGCAAGAAGCGCCTGGGTGAGCGTTTCGAGGCTGGGGGTGTCTGTCATCTGCTCGGGTCCGTTGGGCTTTGCCTGTCGGACTGAGCTAGCTGCCGGGGATGCGTGGTGCAAGGGCGGAGCCGACAAAAACCGCCCGCGACGGGGGCGGCGAAGCAAGAAGGCCCCCGCCGGAGCAGGGGCCTTTGGATATGGTTCGGCCGCCTACTGGAGCGGGATCGGGATGCCGTTGGCCGAGATGGTGCCGTCGGGCGAGACGCCGATCTCGGTGGTCAGCACGTCGGGGCCGTCGCCGGGGCGGAAGAACATGCCCGACATCATCTTGACCCCGTTGGCCTGGTCGGCGGGCACGAAGCCCATGGTCACCAGGTTGTCGAGCAGGGCATTGGCGCCGGAGAGCCGGGCGCGCAGGGTGCCGTCGGGGGCGGGCATGCCGCCGAAGGTCATCAGGTCGGTGTTGTCGAAGGTGAAGTTGCCCTCGGCGGTCAGCTCGGCGCCGGCCACCACGAGCCGCACGTCGGAGATGTTGAGCGACTGCACCTCGCCGGGCATGCCCTGGGGGTTGGCCATGGCCTCCGGGTCGAGGATGTCGATCAGCCAGCGGCCGGTGCCCGCGAGGTTGAAGGTGAGCGTGGCCGGGTCGCGGGGCAGGACGGTGCCCGGGTCGAACATGTTCCACAGCCCGTCGGCGATGGTCAGGTCCTTCAGGCCGACGGCCAGCATGTAGGGCTTGGGCGCCTCGGACTGGGCGATCGGCATGATCATGTTGAAGGAGGTCTCGCCCATGCCGAGGGTGACCTCGGGGAGCGGGATCTCGCTGCCCGACATGGTCACGTCGAAGCCGGTGTAGTTGACCGCGTAGAGCACCTGGTCGGCGTTCAGCGTGACCGTGCCGGTGCCGCCGTCCATGTCGCCGGAGAGGGCGAAGGTCTCGCCCGCGTCCACGCCCTCGATGGAGAAGGTGGTGGCGCCCACGGTGGTGCTGCCCTGCATGGAGGCGCCGGACTTCAGCATCTCGGGCAGTTGCGCCGGGTCCATGAAGAAGAGCTGGCCCTGCCCGGTGGAGGTGGAGGCGATGTCGGCCATGGTCACGGTGCCCTGGCCGCTGCCGCCGCCTTCGGGGTCGCGGCCCTCGAAGTCGATTTGCAGCGACTTGGCGGTGAAGTTGGAGACCAGCCCCTCGCCCGCCTTGGTATAGGTGCCCGCCGAGTCGGAGATCGCGCCGGTGAAGGTGAAGGGCGTGGCGACGCCGTCCACCTTCATGTCGCTGATGCCAAAGGTCATCGACGGCGCGGCATAGGTAAAGGCCACCCCGCCGGCATCGGCGTCGGCGGCGGTCATGTCGAGACCGTCGACGGTGAAGTCGATGTTCAGCTCGACCTTCTCGCCATACTCGGGCGCAACCGACATGGCGACCTGGAAGGCGGGCGGAACGGCGATGGCCACGGTGCCATCGCCGTTCTCGGTGAGGGTCACGTCGCCCAGGGTGCCGTCGAGGGTCATGTCCTGCATTTCCATCGACACGGCCACGCCGGAGGCGGTGAGCACATCGCCGTCGCGGGAGGTGCTGGCTGCGGTGACGGTCTCGCCATACTCGGCGGCGATGGCGACCCAGGCCTCCCAGGCCTCTTCGGCGGTGAGCGCCCATGCGGCGGGTGTGCCGGCGATGCAAAGCGCGGCCGTGGCCGCGGTCAGGCGGAAGAATGGTTTCATCGGGCAAATCCTTTCGGGCAGAAATAATGAAGTCGCAACATCCTCCCGTGCGGTGCGGGCGGGGTCAAGGCCCGGCATGGTGGACGGGAGCCACCATTGCGTTATCTCTGGGATGAAAAAATGCCGGAGGGACGGACGATGGAGATGAGCGGCAAGGTGGTGATGATCACCGGGGCGAGCCGGGGCATTGGGGCCGAGGCGGCGCGGGTGTTTGCGGCGGCGGGCGCGAAGGTGGCGCTGCTGGCCCGCAGCGAGGAGGCCGTGGCCGACCTGGCGGGCGAGCTGGGCCCGGAGGTGGCGCTGGCGATTCCCTGCGACGTGAGCCGGTTCTGGGAAGTCGCAGCCGCCGTGGAGGCCACGGTCAAAACCTTCGGGCGGCTCGACGTGCTGGTGAACAACGCGGGGATGCTCGAGCCGATCGCGCATCTGGCGGAGGCCGATCCGGAGGCCTGGTGCCAGGTCATCGACGTGAACCTGAAGGGCGTGTTCAACGGCATGCGCGCGGCTTTGCCGGTGATGCTGGGGCAGGGTGGCGGCACCATTCTCACGGTGGGATCGGGCGCGGCCCATGGCCCGGTCGAGGCCTGGTCGGCCTATTGCTCGTCGAAGGCGGGCGCGCTGATGCTGACCCGGATGGTCGACAAGGAGAACGGCGCGCAGGGCATTCGCGCGCTGTCGCTCTCGCCCGGAACGGTGGCCACGCAGATGCAGCGCGACATCAAGGCCAGCGGCATCAACCCGGTGAGCCAGCTCGACTGGTCCGACCACATTGCCCCCGACTGGCCCGCGAAGGCGCTGCTGTGGATGTGCTCGCCGGAGGCTGACGGGTTCAAGGGCGCGGAGGTCTCGCTGCGCGACGAGGAGATCCGGCGCAAGGTGGGGCTGATATGATCCGGGTTGCCGATGAGGGCGGGCTCAGGACCGTCACCATCGACCGGCCCGAAAAGGCCAACTCGCTGACGGGCGACATGCTGGAGGCGTTGGTGGAGGCGGTGGAAGGCGCGCCGGGCGGCGCGCTGGTGCTCACCGGCGAAGGCAAGGTCTTTTCGGCCGGGGCGGACCTCGACGAGGCCAGGGCCGGACTGGCGACCTCGCCGCTCTGGGAGCGGCTCTCGCATGCCGTGGCCGAGAGCGATGCGCTGACCGTGGCCGCGCTGAACGGCACGCTGGCGGGCGGTGCCTTTGGCATGGTGCTGGCCTGCGACCTGCGGATCGCGGTGCCGGGGGCGAAGTTCTTTTATCCGGTGATGAAACTGGGCTACCTGCCGCAGCCCTCCGACCCGGCGCGGCTGGCCGCGCTGGTGGGCCGGGGTCGGGCGCGGATGCTGCTGCTGGCGGCGCAGAAGATCGAGGCCGGGGAGGCCGTGGCCTGGGGCCTGGTGGACCGGCTGGCCGAGCCGGACGCGCTGATGGACGAGGCGGCGGCGCTCTGCGAGGCGGCGGTGGCGGCGGAGCCGAAGGTGCGGGCCGGGATCAAGGCGATGTGCCGGGGCGTGACGGTGCCGGGCGTCATCTCCGGCGGCGGGGACCTGCCGTCTTAGGGTTGAACTCGGGCGGGCGTTTGGCGACCCAGGCGATGAACCTGGCCAGGCGCGGATGGGCGCGGAGGGCCTCGGGGGTGGCATAGTCGCGGGCCAGCTCGGTTTCTGTCAGGGTGGCGTGGATTTCCTTGTGGCAGATGTGGTGCAGGAGCACCGTTTCGCCGCCCTTGCCGCCGCGCAGGCGCGGGACGAGGTGGTGGCGGCTTTGCGGCACGTCGGGCGGGATCGGGCGGTGGCAGAGCGGGCATTGGGGCGGCATGTCGTCCATGAGGCATAGATGGGCCGGGAGGCTGGGGTGACAACGGATGCACTGGTGATCGGGGGCGGCCCGGCGGGGCTGGCGGCGGCGGAGATGCTGGCGGCGGAGGGCCTGCGCGTGCTGCTGGCCGAGGCCAAGCCCTCGGTGGGCCGCAAGCTGCTGATGGCCGGCAAGTCCGGGCTGAACCTGACGAAGGAGGAAGAGGGCTTTTGCGCGGCCTTCGGGACCGACTGGCTGGCGCCGATGCTGGCGCTTTTCGGCCCGGCGGAGGCGCGCGCCTGGGCCGAAGGCTTGGGGCAGGAGACCTTCGTGGGCTCGACGGGGCGGGTGTTTCCGCGCGCGATGAAGGCCTCGCCGCTGCTCCGGGCCTGGATCGGGCGGCTGGCGGGCGTGGAGGTGCGGGTGCGGTGGCGCTGGCGCGGCTGGGAGGGCGGCGCTGCCCTGTTCGACACGCCCGAAGGGGAGCAGCGCGTGGAGGCCGGGGTGACGGTGCTGGCGCTGGGCGGGGCAAGCTGGGCGCGGCTCGGTTCGGACGGCGCATGGGCCGGGGTGCTGGCGGCGGAGGGCGTGGAGCTGGCTCCGTTTCGGCCCGCCAACATGGGGTTCGAGGTGGCATGGTCACCGCATATGGCGGCCCATTTTGGCAGCCCGGTGAAGGGTGCGCGGCTGGTGGCCGGGGCGGCAGAGAGCCGGGGCGAGTTCGTGGTGTCGGCGCGGGGGCTGGAGGGCGGCGGGATCTACGAGGTGTCGGCGGCCCTGCGCGATGGGGCGCCGCTGGTGCTGGACCTGCTGCCGGAGGTGCCCCGCGAGGAGGTCGAGGCGCGGCTGGCGAAGGGGGGGCGCGAGAGCGTGGGCAACCGGCTGCGCAAGCGGCTGGGGCTCGGCGACGTGGCGCGGGCGCTGGTGATGGAGTTCGGACGGCCCTTGCCGGAGGGCGCGGCGCTGGCCGGGGTGGTGAAGGCGCTGCCGGTGACGCATGCCGGGCCGAGGCCGATGGACGAGGCGATCTCGGTGGCGGGCGGGGTGACGCGGGCGGCTGTGGACGAAGGCTTGATGCTGCGGGCGAGGCCGGGCGTGTTCGTGGCGGGCGAGATGCTGGACTGGGAGGCGCCGACGGGGGGCTACCTGCTGACCGGCTGCCTCGCCACGGGGCGCTGGGCCGGGGCACATGCGGCGCGCTACCTCGCGCAGACTCAAGATGTAGAGTAGTCGTGCCGAAGCGTGCCTGCCTGGGATGGGTCCCCACCTGATGTTGGGGATCGGCCGCTTCGGCACGCGAAACCTAGCAACGCACGAAAGCGTGAGTCAACCCTGCGATGCGTGGGGGCCCAGGACTGAGGCCCTGCGCCGATTTGCCCGGCCCGTGCAGGCGCGCGGCATCTTTACCGCGACCCGCCCTTTGCGCTATGGCCGGGGGCGGAACGAAAATTCGGGAGACACCCATGGCCGAGCACAAGCAGGGCGAAATGGACATCAGCGTTCAGGAATCCACCTTCAACGGGTTCATGAGCTTCGTGACCAAGTCTGTGGTGGTGATCCTGGTGTTTCTCGTGTTCCTCGCTCTGGTCAACGGCTGACGAGCGGGTAAACTCCCCCCTGCTGGAGGCGGGGAGGAGACCGACCTGATGAGACGTGCGATGGCTCTGCTGCTTCTGCCGCTTTGGCTGGCGGGATGTGGCGGGGCGGAGCCTGTCTGGGCACCGGATGACCAGGTGGCGCGGGCGATCTACCGCCACCCGGCGCCGCCGTCGCTGACCCTCGTGACGATGATCAACAACGAGAGCGGGGCCGGTGGGCACACCGCTCTGGTGGTGAACGGCAGCCAGCGGGTGATCTTTGACCCGGCGGGCAGCTTCAGCAACCCCAACGTGCCGGAGCGCAACGACGTGGTGATCGGGGCCGATCCGCGGGTGATGGCCTTCTATATCGACTACCACGCCCGGCCCGAGTGGCGGGTGATCACCCAGGAGGTGCGGGTCAGCCCCGAGGTCGCCCAGCGGGCGCTGGCGCTGGTGCAGACCAACGGCGCGGTGAAGAAGGCGCATTGCGCGAGGTCCACGACGGCGATCCTGCGCCAGTTGCCCGGCTTCGGCCATGTCCGCCAGACCTGGTATCCCAAGGAGGTGATGGAGGATTTCGCCCGGGTGCCGGGGGTGCGGACCGAGGAGTTCGTCGATCCGGTCGAGGACGAGCCGGGCTATGTGGAACCCAACCCCAGGTTCTACCGCTAAAGCCCCAGCGCCGCCGCGCCGTAGAACACCACGAGGCCGGCGAGGATGGCGAAGAGGAGAGACTTGCTGCGCCAGCCTACCAGCACGGTGGCCAGCGCGGCCAGGAGGCGGGCCGGGTCGGCTGTGCCGTCTGTCGCCGCGGGCCAGGCCAGCATGGGCGCGACCAGCGCGGGCAGAACGGCGAAGGGGGTGTAGCGCAGGTAGCGCAGCAGGGCGGGCGGCAGGGGGCGGTTTCCTGTCAGGCCGATGAAGCTGAAGCGGATCAGGAAGGTGCCCACCGCCAGCGCGGCGATGATGAGCCAGACGGGATAGCCACTCATGCCCGCGCCCTCCGGTCCAGCGCCTTCTCGGCCTCGGCCCCGGCCACCATGCCGAGGATCCCGGCGGCGATCACCCCGGTGGAAAAGGGCATCCAGGCCAGAAGCAGCGAAGCGACCAGCGCCACGAAGGCGGCGGCCATGTGGGCGGGCGTGCGCAGGCCCGGCGCGACGATGGCGAGGAAGGCCAGCGGCACCGCCACGTCGAGCGACCAGCTCTCGGGGATCGCCTGACCGGCCAGCGCGCCCGCCAGAGTGCCGAGATACCACATTGGCGCGACCGGAGTGATGCTGCCGAGGAAATAGGCAACCTTGGTGGCCACGGTCCACTCGGGCTCTTCTTCATACTTCAGCACCGAGGCGGCATAGCTCTGGTCGACCAGAAGGTAGCTGATGAGCGCCCGCTGCCAGAGCGGCGCGGAGCCGACATGGGGGGCCATGGAAGCGGAATACATCGCCATGCGGGCGTTCACCGCGAGCGCCGTGGCCAGCACGATCACGGTGGGCGCGTTGTCCTGCATCAGCTGGAGTGCGGTGATCTGGGCGCCGCCCGCGATCACCAGCACCGAAAAGCCCATCACCTCGACCAGGTTGAGCCCGGCCTCCATGCCGATGACGCCGAAGATCGCCCCGAAGGGGATGACGACGATCAGGAAGGGCAGGCCCGCGCGGAAGCCCGCGGCATAGGCCTTTTTCGGTGTGGTGGATGGCATCGGGGGCCTCTAGCATGGGCCGGAGGTTGGCCCGGCGGGGGAGAGGATGGCAGTAAACTTGAGCGCGTCAAGTAATTACCTGGTGGCTCCTGACACCACCGCGAAGGGGCTGACCCGCGCCGTGACGGGGCGCGACCAGGAGGGGCGCGAGGTGGAGATGCGGGTGGTCGAGGAACGGCCGCTGACGATCTATCTCAACCGCACCGAGATCGTGACCGCGATGACCATCGGCGACCATCCGGAGCTGCTGGCGATGGGATTCCTCGCCAACCAGGGGATGCTCAGGGCCGACGAGCTGGCGGGCGTGGATTATGACGACGACCTCGGCGTGGTGGTGGTGCGCACAAGCGCGGAGACGGACTACGAGGCGAAGCTCGCCAAAAAGGTGCGCACCAGCGGCTGCGCGGTGGGCACCGTCTTTGGCGACATGATGGAGGGGCTGGAGGGGCTGCGGCTGCCCGATACGCGGGTGAAGGTGGCCGACCTCTACGCGCTGGCGAAGGAGATCAACACCACGCCGAGCCTCTACCTGGAGGCGGGCGCGATCCATGGCACGGTGCTCTGCGAAGGGCCGAGGCCGCTGGTCTACATGGAGGACGTGGGCCGCCATAACGCGGTCGACAAGGTGGCGGGCTGGATGCTGCGGGAGGCTGCGGAGGCGGGCGACAAGGTGCTTTACACCACCGGGCGGCTGACCAGCGAGATGGTGATCAAATGCGCCCTGATGGGCATTCCGGCGCTGGTCAGCCGTTCGGGGTTTACCGCCTGGGGCGTGGAGATCGCCCGGCAGGTCGGGCTGACGCTGATCGGGCGGATGCGCGGAGAGCGGTTTGTGTGCCTTTCGGGGGCGGAGCGGTTGCTCTGGCCGGAGGGCGCGGAATGACCGAGCCGATCGAGATGGACTGCCGGCTCGACCGGCGGGCGTTCAGGCAAGCCCTCGACCACAGCGAGCGGCGCGGGCTGCGGCTGGTGCTGCCGCTCGCCAGATGGGCGGTGATCCTGGCCGTGGCGGCGCTGATGCTGAAGGCCGATTGGGGGCTGCCGCCCGAGGCTGCGATGGTCTTCGTGCTCGGTGCGGCGATCTGGGCCGGAATGGACCGGATCCTGCATGCGCAGGCCCGGGCGGCGGCGATCGACGAGGCGCTGCGGCAACAGGCGCAGGACGGCGGCTATCGGCTGCGCTTCGGGCCGGAGGGGCTGCGGCACGAAGGGCGGACCAGATCCATCACCGGCACATGGGACAGCTACCTGGGCGCGGAGCCTGCGCCGGGCGCGACGGCGGTGAGGATGGCCGGCATCATGATCTGGATTCTCGACGAGCACCTGCCGGACGGCCTGAACCCCGAGGCGTTTCGCGCCGCGCTCGACCGCTGGAAGGCGGCGGGATGAGCGCGATCGAATGTCGATACCGCGTGTCTTCGGCGCTGATGGCGGCGGCGATACGGGCCGGCGCGGAGGGCAAGGGCCGCAAGCCGCGCCCCGGCTGGTGGCCGGGCTTCATGGCGGGGCTGTGCATTGCGGGCGGGCTCACGCTGGCAGTTCTGCTGCAGGGCTCGGGCGTGGAGGTGCCGTGGCAGCCGATCCTTGGCTTCGGGCTTGGCGCGGCGACGGTGCTTGGCGTCTGGCAGCTCACCTACAGCCGCCAGCTGCGCCGGATCATGGCGGAACATGACGCGGCGGCGGCGGCGGCGGGCGAGATCGTCAGCCGGTTCGGCCCGGAGGGGATAGAGACCCGCACGGCGCTTGGGCAGAGCTTCAATCACTGGGGCGGGGTCGGGGCCGTTCACGAGATCCCGGGCGGCACGGCGGTGCAAATGGGCCTGATGACGATGCCGGTGCCCGACAGCGCATTGCCCCGGGGCATGACCGGCCGGGTGTTTCGGGCCGCCCTCGATGGCTGGAGAGGACCGGCATGAAGGTGGCGGGCGTGATCCTTGCCGGAGGCCAGGCGACCCGGATGGGCGGCGGCGACAAGGGGATGTTGCGGCTCGGCGGGGTCAGGCTGCTGGACCGGGTGACCGGGCGGTTGAGGCCGCAGGTCGAGACGATGTGCCTGAACGCGAATGGCGATCCGGCCCGGTTTGCCGGGCTGGGGCTGCCGGTGGTGGCCGATCCGGTGGGCGGCTTTGCCGGGCCGCTGGCGGGGGTGTTGGCGGGGATGCGTTGGGCCGGGGCGCAGGGGTTTGGCCAGGTGGTGAGCGTGGCGGCGGATACGCCGTTCTTTCCGCCCGACCTGGTGGAGCGGCTGATCGCCGCCGGGGGCGGCTCTTCGCCCGTGCTGGCCGCCGTGCGCGAGGCCGGGCGGGTGCGGCGGCAGCCGACCTTCGGGCTCTGGCCGGTGGCGCTGGCCGACGACCTGGAGGCGGCCCTGCACGAGGGCCTGCGCAAGGTGGTGCAATGGACCGAGAGGCATGACGGGCGGGAGGTGATGTTTGGCTCGTCGGACGCCTTCTTCAACGTGAACACGCCGGAAGACCTGGCCCGCGCGGAGCTGATGCTGTGAGGGTGTTCGGCGTTGTCGGCTGGAAGAACTCCGGCAAGACCGGGCTGATGGAGCGGCTGGTGGCGGAGATCACCGCGCGAGGCTTCAGCGTGAGCACCGTGAAGCACGCGCATCATGCCTTTGACGTGGACCAGCCGGGGAAGGACAGCTTTCGGCATCGCGCCGCCGGGGCGCGGGAGGTGCTGGTGGCGAGTGGCGCGCGCTGGGCGCTGATGCACGAGGGGCCCGCGCCGGAGCTGGAGGCCCTGCTGGCGCGGCTCGGCCCGGTGGACCTGGTGCTGGTGGAGGGGTTCAAGCGCGCGGGCCACGCCCGGATCGAGGCGCATCGGGCGGCGACGGGCGCGGGGCTGCTGGCGCGGGAGGATGCGGGGATCGTGGCGGTGGCGAGCGACGTGCCGGTGGAGGTTGCGGTGCCGGTGTTCGACCTGGACGACACCGGGGCGATTGCCGATTTCGTGCTGCGGGAGGTCGGGCTCGGTGTTTGACAGCTTCGTCATGGTAGACTGGTCGGGCGGCGCGGATCGGGGGCCGAGGCCGAAGAAGGATGCCATCTGGATCGGCATCGCGGGTCGGGCGGCGGAGTATTGCCGCAACCGCAGCGTGGCGGAGGCACGGCTGCGGGAGCTTATCGCGGGCGAGCTTGCCGAAGGGCGGAGGGTGATGGTCGGGTTCGACTTTCCGTTCGGCTATCCGGCGGGGTTTGCGCGGGCGGTCTGCGGTGAGGACGATCCGCTGGCGCTGTGGGACTGGATCGGGGCGCGGCTGGAGGACCGGGGCGGGGAGAGCAACCGGTTCGACCTGGCGGGGGAGATCAACCGCGCCGTCGGCGATGGCCAGGGGCCGTTCTGGGGCAACGGGCTGAAGCGGGAGATCGCCGGGCTGCCGAGGCGGAAGGACGGGTATCGCAACCCCTTCCCCGAGCGTCGCGCGGTGGAGCGGCTGGCCAGGGGGGCGTTCACCTGCTGGCAGATGAGCGGGGCCGGATCGGTGGGCAGCCAGGTGCTGACCGGGCTGCCGGTGCTGGCGCGGTTGCGCAAGGCGGTGGGGGCGAAGGTCTGGCCGTTCGAGCCGCTCGACGGGCCGGTGGCGCTGGTGGAGATCTGGCCGTCGCTGGTGCTGCCGCCGAAGGCCGCGCGCGACGAGATCCCGGACCGGGAGCAGGTGACACATGTGGCGGAGCGGCTGGCGGGGATGGCGCCGGAGGTGCTGGCGGAGTTGCTGGAGGTGCACGCGCCGGAGGAGGGGTGGATCCTTGGCGTGGCGCAGGACGGGACGACGAGCCCTGCCCTGCGCGGCTTGCAGCCACAGGCCTTGCGAAACGACTGCTTTGCCCTGCCCGCCGGGGTGGACTGGGTGCCGGTGGACGAGGCGCTGGCGCGGCTGAAGGGCTCGCTGGGCGTGGCGGTGGGCACGGAGGTGGTGCCCATTGGCGCGGCGGCGGGGCGGATCGTGGCGGCCACGATCAAGGCGGAGCGGGCCAACCCGCCGGGTGCCAATGCGGCGGTGGACGGCTGGGGCTTTGCCCATGGCGGATTGCCCGCGCCGGACGCGGGCGGGCGGATCGAGATGCCGATGGCCGAGGGCCGCGCGGCGGCGGGGGTGCCGTTCGACGGGGCGGTGCCGGCGGGCAGGGTGCTGCGGATCCTGACCGGGGCCTTGCTGCCGGAGGGCGTTGATACCGTGGTGCTGGACGAGGAGGTTACGACCGACGGGGTGCAGGTGGCGTTCAGCGGCCTGCCCCGGCCCCGCGCCAACACGCGCAAGGCGGGGGAGGATGTGGCGGCGCGGGATGTGCTTTTCGAGGCGGGGCACCGGCTCAGGGCGCCGGATGTGGCGCTGATCGCGGCGACGGGGGTGGCGCGCGTGCCGGTGCACAGGCAGCTCCGGGTCGGCGTGCTGTCGACCGGGGAGGAGATCGTGGAGCCGGGCACGGCGGCGGGCGCGCAGCACACCTATGATGCCAACCGGCCGATGCTGCTGGCCATGGCGGGCGGCTGGGGCCACGCGGCGGTGGACCTCGGGCGGGTGGGCGATGACCGCGATGCGCTGCGCTCCGCGCTGGACGAGGCGGAGGTGGATGTGATCCTGACCTCGGGCGGCGCCTCGGCGGGGGATGAGGACCATCTTTCGGCGCTCCTGCGCGAGGAGGGCGACCTCACCGCATGGCGGATCGCGCTGAAGCCGGGGCGGCCGCTGGCACTGGGGCGCTGGCATGGCGTGCCGCTCTTCGGCCTGCCGGGCAACCCGGTGGCGGCGCTGGTGACGGCGGCGCTCTTCGCCCGGCCCGCGCTGGAGGTGCTGGCGGGCGGGCGCTGGCTGGAGCCGGAGGGCTTTGCCGTGCCTGCGGCCTTCGAAAAGCGCAAGAAGCCGGGGCGGCGGGAGTATCTGCGGGCGCGGCTCGGCCCGGCGGGCGTGGAGGTCTTTGCCTCCGAAGGCTCGGGGCGGATCAGCGGCTTGAGCTGGGCCGGCGGGCTGGTGGAGCTGCCGGACGGGGCGCTGGAGGTGAAGCGGGGCGACATGGTGCGGTTCATCCCCTATGCCGCGCTCGGGCTCTGATGGAGGTCCGCGCAGGCTTCGACCCGGCGCACAGGGAAGCGGTGGCGCGGCTGTTCTGGGCTGCGTTCCGGGGCAAGCTGGGCCGCATCCTCTGGCCGGAGCGCAAGGCGCTGGCGTTCATCGCCGCGATCGTCCAGCCGCGCTTTGCCCTCTCGGCGGTGGAAGACGGCAGGCTGCTGGGGGTGGCGGGGTTCAAGCTGCCCGAGGGCGGCTTCATGGCCGGGAATCTTGCCGACATGGCGCGGCACTACGGCTGGCTCGGCGCAGCCTGGCGCGGGCCGTTGCTGGACCTTTTCGAGCGGGACCTGGTTGCGGGGCAGCTGCTGATGGACGGGATCTTTGTGGCCGAGGGCGCGCGCGGGCGCGGCGTGGGCACGGCGCTGATCGGGGCGATCATGGCAGAGGCGGCGGCGCGGGGCTGCGGCGAGGTGCGGCTCGACGTGGTGGAGGGCAACGAGAGGGCGCGGAGGCTCTACGAGCGCTGCGGCTTCGTCGCGCGGGGCGAGGTGCGGGCGGGGCTGCTTGCGCCGGTGCTGGGGTTTCGGCGGGCGGTGACAATGGTGGCGGCGGTGGAGTGAGTGGTGGCTTTCACCCACCCTGCGGAAGGTTTAGAGCGCCGGCATGGACTACGATGTGATCATTCTGGGCGCGGGTGGCGCAGGCCTGATGGCGGCGGCCACCGCCGGGCAGGCCGGGGCGCGGGTGCTGCTCATCGACCATGCCGAGAAGGCGGGCAAGAAGATCCTGATCTCGGGCGGGGGGCGCTGCAATTTCACCAACCTCGGCATCGAGCCGGGGTGCTACCTGTCGGAGAACCTGCATTTCGCCAAGTCGGCGCTCAGCCGCTACACCCAGTGGGATTTCATCGACCTCGTTCAGCGGCACGGGATCGCCTGGCACGAGAAGACGCTGGGGCAGCTCTTTTGCGACGGCTCGGCCCGACAGATCGTCGCGATGCTGGAGGCGGAATGTGCGAAGGGCGGGGTGGAGACCCGGCTGGGCGTGAGTGCCACCGCGGTGCGGCACCGGGACGGGCGCTTCGAGGTGGCGGGCGCGGCGGCGCCGAGGCTGATCGTGGCGACCGGGGGCCCGTCGATCCCGAAGATGGGGGCGACGGGGCGGGCCTACGAGATTGCCCGGCAGTTCGGGCTGGAGGTGGTGGAGCCGCGCCCGGCGCTGGTGCCCTTCACCCTGCCCGAGAGCGACCGGCTCTTCACCACCATCGCGGGGGTGGCGGTGCCCTCGGTGGCCAGGGTGAACGGGGTCTCCTTCGAGGAGGCGACGCTCTTTACCCATCGCGGGCTGTCGGGCCCGGCGATCCTGCAGGTGTCGAGCTACTGGCGCGCGGGCGATGCGGTGCGGCTGAACGTGCTGCCCGGCGCGCTGGAGCGGCTGAAGGCAGCGCGGGCGAAATCTCCGCGGGCGGGGCTGAAGGCGGCGCTGGCGGAGCACCTGCCGGCAAGGCTGGCAGAGGCGCTGGCGGCGCGGGTGGGGCTGGCGACCGAGATGGGCAACGCCTCGGACGCCGAGCTGGCGCGGGCGGCCGCGGTGCTGGAAGGGCTTGAGTTCGTGCCCGACGGGACCGAGGGCTATGCCAAGGCCGAGGTGACGGCGGGGGGTGTTTCGACCGCCGAGCTTTCAAGCAAGACGATGGAGGCGAAGGCGGTGCCGGGGCTCCATTTCATTGGCGAGGCGGTGGATGTGACGGGCTGGCTGGGGGGCTACAACTTTCAATGGGCCTGGGCGAGTGGCGTGGCGGCGGGGCAGGCGGTGGCCGCGCGCTAGCCCCGGTGTGACATGCCGTGCCAAGGCTTGCGCCGCCGGGCCGGGTGATTCACGGTTGCGGGAGCCGCCCGGAAGGAGTGCTCGATGGACATCAACCTGATCCGCACCTTCCTGGAGGTGGCCGCCACCGGCTCCTTCGTGAACGCCAGCGAACGGCTTTTCGTGACGCAATCGGCGGTCAGCCTGCGGATTCAGCGGCTGGAGGACTCGCTGGGCAAGCCGCTGTTCACCCGCTCGAAGGCCGGTGCGGAGCTGACCCCGGCGGGGCGGGAGTTCGAGCGCTATGCCCTCTCGCTGATCAAGATCTGGGAGGAGGCGCGCCAGCAGATCGGGGTGCCGGAGGGCTACTCCAAGTCGATCACCGTGGGCGCGCAATACTCGCTCTGGCCAAGGCTCGGGTTTCGCTGGCTGGACCGGATGCAGGCCGACATGCCCACGCTCAACGTGCGGGCCGAGCTGGGAATGCCCGACCGGCTCACGCGGTTCCTGGTGGAGGGCGTGGTGCAGGCGGCGCTGATGTACACGCCGCAGCTGCGCCCCGGCCTGAGCGCGCGGCTGGTGATGGAGGAAGACCTCGTGCTCGTCGCCTCCTGGGAGGCGGAAATGGAAGATATTGCCAAGGATTACGTTTTTGTCGACTGGGGGCCGGAGTTCGTGCACGCCCATGCGCTGGAGCTTCCCGACCTGACGAACCCCGGCATCACGCTGTCGCTGGGCGCGATGGCGGCGGACTATATCGCCCAGCGGCACAAGGCGGCCTACCTGCCTGCACGCTACATCAAGCGATTCCTCGACGAGGGGCGGCTGCACCTCGTTCCGAACGCGCCGACCTTTCCCTACCCGGTCTGGGTGATCTGGCGCGACGACCTCGACGACGACATTCACGCCGTCGCCGAGGCGGCACTTGTTGCGGTTACGACACAGTTGGATGCCGATCAGGATGCGGTCCTCGAGACGCTGGCCGGCATGAACAACGGCCAGGGCGTGGGAATTCTCGGGAATCATTGAAGATTATTTTCACATGAGCGAATCTCGTTTCATGCATGATTATTCCGAACTTCACTCACGAATCGCGGTTGCCTAAGTCCCGTTCCAGCAGAAATGCTCCCCTCCGCTGCGGATGGGAAACATGATCCTGGAAAGGAAAACACATGGAAAAAGCAACGAAACTCGGTGCTGGCATCGTCACCCTGGTCGCGGCGCTCTCCGCGACTTCCGCGTTTGCCCAGGACCTCGTCGGTGGCACCTCTGTCGCCGCCGAGCGCAACGAAGATCTGATCGAGGCGATCGAGGATGACGCCGAGCGCGATATCGACCGGTTCGGCAACGAAGGCCGCCCGCAGGGCTTTACCGGCTCCTTCGCGCTGCGCGGCATCGCCTCCTCGGGCAACACTGACAGCCTCGACCTCGGCGTCGGCACCGACCTCGGCTACGTTTGGGGCCAGAACGGCCTCGAGCTGAACCTCAGCTACGCATATGGCGAAGATGAGGGCGTGAAGACCGAAGAGAGCATGTTCTACGGGCTCGAGTACACCCGCGACTTCACCCCCAACACCTTCGGTTTTGCCAAGGTGCAGGGCTCGGTCGACGAGTTCTCGTCCTACAAGACCGACACCTTCGCCAGCTTCGGCGTGGGCTACCGGATCTTCAACGACGACACCCGCCAGTGGTCGATCCAGGCCGGTCCGGGCTACCGTTTCGCCGAGCTGAACGACCTCACCTCGGGTGACGTGGACGAGGCCGCCTTCGGGATCTCCTCGGACTATGCCCACAAGCTGACCGAGACGCTCTACCTGACCATGGACACCGACGTGATCACCTCGGAGTCCGACACGGTGGTGTTCAACGACCTCGCCCTCAGCGTGGCCGTCTCCAAGGCCCTCGCCCTGCGGACCTCGGTGCTCACCGAGTACCACAGCGATCCGCTGCCGGGCTTCGACGACACCGACAACACCTTCGGCGTGTCGCTGGTCTACTCGTTCAACTGAGCCACGATTTCCCTCGTGCATTGACGGAAGGGGGCGGAGCAATCCGCCCCTTTTTTGCCTGTGCGGCACCGTGGCGGCGGCCCCGCGCCCCTGCTTCCGCCGGGCCGGGGATCTGCTTAGGCTGCGCCTGAAGAGGCAACGAAGAGGAGCCCGCATGACGGAAAGAAGGCTTTACCTTGGCCCGCTTACGGACAGCCGGCGGTGGGAGGCGGTGGCGATCCGCCCGGATGACGTGATCGTGGTGACGCCGCCCAAGTGCGGAACGACCTGGATGCAGACGATCATCGCGCTGCTCCTGTCAGGTGATCCGGAGGTCGAGACAGAGCTCTCGATCCGGATGCCCTGGGTCGACATCCGCTTGCGTGATCTCGCGGAGGTGGCGGCGCGGCTGGAGGGCATGGCCCATCGGCGCAGCATGAAGAGCCACACGCCGATCGACGGGCTGCCGCTGGACGATCGTGCGCAGTATATCGCCGTGTTCCGGCACCCGCTGGATGCGCATTTCTCGTTTCGCGCCCACCTGCACAACACGCCGCTGCGCTGGTTCGATCATTGGTATCCCGAGCCCGACCCGGAGGGGGTGACCTTTCGGCGGTTTCTCGACGGCGGCCCGGAGGGGTTTGACGCCGACGCGATGCCGCTGGCCCACATCCTGCGGCATTACGAGGCGGCCCGGGCCGTGGCGGACCGGCCCAACGTGGCGCTTTTTCACTACGCCGACATGCAGCGCGACCTTGCGGGCACCTTCGCCCGGGTGGCGGGGCTGCTGGGGGTGTCACATTCGGAAGAGGTGATGGCCCGGCTGGTGCGGCAGGCCACCTTCGACAACATGAAGGCGAACGCCGAGCGATTCTGCCCGTCGGGCGGCAAGGGGTTCTTCCGGTCGGACGCGGGGTTCTTCGACAGCGGGACGAGCGGCAAGTGGCAGGGTGTGCTGACCGAGGCGGAGCTGGCGGCCTACGACGCGCGCATGGAGGCAGAGCTGGCGCCGGGGGCGCGGGCGTGGCTGGAGTTCGGCGACGGCGACGGCGACGGCGACGGCGACGGCGACGGCGACAGCGACGGCGAGGCGGGCACGGCGGCGCGCTGAGGGCGGTCAGAGCGCCTTCATCAGCAGGACGAGGGCCGAGAGCGTCGCCAGCCCCAGCGCCCAGGGGCGGATCGAGCCGCGCTCGAAGCGCGCGACGAGCGGGCGTACGGCCAGCAGGGTCAGCGGGACGAGCGGCCCGAGGGAGGCGGCCAGCGCGATCTGGGGGGCGCGCATCAGCCCGGCCAGCGCGAGCGCGCCGATCGAGACAATCATCCCGAAGCCGAAGAAGGCGTTTTGCGTTGCCGCCGACCGGCGCGCCTCCACCCCGGAGTAGAGAAGGGCCATTGGCGGCGCGCCGATCCCCGTCAGCGTGCCCATGACCCCGGCGGCCACCCCGGCGCCGAACAGGGTTTTCGGCGTGATGGCGATGGAGAGGCCGGCGAGGGTGAGGGCGACGGCCAGAAGCACGACGAGCGCGATGATGACGGGGAGCAGGGCGGTGCCGACGACTGCGGTGGCAATGAACGCGGCAAAGACTGCGCCGAGCAGGCGACCGGCGAACCCGGGCGGCAGATCGGCGCGCACCACGGCATCGCGTGTGCCGAGAAACGAGCCGACGCCCGACAGCATCCCGAGCAGCAGGATCGTGCCCGGCACCCATTCGGGCGCGACGATCGTCATGGTGGGCGCGGCGATCATCCCGAAGCCCGCGCCGGCGAGCTTTTGGATCACCGTGCCGCAGATCACCGCCAGGGCGCAGACGAGCCAGGGCAGGAGGGGCGGAAGAAGCTGGGTGATGTCGAAGGCCAAGAGGAGAGGGCCGCCGGGTTGGAAAGCCCGCATGGGCCGGGTGAAGGGGGAGGCGGGCCGCCGGTGGCCCTAGTCGAAGGTGCCGGAGACCTTGCCCAGAAGCATGAAGGCCCGCGCGGTGCGGGTTTCGGACACGGCGAGGATCTCGGTGTCGGAGGCGGTCTCGGAGAAGGCGGCGAAGGTCTGGTCGAACTTGCGCAGGAAGTGGTGGGCGGCGTCGCGGAAGATCGGGTCGGCGCGCATCCGGCCGGAGGTGAGCGCGAGGCAGGAGCGGTCGCGGACGCCGTCCATGCCGGCGATCTCCTCGCCGCGCTTGCCGGCGCCGAACTTGCGCCAGATGGCGGGGCGCGCGGGCTCGGGCGAGAGGTCATCCATGTAGATGCCGTCTTCGGAGAGCAGGGTGAGCACGTCCTGCGCCGAGTGGATCAGCCCCGAGATCTTGGGGTCACGCAGCGCCTTGCGGAGCGCGGCGAACCCGGCCTTGTCCTTCTCGTTCTCGGGGAAGTTCAGCGCACGGATGAACTCCTCGACCGAGATTGGCGCGGCGCCCGTCACCGCCGGGGTGCCGAGGTCGAAGGCGGGCTGGGATTCGGTCTCGGGGGCAGGTTCGGGGCGCGAGAGCGCGGGCTTGCCGGGCAGCGGCACCTCGGCGGCCAGACCGGCACGGGAGGCGATGCGCGCCAGCGCGGCCTCGGAGTTGCGCTGGGCGGTGACAAGCTCCTCGAGCTTGCGCTCGATGGCTCCGGCGCGGGGGTCGGGGCGCTCGCCCTGGGCCCTGCTCACGTAGCTGGAGCGCAGCGCATCGACGGCGGCGGTGAGCCGCGCGCTCTCTTCGCGCATGATCCGGGCATTGCGGGCCGCGGAGATGCCGACCCAGATCAGCGCCACCGGCATGAACACCGCAAACAGGGTCATGGTGAAGACGATCGGGTCGAAATCGGCCTCGCCCTCGGGGATCAGGAGAAAGAAGCCGCCGACCAGCACGCCCCAGAGCAGGGTGAGCCCGATGCCGATGAACTCCGCGGCACCCACGCCGCGATCCGGCGCACCGTTGCCCTGAACGGAGCGGATCGGCGCGGGCGCCAGGCGCATCGGCGGATGCGTCTGCTCGCTGCTGCTATGGTCGGCCTCGCTCACTTTGGCCAGGCTCCTGTCAGACGTATTTCACGCTCAGCACTTCGTAGCTCTTTTCGCCCCCGGGCGTGCGGACCTCGACGGAGTCGCCCTCGTCCTTGCCGATCAGGGCGCGCGCAATGGGCGACTTGATGTTCAGCAGGCCGCGCTCGATGTCGGCCTCGTGCTCGCCGACGATCTGCCAGGTCTTCTCCTCCTCGGTGTCCTCGTCGACCACCGTGACCGTCGCGCCGAACTTGATGGGTCCGGAGAGCCGGGCCGGGTCGATCACCTCGGCCAGCGACAGCACGCCCTCGATCTCCTTGATCCGCCCTTCGATGAAGCTCTGCTTTTCCTTGGCGGAATGATACTCGGCATTCTCCGAGAGATCGCCATGCTCGCGGGCTTCCGCGATCGCCTTGATGATCGCCGGACGCTCAACGGACTTGAGCTTTTTCAGTTCGGTATCGAGCGCGGTATGGCCCGCGCGGGTCATCGGTATCTTGTCCATCTGCTCGGCGGAACTTTCACTGGGAGAAAGGGCAACACTCGGGGTGTTAACTCAATCGGGGAAGGGAAAGTCAAGTAGGGCGCGGGGCGGCGCGCGGCCCCGAGCGGTCTGAAACACTTGACCGTGGGGAAGCGGCCTGCCAGCCTTCGATCCGTTGAACCAAGTCATTCTGACGGAGATATTGCCATGAAGCGCATCCTTGCGGCCCTTGCCCTTTCGACCAGCCTTGCCCTGCCGGCTGCCGCCAACCTGCCCTCGGGCGGCCTTGGCGGGTTTTCCCTCAGTCCCGACGGGGCCACGCTGCTGGCGGGCGGCGACAACCGGGTGATCTACGTGATCGACACCGCCACCTTCGAGGTGAAGGACCGGATCTGGAGCCCGTCAATGCCGGTGTGGATGGACCACTCGGCCGATGGCTCGCTGGTGTATGTGCTCGACAGCGACGACGTGCTGACCGCCTATGCCGCCGCCGACATGAGCAAGAAATGGGCGATCGACCGGGTGCGCGACATGGTGTTTCGGCCCGAGGCCAACCGGATCGTGCAATGGCGCGGGGCGTCGGGCGGCACCGAGATCACGGTGATCGACGCGGCCTCGGGCGCCCAGACCAAGACCATCGCCACCCCCGAGGGCACCAACATCGACAGCGCGGGGCTCAGCGACGACGGCGCGATGCTCTACGCGATCACCCGGCAGGACAAGACCGAGGAGGAGACCAAGGAGCAGCCCGGCGACGACGTGAAGGGGCTCGACAAGGAGATCTTCCGCAAGAAGCACGACGGCTACATGGCGCAGCTCCTGACCGTCGATCTGGAGGCGGGCACCACCGCGGCCACGCCGAGCTGGTACAGCGCCTCGAACTTCGATGACGTGCGCAAGGTGGGGGAGCAGGTGTTTTACCTCAAGCCCGGCAGCGACCCGATGGTGGCGGATGCGGCCGGCGAGGTGACCATGCTCGACCTCCAGCGCGCCAATGGCGACTACGTGGAGATCAGCCCCGATGCGACCGAGATCGTGGCGGGCGACGGCGGCAAGGTGAGCTTCATCCCGGTGACCGGCGGCGCGCCGCTGACCATCGGCGTGGAGGACCTGCCCGGCTGGTTCGAGAAGACCCAAGGCTTCGAATACCTGCCCGATGGCCGCGTGGTGGCGGTGACAGACGGCTGGCGGATCGTGGTGATCGACAGGGCGGCGGGCAGCGCCACGGCCTACCCGGTGTACTGACGCCCGCTGCGGGGGAGGGTGGGCCGATTGCCCACCCGACGGGGCGGTGTCGCGGGCTGCGGCACCGTCAGCCTTGAAATCGCCCCGCGAAGCCCGTAGATGGCCCCGGACGAACCCCGAGGAAAGAGCACCCCATGGCCCGCGCCAATCCGCTACAGTTCATCCAGCAGGTCCGCACCGAGGTGGGCAAGGTCGTATGGCCGACCCGCCGCGAGGTGGTGCTGACCACGGTGATGGTGTTCATCATGGCGATCCTCACCGGCGCCTTCTTCTTCCTGGTCGACTGGCTGATCCGCTCGGGGCTGACCACGATCCTGGGGCTGTTCGGCTGAGCGATCGGTGGGCAGATTGCCCACCCTACTTGAAATCGCCCGGCGGTCGGAGTATCCCGCCTTCATTCCCCGAAAACATGGCGCGCCCGAATCGACGGCGCGCCCGTTTTTTATCGGGGAGCTGGATTGACGCGCCCCGGCACGGGGCCAGAGACAAGCAGGTTTGACATGGCGAAACGGTGGTATTCGGTGGCGGTGCTCTCCAACTTCGAGAAGAAGGTGGCAGAGCAGATCCGCACCGACGCGGAGGCCGCGGGCCTCACCGGCGAGATCGAGGAAGTGCTGGTGCCGACCGAGGAGGTCATCGAGGTGCGCCGGGGCAAGAAGGTGACCGCCGAGCGGCGCTTCATGCCGGGCTACGTGCTGGTGCGGATGGACATGAGCGATGCGGGCTATCACCTGATCACCTCGATCAACCGGGTCACGGGTTTTCTGGGGCCGCAGGGCCGGCCGATGCCGATGCGCGATGCCGAGGTCGAGGCGATCCTGGGCCGCGTGGAAGAGAGCGATGCCGCGCCGCGCAGCCTGATCACCTTCGAGGTGGGCGAGAACGTGAACGTGACCGACGGTCCGTTCGAGGGCTTCTCGGGCAACGTGGAAGAGGTCGACGACGACAACCAGCGCCTGAAGGTGACGGTGTCGATCTTCGGTCGGGCCACGCCGGTGGAGCTGGAGTTCACCCAGGTGACCAAGCAGGCCTGACACAGGGCCGCCGGGCCGCGCGCCCGCTGACAGCAGTTCGGGCCGCTCCCCTGGGGGCGGCCCTTTTCGTTGGGGACGGGTGCCGGGAGGGCCGGGTCAGGCCCTGGCCGGATCTGCCCGCGAGATGGCGGTGAAGCCGCCGTAGCTGGTGCCGGAGACGGCCTCGCGGATGACCGCTTCGGCGCGGTCGGCGTCGGCCACGGAAAAGCCGATCCAGAGGGCGCCGGACGAGGTGCCGGAGGGCATCTCCTGCGGGCCGGTGGAGCGGCCCAGCTCGGCCATCTCCAGCGAGGCCTCGATCAGCACCATGGCCTCCTCGCAGAACTCGCGGGGCGTGGTGCGCCCCGAGGTGGCGCCGCGGATGTCGTCGAGCCGGTAGCTGACCGCCAGCCAGGCGTCGGCGGGGCGGGCGGCCTCGAAGGTTTCGGTGTCCGTGTGGATCATGTCTCTTGCTCCACTTTCACGATTGTCGCGCTGTTAACCACATTACGCCCGGTCGCGGCGGGACAACGACCCGATCGCGGCTTTATTGTGGCAGCCTGGCGCGGTCGGCTCAGGGGCCGGCGGCCCAGGCCAGCGCGGCGTCGCGCGCCCGGTCCTGCCCTCTCGCCAGCTCGTCGGCGGTGCTGAAGGGGGTCGGGTGGGGGACCATCGTGCCTGCGGCGACGAGGTGGCGGGCGATGATCGGGGGCGTGCTGGCGTGGGGCGTGCCGCTGTGCCAGTCGTGCAGGGCATCCGACCAGCGCAGGGCGGCGCCGCTCTCGGGCAGCACTTCGAGATCGCCCTCGGCGTGAAAGCGGGTGACATCGCCCATCGGCTCGCCCATCAGCCGGCCTGTCCCGGGCAGGCGGTGCAGGGCGCGGCAGGCGAAGACAAGCGCGGCGGAGAAGGTGAACTTGTCGACCAGGACGACAAAGCGTGGGCCGCGCCATCCGCTGCGCAAGGCCTCGAGCAGGGTCTCTGCCTTCAGGAAATCGCCGCCCGGGTTGCCGCGGATGTCGATCAGCAAGGGCGCGTCGGGCCGGGCAAGGGCCGCGTTGGCGGCGTTGCGCAGGGCGACTTCCAGCACGCCGGGTTCGGGGACGTGGAATTCGGGGAGCCGGACCTGAACGGCGCGGGGCAGGTGCTGCACCTCGGCGAGCCCGGGGGCGTCGCGGGTGGCGGCGAGGCCGCCGTGCTCGCGGGCGGGATAGAGCGTGAGCGCCGGGACGCGGCGGGCCGGGTCGGGGGTGAGAGGGCCGGTGGAGAGGGTGTAGCGCGGCGGATCCTCGACGCCGAGCCGGGCGAGGGCCTCCGGCCAGGCCAGCAGCAGGGGCGCGAGCGCGCGCTGGCGGAACGGCGGGCCGGGGATGAAGGGGCGGGCGGCCTGGAGCAGGGCCTCCACGGGGCGGTCGTTGATTGCCTCGAGCCGGGCGGGGGAGCCGGTGCCCTCGGTCAGCCAGACCTCGGAGCCGATGGCGACGAAGCGGAGCGGCAAAACGGTGATGGCGGCCTGCGGGATCAGCCTGGTGTGGGCGTTGCAGGCCCGAGCTACGAGGCGCATTGCGGAGAGCAGGAAGGCGTTGCGGTCGCCCGAGGCCTCCAGGCCGGACAGGGCCTCGACCTCATGGCTCGGCGGCCCGTCGGGGAAGGCGGCGGCGAAGGCGGTGTCGTGGGAGAGGGTTTGGAGGAGGGTTTCG
The DNA here is from genome assembly GCF_900142295.1 of Vannielia litorea. Classification (NCBI taxonomy): domain Bacteria; kingdom Pseudomonadati; phylum Pseudomonadota; class Alphaproteobacteria; order Rhodobacterales; family Paracoccaceae; genus Vannielia; species Vannielia litorea. The sequence goes on from NZ_FSRL01000001.1 coordinate 3,620,546, forward strand.
GTATCGCTCATCCGGGGAGCCTAGGGTCGCTTGGGCGGGATTGGCCAGTGGGGTTTGACGGAAGCTGGAAAAGGGCCTATGGAGCGGCTTCCTTCGTCCCCCGTCGTTCTGGCGGGGCCGAATCGCGTGGGAGGGGCGGCGCTCGCGGGCGCCAAGCCGGACCACGTCAACATGAAGGCGGCCCATCGCGTTGGGGCGCCGTTGAGCAAAGGAGAGCCAGGAATGGCAAAGAAGATTGCCGGCAAGATGAAGCTGCAGGTGAAGGCCGGACAGGCCAACCCCTCCCCGCCGGTCGGCCCGGCGCTGGGCCAGCGCGGCATCAACATCATGGAATTCTGCAAGGCGTTCAACGCCAAGACGCAGGAGATGGAGCCGGGTGCGCCCTGCCCGACCGTGATCACCTACTACCAGGACAAGTCCTTCTCGATGGAAATCAAGACGCCGCCGGCGTCCTACTACCTGAAGAAGGCCGCGAAGGTGAAATCCGGGGCCAAGACCCCCTCGCGCGAGACCGTGGGCACCGTGACGGTGGCCCAGGTGCGCGAGATTGCGGAAGCCAAGATGAAGGATCTGAACGCCAACGACATCGAAGGCGCGATGCAGATCATTCTCGGCTCGGCGAAATCCATGGGCATCGAGGTGAAGTAAGATGGCAAAACTCGGAAAACGCACCGCCGCCGCCCGTGAGGCCTTTGAAGGCAAGCACGACCTGAGCGTGGAAGAGGCCGTCGCCCTGGTGAAGGGCAACGCCAAGGCCAAGTTCGACGAGACCGTCGAGATCGCCATGAACCTCGGGGTCGACCCGCGTCACGCCGACCAGATGGTGCGCGGCAAGGTCAGCCTGCCGAACGGCACCGGCAAGGACGTGCGCGTTGCCGTCTTCGCCCGGGGCGACAAGGCCGAAGAGGCCAAGAAGGCCGGCGCCGACATCGTGGGCGCAGAGGACCTGATGGAGATCGTCCAGGGCGGCAAGATCGACTTCGATCGCTGCATCGCCACCCCCGACATGATGCCGATCGTCGGCCGTCTGGGCAAGGTGCTCGGCCCGCGCAACCTGATGCCGAACCCCAAGGTCGGCACGGTGACGATGGACGTGAAAGAGGCCGTCGAAGCCGCCAAGGGCGGTGAGGTCCAGTTCAAGGCCGAGAAGGCCGGCGTGGTGCACGCGGGCATCGGCAAGGCCTCCTTCGACGAGGCCAAGCTGGTCGAGAACGTGCGCGCCTTCGTGGACGCCGTCTCCAAGGCCAAGCCGACCGGCGCCAAGGGCACCTACATGAAGAAGATCGCGATCTCTTCGACCATGGGCCCGGGCGTCAGCATCGAGGTGGACAACGCGCTGGGCAACTGAGCCTGACGCAAGCGGATACAGAGGGGCGGGCCGGTTGGCTCGCCCCTTTTCGTTGGCGACGGCGGGACGGGGATGCCGGGACCGGAGCGCAGGATCGGCGGCGCGGGCCATCGAGGAGGCCAAGCCGTGGCGCGAGTTCTATCCGCAGAAGGACTTCGGGACGCCCGACCAGGGCGGCGCTGAGTGGTATCTGACAAGGATGACCGAGGCTTGCGCGGACAGGGCGGGCTGCCTATAGCCAGCCGCGCAACAAACCGGAGGCAGACGGATGATCGGACGGCGCAGAGTTCTGGCAAGTGGCGGCGCGGCGGCGCTGGTGGCGATGGCCCCGCGCGGGCTGTGGGCAGGGTATGCCCCGCAGGCGGGCGCGTGGCGGACCTTCGAGATCGTCACCCGCGTGGAGCTGCCGCGCGGCGGCAAGACGGCGCAGGCCTGGGTGCCGGTGCCGTCGCACCGGGACGACACCTGGACGGTGCCGGACCGGAACCTCTGGGTGAACAATGCCGACGAGGTGAAGCTGGTCGAGGGCGAGGGCACGGCCTTCGTGCAGGCGCGCTGGGCGGCGGGCGAGGGCCCGGCGGTGCTGGAGGTGACGAGCCGGGTGGCGACGCGCAGCCGGTCGGTCGCGCTGGAGGCCAGCACGGGAGCCACGCTCACCGGGGCAGAGCGCGCCGAGCTGACCGCGCCGACCGAGCTGCTGCCGACCGACGGGATCGTGCTGGAGACGGCGCAGGGGATCGTGGCGGGCAGGGCGGGCGACCTCGAGAAGGCCCGCGCGATCTACGACTGGGTGGTGGAGAGCACCGAGCGCAACCCCGAGACGCGCGGCTGCGGGCTGGGCGACATTGCCTCGATGCTGCACATGGGCGACCTCACCGGCAAATGCGCCGATCTCAACGCGCTCTTCGTCGGCCTTTGCCGTGCCGCCGGCCTGCCCGCGCGCGACCTCTACGGGCTGCGGGTGGCGCCCTCGGACTTCGGCTACAGGGCGCTTGGCGCGGGCTCGGAGAACGTGACCGGCGCGCAGCATTGCCGGGCGGAAGTGTTCGTGGAAGGCACGGGCTGGGTGCCCGCCGATCCGGCGGACGTGCGCAAGGTGGTGCTCCAGGAAGACGGCGGCCTGAGCCTGGCGGACGCCAAGGTGCAGGACGCGCGGCGCGGGCTTTTCGGCGCGGCGGAGGGCAACTGGCTGTGCCTGAACACCGCGCATGACGTGGTGCTGCCGGGCGCGGCGGATGACGCGCCGCTGCCTTTCCTGATGTATCCGCAGGCGGAAATTGGCGGCGAGCGGCTGGACGAGCTGGCGCCGGATGCCTTTGTCTACACGATCACCGCGCGCGAGCTGACCTGAGCGCGCAATACCGGGGGGATGCGGCAGAACGGCCGCCTCCCTCCGGCGTGCGGATCGGGCATGGAACAGGCATGAGCGCCGGGTTTCGTCAGACAGTGATCGCCTGGGCCGCAGCCTTGATGCTGGCGGTCATGGGGGCCGTTTCGGCGCATCACATGGGGCCGCCCTCGGAAGATGCGTTCGCCGTGGCCGAGCTGCGGGCGCTGGGCGTGACGGCGGATGACCTCTGCGGCCCTGTAGACGCGGGCCATGCCTGGCACTGCCCGTTCTGCCACAAGCTGCCCGAGGCGCCCCGGCTTGCCGCGCCCGACGCGGTGCAGCGGCTGGCCCGGGTGATGCCCGAGACGCGGGGTAGCGACCTCCTGCACGGGCCGCAGCATATCTTCTCCCACCACAGCACGCGCGGACCGCCGCGCCTCTCCTGAGCAATCCAACCGACTGACACGCGGCGCGGGATGGTCCCGTGCCCGGATTCTCATGGAGACTGACACATGCTGAACCACAGCTTTCTGGCCGCCTGCGGCCTGACCCTCATGGCCGCGACGGCCCATGCCCATGCCACCCTCGAACAGGCAGAGGCCACGGTGGGGGCGACGACCAAGATCACCCTGCGCGTGCCCCACGGCTGCGAAGGCGAGGCGACCCATACGGTGCGGATCGAGATCCCCGAAGGGTTCTATGCCGTGAAGCCGATGCCCAAGCCGGGCTGGGCGCTGGAGACGGAGATTGGCGCCTACGAAACCCCCTATGACAACCACGGAACGATGATGACCGAGGGCGTTCGTGCGGTGGTGTGGAGCGGCGGCGACCTGGCCGACGCGCATTACGACGAGTTCGTGCTTCGCGGATCGGTGGGCAAGCAGTTCGACGGGGGCGAGGTGATCTACTTCCCTGCCGTGCAGACCTGCGCCAATGGCGTGGCCGACTGGACCGACACCAGCGGCGCCCCCGATGTGCCCAACCCCGCGCCCAAGCTGACGCTGGTGGCGGCGGACGGGGCCGATGCCCATGCCCATGCCGGCCACGCGGGTCATGGCATGGCCGACAAGGTCACCCTCGGCGCGCTCGAGATCACCGCGCCTGCCGCCGCTGCGACCCTGCCCAACCAGCCGGTGGCCGGGGGCTTTGTGACCATCACCAACACCGGGGCGGAGGATGACGTGCTGGTAGGTGCCAGCTCAGCCGTTGCCGGTCGCATCGAGGTGCACGAGATGGCGATGGAGGGCGATGTGATGAAGATGCGCGCGCTGGCCGAGGGCTTGGCCGTCCCCGCCGGGGAGACGGTGACGCTGAAGCCGGGCGGCTATCACATCATGTTCATGGATCTGGCCGGGCCGATGGAGGCGGGCACCAGCGCCGAGGTGGAGCTGGAGTTCCGCGACGCCGGCAAGGTGGTCGTGACCTTCCCCGTGAAGCCGCGCGACGAGATCGGCGCGGGCGGGCACGCCCACGGCGGGCATGGCCACTCCGGGCATGAGGGCAACTGATGCTGCGGTCGAAGACGGCGGCGATCTTCGCGGGGGGGGCTGGCCGGGCTGGCCCTCCTTGCGACGGTCTGGTTTGCATTTGTCGCGCCTGCGCTTGACGAGGAGGTGGGGATCGACCTCGGGCATGGCGACTACGTGCTCGCGGGCACCGACGGGCAGCCCTTTACTGAAGACACCCTGCGCGGCGCGCCGACGGCAGTGTTCTTCGGCTTTGCCCATTGCCCCGAGGTCTGCCCGACGACGCTGTCGGACATCGACCGGTGGCAGGCAGAGCTGGCCGACGCGGGCGAGGACCCGCTTCGCACCTACTTCGTCACTGTGGACCCGGAGCGGGACACGGTAGAAATGATGGCCGATTACGTGGGCTGGGTGCCCGACGTGGTGGGCGTGTCGGGCAGCCGCGATGAGATCGACAAGGCGATCCGGGCCTTTCGGGTCTACGCCTCGAAGGTGCCGCTGGAGGGGGGCGACTACACGATGGACCACTCGGCCTTCGTGCTGCTGTTCGACGATCGTGGCAACTTCTTCGAGCCGATCCGATACCAGGAGGAGCTGGAGAGCGCGATGGCCAAGATCCGGCAGGTCACGGCCATGTGAGGGGATGACGGGGTGACGTGCGCGCTGCCGCGCGACACCCCACCCGCCATCCCGCGGGGCGCGCCGGGGCCGGGGGGGGCGGAAAATCACCCGCACGTGAGCCCTGCGCCCTTGCCCTTCGCGGATGCAGCAACTAGAGAGGCCCCTGCAAGCCAGCGTGCGATTCGTCGTGCGCTGTTTTGCGTTTCGTCCAAGACGGTGGGTGGCGCTCGTCCGAGTGCCTTAATTTCCTGCCCGAGACGGGTCAGAACTGGTTTTCCCGCGAGGCATCTCTCGGGCGGACTTGGCTTCAGCCCCGTAACACGGACCTGAGTGTCGGCCCTGGCCGGCAAAAATGAGCCGGGCGGGGATGACCCTGCCCAAATTGGAGTGAAACTGTGGATAGAGCCCAGAAAGAGAAAGTGGTCGAGGAACTCGGCCAGATTTTCGAAAGCTCTGGCGTCGTTGTGGTCTCCCACTACGAGGGTCTCACGGTTGCCGAGATGCAGGACCTGCGCGCGCGTATGCGTGAAGCTGGCGGGTCGGTCCGCGTCGCCAAGAACAAGCTCGCCAAGATCGCCCTGGAAGGGAAGCCTTGCGCCAGCATCGCCGATCTTCTGACGGGTATGACCGTGCTCACCTACTCCGAAGACCCCGTGGCTGCGGCCAAGGTCGTGGACAAGTTCGCCAAGGACAACTCGAAGCTCGAGATCCTCGGCGGCGCGATGGGTGAGACCGCTCTGGACGTCGACGGTGTGAAGGCCGTTGCGCAGATGCCCAGCCGCGAGGAGCTCATTGCTTCCATCGTGGGCTGCATCGGTGCACCCGCTTCCAACATCGCCGGTGCCATTGGCGCGCCTGCTTCGAATATCGCCAGCATTCTTTCGACCATCGAAGAGAAAGCTGCGTAAGGCAACGAATGAGAGCCGCGTAGGGGTTGAACACCTCGCGTTGGAACACATCTAGACAGACGGAAAGCGAAAAATGGCTGATCTGAAGAAACTTGCTGAAGAGATCGTGGGTCTGACCCTTCTCGAAGCCCAGGAACTGAAAACCATCCTCAAGGACGAGTACGGCATCGAGCCCGCCGCTGGCGGCGCTGTGATGATGGCCGGTCCGGCTGCCGGCGGCGACGCCGGTGCGGCTGCCGAGGAAAAGACCGAGTTCGACGTGATCCTCAAGAGCGCCGGCGCTCAGAAGATCAACGTGATCAAGGAAGTCCGCGCCATCACCGGCCTGGGCCTGAAAGAGGCCAAGGAGCTGGTGGAAGCCGGTGGCAAGGCTGTCAAGGAGCAGGTCTCCAAAGCCGAAGCCGACGACATCAAGGCGAAACTCGAAGCCGCTGGCGCCGAGATCGAGCTCAAGTGATCGGTCGCCGTCCGATGCGGACGGCAGCCTGAAGAACTGGCTGGACCCGGGAAAAACCGGGTCCAGCCTAATGCGTCTCGGCAAGTCCCTCGGAAACGAGAGGGATTTTCCAAGGCGTGTTCGTACGGATCGGGCGCTCACCGGTGGGACGGTGGGCAGGTATGGATCCCGGACGCACCTTCATTCGTGAGCCGCCCTCCCGGTGCCCCGGCGGGATGTGCGCGGCGACAGACGAAAGGTATACGACCAGATGGCGACGACCCTCCTCGGCCACAAACGTTTCCGCCGGTACTACGGCAAAATCCGCGAAGTTCTGGAGATGCCGAACCTCATCGAGGTTCAGAAATCCTCCTACGACCTGTTCCTGAAATCGGGCGATCAGCCTGCGCCGGCCGACGGCGAAGGCATCATGGGCGTCTTCCAGGGCGTCTTTCCGATCAAGGATTTCAACGAGACCGCGGTGCTCGAGTTCGTGAAATACGAGCTGGAGAAGCCGAAGTACGACGTGGAAGAGTGCCAGCAGCGCGACATGACCTACAGCGCCCCGCTGAAGGTGACCCTGCGGCTCATCGTGTTCGATGTGGACGAGGATACCGGCGCCAAGTCGGTGAAGGACATCAAGGAACAGGACGTGTTCATGGGCGACATGCCCCTGATGACGCCCAACGGCACCTTCGTGGTGAACGGCACCGAGCGCGTGATCGTCAGCCAGATGCACCGCTCGCCCGGCGTGTTCTTCGACCACGACAAGGGCAAGACCCACGCCAGCGGCAAGCTGCTCTTCGCATGCCGGATCATTCCCTACCGCGGCTCCTGGCTGGACTTCGAGTTCGACGCCAAGGACATCGTCTTCGCGCGGATCGACCGGCGCCGGAAGCTGCCCGTGACCACCCTGCTCTATGCCCTCGGGCTGGACCAGGAGGCGATCATGGACGCCTATTACGACACGGTCGGCTACTCGCTGAAGAAGAACAAGGGCTGGGTGACCAAGTTCTTCCCCGAGCGGATCCGTGGCACGCGGCCTGCCTATGACCTCGTCGACGCCAAGACCGGCGAAGTCGTGTTCGAGGCCGGCAAGAAGGTGACCCCCCGTGCGGTGAAGAAGATCATCGACGAGGGCCAGATCACCGAGCTGCTGGTGCCCTTCGACCGGATCGTGGGCCGCTTCGTGGCCAAGGACATCATCAACGAGGACACCGGCGCCATCTACGTGGAAGCCGGCGACGAGCTGACCTGGGAGACCGACAAGGACGGCGACGTGACCGGCGGCACCCTGAAGGAGCTGATCGACGCGGGCATCACCGAGATTCCGGTGCTCGACATCGACGGCATCAACGTGGGTGCCTACATCCGCAACACCATGGCCGCCGACAAGAACATGAACCGCAACACCGCGCTCATGGATATCTATCGCGTCATGCGTCCGGGCGAGCCGCCCACGGTCGAAGCCGCCAGCACCCTGTTCGACAGCCTTTTCTTCGACTCCGAGCGCTACGACCTCAGCGCCGTGGGCCGGGTGAAGATGAACATGCGCCTCGATCTCGACGCGCCCGACACCCACCGCACGCTGCGCCGCGAGGACATCGTGGCCTGCATCAAGGCTCTGGTGGAGCTGCGCGACGGCAAGGGCGACATCGACGACATCGACCACCTCGGCAACCGCCGGGTGCGCTCGGTCGGCGAGCTGATGGAAAACCAGTACCGCGTGGGTCTGCTCCGCATGGAGCGGGCGATCAAGGAGCGCATGTCGTCGGTCGAGATCGACACGGTCATGCCGCAGGACCTGATCAACGCCAAGCCCGCCGCTGCCGCGGTGCGCGAGTTTTTCGGCTCCTCGCAGCTCAGCCAGTTCATGGACCAGACCAACCCGCTCTCGGAAGTCTCCCACAAGCGCCGGCTCTCGGCGCTTGGCCCGGGCGGCCTGACCCGCGAGCGTGCCGGCTTCGAGGTGCGCGACGTGCACCCGACCCACTACGGCCGGATGTGCCCGATCGAGACGCCGGAAGGCCCGAACATCGGCCTCATCAACAACCTCGCCAGCTTTGCGCGGGTCAACAAGTACGGCTTCATCGAGACCCCGTATCGCCGGGTGAAGAACGGCCAGGTGACCGACGAAGTGCACTACATGTCGGCCACCGAGGAGATGCGCCACACCGTGGCCCAGGCCAACGCCTCGCTCGACGAGAACGGCAAGTTCGTGAACGAGATGGTGAACACCCGCCAGTCGGGCGAATACACCCTCGCGCCCAACGAGATGGTCGACCTCATCGACGTGTCGCCGAAACAGCTGGTTTCGGTTGCCGCCTCGCTGATCCCCTTCCTCGAGAACGACGACGCCAACCGCGCGCTGATGGGCTCGAACATGCAGAAGCAGGCCGTGCCGCTGCTGCAGGCCGAGGCGCCGCTGGTCGGCACCGGGATCGAGCGCAAGGTCGCCATCGACTCGGGCGCCGCCATCCAGGCGTTCCGCGGCGGGGTCATCGACCAGGTCGATGCCCAGCGGATCGTCGTGCGGGCCACCGAAGACCTCGAGCCGGGCGATCCGGGCGTGGACATCTACCGTCTGCGCAAGTTCCAGCGGTCGAACCAGAACACCTGCATCAACCAGCGTCCGCTGGTGAAGGTGGGCGACACCGTGGTGAAGGGCGAGGTCATCGCCGATGGCCCCTCGACCGACATGGGCGAGCTGGCGCTCGGCAAGAACGTGGTCGTCGCCTTCATGCCGTGGAACGGCTACAACTACGAGGACTCCATCCTCATCTCCGAGCGCATCGCCAAGGATGACGTGTTCACCTCGATTCACATCGAGGAGTTCGAGGTCGCCGCGCGGGATACCAAGCTCGGGCCGGAGGAGATTACCCGTGACATCCCCAACGTCGGCGAGGAAGCCCTGCGCAACCTCGACGAGGCCGGGATCGTCTACATCGGTGCCGAGGTCGGCCCCGGTGACATTCTGGTGGGCAAGATCACGCCCAAGGGCGAGAGCCCGATGACCCCGGAAGAGAAGCTGCTGCGCGCGATCTTCGGCGAGAAGGCCAGCGACGTGCGCGACACCTCGCTCCGCCTGCCGCCGGGCGACTTCGGCACGGTGGTGGAAGTGCGCGTCTTCAACCGCCACGGCGTGGAGAAGGACGAGCGGGCGCTTCAGATCGAGCGCGAAGAGGTCGAGCGCCTCGCCCGCGACCGGGACGACGAGCTCGCGATCCTCGACCGCAACATCTACGCCCGCCTGAAGGACATGATCCTGGGCAAGGTGGCCGTGAAAGGCCCGAAAGGCGTGAAGGCCAACGCGACCATCGACGAGGAGCTCCTCGAAGCCCTCAGCAAGGGTCAGTGGTGGCAGCTCGCCCTGGGCGACGAGGCCGAGGCGCAGATGGTCGAGGCGCTGCACGAGCAGTACGAGGCGCAGAAGCGCGTGCTAGATGCCCGCTTCGAAGACAAGGTCGAGAAGGTCCGCCGCGGCGACGATCTGCCCCCGGGCGTGATGAAGATGGTCAAGGTCTTCATCGCCGTGAAGCGCAAGCTTCAGCCGGGCGACAAGATGGCCGGTCGGCACGGGAACAAGGGGGTTATCTCCCGCGTGGTCCCCGTGGAAGACATGCCCTTCCTGGGCGACGGCACGCCGGTCGACTTCGTGCTCAACCCGCTGGGCGTGCCCAGCCGGATGAACGTGGGTCAGATCCTCGAAACCCACATGGGCTGGGCCTCTCGCGGGCTCGGCATCCAGGTGGACGAGGCGCTCGGCGAATATCGCCGCTCGGGCGACATGACCCCGGTCCGCGACGCGATGAAGATCGCCTATGGCGAGGAGGCCTATGAAGAGCACCTGAAGGCGCTCGACGAAGGTCTGCTGGTGGAGGCGGCGGGCAACATCACCCGCGGCGTTCCGATCGCCACGCCGGTCTTTGACGGGGCCAAGGAGCATGACGTGAACGATGCGCTCCGGCGTGCGGGCTTCAACGAGAGCGGCCAGTCGGTGCTGTTCGATGGCCGGACCGGCGAGCAGTTTGCCCGCTCGGTCACCGTCGGCATAAAGTACCTGCTGAAGCTGCATCACCTGGTGGACGACAAGATCCACGCCCGCTCGACCGGCCCCTACAGCCTGGTCACCCAGCAGCCGCTGGGCGGCAAGGCCCAGTTCGGCGGTCAGCGTTTCGGGGAAATGGAGGTCTGGGCGCTGGAAGCCTATGGCGCTGCCTACACCCTGCAGGAGATGCTCACGGTCAAGTCGGACGACGTGGCCGGCCGGACCAAGGTCTATGAGTCGATCGTCAAGGGCGAGGACAACTTCGAGGCGGGCATTCCCGAGAGCTTCAACGTGCTCGTGAAGGAAGTCCGCGGCCTCGGCCTGAACATGGAACTCCTGGACGCGGAGGGCGAGGAATAAATGAAAAGGATTGTGCCATTTGGTGGTGCGATCGTCTCGAAGGCAGGGTTTGAAAGGACTGAAGTGTGGGCCGATGATCTTCGGCATGACGCAGAGCTATCAAATCCAACCGCATTTCCCGCTAGGGAGGTCTTCGTGACCGATCTGGGAAATGACATGTACGAGAACGGTTGCTCCATCGAATGGACGGTCTGGCTAGATGAAAGCGGCGACGTTGAGAGCTCGGAAATACTACTCCACGGGTCCGCAGACATGCACAGAAATCAAATATTCTTCAAAACCCGCACCTCCGACGAGGAAAGGTAACTAGATGAACCAGGAACTGACGAACAACCCGTTCAACCCGCTCACCCCGCCGAAGGTGTTTGACGAGATCAAGGTCTCGCTCGCCTCGCCCGAGCGGATTCTCTCTTGGTCTTTCGGTGAGATCAAGAAACCCGAGACGATCAACTACCGGACGTTCAAGCCCGAGCGCGACGGCCTGTTCTGCGCCCGGATCTTCGGGCCGATCAAGGACTACGAGTGCCTCTGCGGCAAGTACAAGCGGATGAAGTATCGCGGCGTCGTCTGCGAGAAATGCGGCGTGGAAGTCACGCTGCAGAAGGTCCGCCGCGAGCGCATGGGCCACATCGAGCTGGCCGCGCCGGTCGCGCACATCTGGTTTCTGAAGTCGCTCCCCTCCCGGATCGGCCTCATGCTGGACATGACCCTGCGTGACCTCGAGCGGATCCTCTACTTCGAGAACTACGTCGTCATCGAGCCGGGCCTCACCGATCTCACCTACGGTCAGCTGATGACCGAAGAAGAGTACATGGACGCCCAGGACGCCTACGGCATGGACGCCTTCTCGGCGAACATCGGTGCCGAGGCGATCCGCGAGATGCTGGCCCAGATCGACCTCGAGTCCGAGGCCGAGCAGCTGCGCGCCGACCTCAAGGAGGCCACCGGCGAGCTGAAGCCCAAGAAGATCATCAAGCGTCTGAAGATCGTCGAGAGCTTCCTGGAATCGGGCAACCGCCCCGAGTGGATGGTGCTCACCGTGATCCCGGTGATCCCGCCCGAGCTGCGCCCGCTGGTGCCGCTGGACGGTGGCCGCTTCGCGACCTCCGACCTGAACGACCTCTACCGCCGGGTCATCAACCGGAACAACCGTCTGAAGCGCCTGATCGAGCTGCGCGCGCCCGACATCATCATCCGCAACGAGAAGCGGATGCTGCAGGAGTCGGTCGATGCGCTCTTCGACAACGGTCGCCGTGGACGCACCATCACCGGGGCCAACAAGCGCCCGCTGAAATCGCTCTCGGACATGCTCAAGGGCAAGCAGGGCCGGTTCCGCCAGAACCTTCTCGGCAAGCGCGTGGACTTCTCGGGCCGTTCGGTCATCGTGACCGGCCCCGAGCTGAAGCTGCACCAGTGCGGCCTCCCGAAGAAGATGGCGCTCGAGCTGTTCAAGCCCTTCATCTACTCGCGGCTGGAGGCCAAGGGCCTCTCCAGCACCGTGAAGCAGGCGAAGAAGCTGGTGGAAAAGGAGCGCCCCGAGGTGTGGGACATCCTCGACGAGGTGATCCGCGAGCACCCGGTTCTGCTGAACCGCGCGCCCACGCTGCACCGCCTCGGGATCCAGGCCTTCGAGCCGATCCTGATCGAAGGCAAGGCGATCCAGCTGCACCCGCTCGTCTGCTCGGCGTTCAACGCCGACTTCGACGGTGACCAGATGGCCGTGCACGTGCCGCTCTCGCTGGAAGCCCAGCTGGAAGCCCGCGTTCTGATGATGTCCACGAACAACGTGCTGTCGCCCGCCAACGGCGCGCCGATCATCGTGCCGTCGCAGGACATGATCCTTGGTCTCTATTACATCACGATGGAGCGCGAGGGCATGAAGGGCGAAGGCATGATCTTCGGCTCGGTCGAGGAAGTGGAGCACGCGCTGAACGCCGGCGAGGTGCATCTGCACGCCAAGATCAAGGCCCGCGTGAAGCAGATCGACGACGAGGGCAACGAGGTTTACCGGCGGTTCGACACCACGCCGGGCCGCGTGCGCCTCGGCGCGCTGCTGCCGCTCAACACCAAGGCCCCGTTCGACCTGGTCAACCGCCTCCTCCGCAAGAAGGAAGTGCAGCAGGTCATCGATACCGTCTACCGCTACTGCGGCCAGAAGGAATCGGTCATCTTCTGCGACCAGATCATGAGCATGGGCTTCAAGGAGGCCTTCCGCGCCGGCATCAGCTTCGGCAAGGACGACATGGTGATCCCCGACAACAAGTGGACCATCGTGGACGACACCCGCGAGCAGGTGAAGGACTTCGAGCAGCAGTACATGGACGGCCTGATCACCCAGGGCGAAAAGTACAACAAGGTGGTCGATGCCTGGTCGAAGTGTAACGACCGGGTCACCGACGCCATGATGGAGACCATCTCTGCCGCCAAGAAGGACGAGAACGGTGCCGAAGCGGAGCCGAACTCGGTGTACATGATGGCCCACTCCGGTGCCCGGGGTTCGGTCACGCAGATGAAGCAGCTCGGCGGGATGCGCGGCCTGATGGCCAAGCCCTCGGGCGAGATCATCGAGACGCCGATCATCTCGAACTTCAAGGAAGGCCTGACCGTGCTGGAGTACTTCAACTCCACCCACGGCGCCCGGAAGGGTCTGTCGGACACCGCTCTGAAGACGGCGAACTCGGGCTACCTGACCCGCCGCCTGGTGGACGTGGCGCAGGACTGCATCATCCGTCAGCACGACTGCGGCACCGAGCGGGCGATCACCGCTGCCGCCGCCGTCAACGACGGCGAGGTGGTGAGTTCGCTGGCCGAGCGCATCCTGGGCCGTGTCGCGGCCGAGGATATCATCCATCCCGGCACCGAAGAGGTGCTGGTGGCGCGCAACGAGCTGATCGACGAGCGCAAGGCCGACATCGTCGAGCAGGCCAATGTCGCCACCGTGCGCATGCGGTCGCCGCTGACCTGCGAGGCGGAAGAGGGCGTTTGCGCCATGTGCTACGGGCGCGACCTTGCCCGCGGCACCATGGTCAACACCGGCGAGGCCGTCGGCATCATCGCCGCCCAGTCGATCGGTGAGCCCGGCACCCAGCTGACCATGCGGACCTTCCACATCGGCGGTGTGGCCCAGGGTGGCCAGCAGTCGTTCCAGGAAGCCTCGCAGGAAGGCACCGTCGAGCTGCGCAACGCCAACCTCCTCAAGAACGAGGCGGGCGAGCAGATCGTCATGGGCCGCAACATGCAGCTCGCGATCATCGACGAGAACGGCACCGAGCGCGCCAGCCACAAGGTGACCTACGGCACCAAGGTCTTCGTGACCGACGGGCAGAAGGTTGCTCGCGGCGACAAGCTCTACGAATGGGACCCCTACACCCTGCCGATCATCGCCGAGAAGGCCGGTACCGCCAAGTTCGTCGACCTCACCACCGGCATCGCCGTGAAGGACGAGACCGACGATGCCACCGGCATGACCCAGAAGATCGTGATCGACTGGCGGACTGCGCCGAAGGGCAACGAGCTGAAGCCCGAGATCCTGATCGTGGGCGAGGATGGCGAGCCGGTCCGCAACGATGCGGGCAACCCGGTGACCTATCCGATGTCGGTGGACGCCATCCTGTCGGTCGAGGACCAGCAGGAGGTGAAGGCCGGTGACGTTGTGGCGCGTATCCCGCGGGAAGGCGCAAAGACGAAGGACATCACCGGCGGTCTGCCGCGTGTGGCCGAACTCTTCGAAGCCCGCCGCCCCAAGGACCACGCGATCATCGCCGAGATCGACGGCTACGTGAAGTTCGGCCGCGACTACAAGAACAAGCGCCGTATCGCGATTGTTCCTGGCGACGAGAGCCTGGAGCCGGTGGAGTACATGGTGCCCAAGGGCAAGCACATCCCGGTGCAGGAAGGCGACTTCGTGCAGAAGGGTGACTACATCATGGACGGCAACCCGGCGCCGCATGACATCCTGAGCATCATGGGTGTCGAGGCTCTGGCCGAGTACATGATCGACGAGGTGCAGGACGTCTATCGCCTTCAGGGCGTGAAGATCAACGACAAGCACATCGAGGTCATCGTCCGGCAGATGCTCCAGAAGTGGGAGATCCTCGACAGCGGCGACACCACGCTGCTGAAGGGCGAACACGTGGACAAGGCCGAGTTCGACGCCGCCAACGAGAAGGCTGTGAAGAAGGGGGGCCGCGAGGCCCAGGGCGAGCCGATCCTGCTCGGGATCACCAAGGCTTCGCTCCAGACCCGCAGCTTTGTCTCGGCCGCGTCGTTCCAGGAAACGACCCGCGTGCTCACCGAGGCCGCCGTTCAGGGCAAGCGCGACAAGCTCGTGGGCCTGAAGGAGAACATCATCGTGGGCCGCCTGATCCCGGCGGGCACCGGTGGTGCGACCCAGAAGGTGCGCCGCATCGCCACCGAGCGCGACCAGAAGGTGATCGACGCGCGCCAGGCCGAGGCGGAAGCCGCGGCCGCGCTGGCCGCGCCGATGGACGACGACATCGTGGGTGGCGGCGAGTTCGACACCCTGGTGGAGACGCCCGAGAGCCGGTAACTCCGGTTGCAAGAAACAACAAAGGGGTCTCGCAGCGATGCGGGGCCCCTTTGCTTTGGGCGGTGATCCGGGGCGGCCCGGTTCTAGCCGTAGGTCGCCAGCATCTCCTTCAGGTCGGCGAGCGTGTTCGCCTCCGAGGCGGGCTTGTCGGTGCGCCAGCGCAGCATGCGCGGAAACCGCAGGGCGACACCGGACTTGTGGCGCGGCGAGGCCTGGATGCCCTCGAAGGCGATCTCGAAGACGTGGTGGGGCGTCACCTGCCGCACGGGGCCGAACTTGGCTTGCGTGTTCTTGCGCACCCAGGCGGTGATCTTGCGAAACTCGGCGTCGGTCAGGCCGGAGTAGGCCTTGGTGAAAGGGGTGAGCTCGTTGCCGTTCCAGACCGCGAAGGTGTAGTCGGTGAAGAGGTTGGCCCGCCGCCCGCTGCCCGGCTGGGCGTAGATCATCACCGCGTCGATGGTCAGCGGGTCGATCTTCCATTTCCACCAGTCGCCGCGCTTGCGCCCCGAAAGGTAGGGGCTGGCGCGGCGCTTGATCATCAGGCCTTCGGCACTGTGGTCGCGGGAGGTGGCGCGTTCGGCGGCGAGGGTCTCCCAGCTTTGGAACGGTACCTCGGGGGAGAGCCGGATGGGGGCCTCGGCGGGGACATCGGTCAGCAGGTTAGTGAGCGCGGCCCGGCGCTGCTCGAAGGGGGTCTGGCGGATGTCCTGCCCGTCGTGCTCCAGGAGGTCGTAGGCCATCAGGATGACCGGGGCCTCGGTGAGCAGCTTCTTCGGCACGGTCTTGCGCCCGATCCGCTTTTGCAGGGCGTTGAAGTTGAGCGGAGCCTCCTTGGCAAAGGCGAGGATCTCGCCGTCGATCACGGTGCCCTCGGGCAGGTGATCGCGCAGCCCGGCCAGTTCGGGGAAGCGATCGGTCATCAGGTCTTCGCCCCGCGACCAGATGTGATGCTCGCCGCCGCGCAGGATGACTTGCCCGCGGATGCCATCCCACTTGCGCTCGGCGTGCCACTCGGCCGGGGGGCCCAGATCCTGCGGATCATCGACCGGGTGCGCCAGGTAGAAGGGGAAGGGGCGGGAGAGGTCGGCCATCGGGTCTTCCGCCTCGATCAGGGCGTCCCAGGTGGTGGTTTGCGGGGTCCAGTTGCCCATGAGCTTGTGGGTCAGCGTGGTCTCGTCCTGCCCCGTCACCTGCGCCAGAGCCCGCGTCATGAGCCTGGCGCTGACCCCGACGCGGAAGCCACCTGTCAGCAACTTGGTGAACAGGAAGCGTTGATCGGGCACCAGCGCATCCCATGCGGCGATGATGCCAGCCCGGCGCGCGTCGTCGTCCAGCGTCGAGAGGTGTTGCAGCGTCTCGATCCAGTGGGTCAGGCTGTGCTCCTGCGGGGCGGCCGGCTCGGGCAGGACGAGGCTGATGGTTTCGGCGAGGTCGCCGACGACGTGATAGCTCTCGTCGAAGAGCCAGTCGGGCAGGCCGGCAACCTCCGCTGCCCAGAGGCGCAGCCTGGTGGTGGAGATCACACGCTTGGGGCGGCGGCCGGTGAAGAGGGCGATGGTCCACAGGCGGTCGGTGTCGGGGGCGCTGGCAAGGTAGTCGGCCAGCGCGGCGACCTTGGTGGTGGTCCTGGTGCTCTCGTCCACACGGGCGTAGAGGGTTGCGAACTGTTTCATCCGGCCTCCTCCGCATCCTCGCCGCCGTAGTCGCTCGACACCACATGCGCGTCATAGCCCTGTTCGGCCAGGTACCGCGCGAAGGGCCCGGTGTAGCCGTGGGTGACGAAGACGCGCTCGGCGCCGGTGCTCGCAATGGCGGCATTCAGCCCCTCCCAGTCGGCGTGATCCGACACGATGAAGCCGCGATCGGTGCCGCGTCGCCGGCGCACGCCACGCAGGGCCATCCAGCCCGAGGCAAAGGCGGAGGCCCCGTTGCGAAACCGCCGCGCCCAGTTCTGGCTGGTGCTGCCCGGCGTGGCGATGATGAGCGCGCCGGGGTGCGACGTGTCGGAGACATCCTCGGTGATCTGGGTGGTGTCGGGCAGGGCGGTGCCCTGTGCGCGCAGGACGGCGTTGGTGTTCTCCACGGCGGTGACGGTCAGGATCGGGCCGATGCTCGGGTCCACGCTGCGCATCAGCCGCTGCGCCTTGCCGAGGGCGTAGGCTTCGAGGATCGAGGGCCGCCCGGCCGCCGCATTGGCCGCCCACCACGCGTTGAGCTGTTGTGCGAGGATGTCTTGCGGGGTCCATTTGAAGACCGGCAGGCCGAAGGTGCTTTCGGTGATGAAGGCATGGCAGCGCACGGGCTCGAAGGGTTCGGACAACCCGTCATCCACCGTCTTGTAGTCGCCGGACGCGACCCAGACCTGCCCCTTGACCTCGACCCTGATCTGGGCCGATCCCGGCACATGGCCCGCCGGGTGGAACGACACGGCCGCCTCGCCGATCCGGCGCGTCTCTCCGTAGGCGATGGTGTCGATCCGGGCCGCCTCGCCGAGCCGGTGGCGCATGACAGGTGCCGCAGCCTCGGTGGCGAGGTAGCGCCCCATGTCGGGGCGGGCATGGTCGGAATGGCCGTGGGTGATCAGCGCCCGGGGCACGGGGCGCCACGGGTCGATGTGGAAGTCGCCGGCGGGGCAATAAATGCCGCTCTCGGTAAAGGTCAGAACATCGCTCACGGGGGAGGAGATAGCGCCGGGGTCGGGTTTGCAAAGCCGTGCTTGGGGCGGGAAGGCGGGAGGCCCGCGGGTCGGGCCCGAGGAAGACCGGCGAGGGCGGCGGGGCTTGCACGGGTAACGCGGGGGATTACCTTTATCGAGTCGAAAGGAGTGCAGGCATGGCCGGTGGATGGGCGAAGGACGGGGCGGTGAGCGAGCAGATCGAGGCCTCGATCAGCGACGAGCTTCAGCGGATGCGGGCGAGGGGCGGCCCGCAGGGCGAGAGCCTGACCCATTGCGCCGAATGCGAGGAGGAGATCCCCGAGAAGCGGCGGCTGGCGATTCCGGGCGTGAAGCTCTGCATCGACTGCCAGCAGGAGCGCGATGGGCGCTACGAGGCGCGGGGCGGCATCAACCGGCGCGGCTCGAAGGACAGCCAGCTGAAGTAAGGCGCGCCTTCAGCGGCCCCACAGGGGCAGGGGCTGCGGGCCTTCCCCCGGCGCGTGAGCGCACCGCCAGCGGGGCGGTGGAGAATGCTTGCGCTTGTCACACAATCCTCCTACCGCTGGCAGCATGGCAGAGCTGTCCGAAAACCTCCGTGGCGCGGTGCTGATGACCGCCTCGATGGCGGCCTTCACCGTCAACGATACCTTCATCAAGTCGCTGGCCGACGACCTTCCGCTGATGCAGACCGTGTTCCTGCGCGGCGCGGGGGTGACCCCGCTGCTGGCGCTTCTGGCCTTGTCGCGCGGGGCGCTTCGGTTCCGGATGGCGGGGCGCGACGCGGGGCTGCTGGCGCTGCGCAGCATTGCCGAGATCCTTGCGGCGCTGTTCTTTCTCACCGCGCTCTACAACATGCCGCTGGCCAACGCGACGGCGATCCTCCAGGCCGCGCCGCTCATGGTGACGCTGGCCGGTGCCCTGTTCTTTGGCGAGGCGATCGGGATCTGGCGGATGTCGGCGATCCTGGTGGGCTTTGCCGGGGTGCTCCTGATCGTGCAGCCGGGGGGCGAGGGCTTTACCAGCTACTCGATCTGGGCGCTGGCGGCGGTGGTGGCCGTGGTCGCCCGCGACGTGGTGACCCGCAAGATGAGCGGCGCGCTGCCCTCCCTGACGGTGGCCACCGTCACCGCCTTCTGCGTGGGCGCGGCGGCCGGGCTCGCGGCGCTCTTCGAGCCTTGGGTGCCGGTGAGCGGCGGCTCGGCGCTGGCGCTTGGCGGCTCGGTCGTGTCGATCCTCTTTGCCTATCTCTTCTCGGTCACGGCGGTGCGGGTGGGCGACATGGGGTTTGTCGCGCCGTTCCGCTACACCGGCCTGGTCTGGGCCCTGATCCTCGGGCTGATCGCCTTCGGCGATTTCCCCGGGCCGCTCACGCTCTTCGGCTCGGCGGTGGTGATCGCGGCGGGGCTCTTCACCTACCTGCGCGAGCGGATGCTTTCGATTCGGCGTCGTGAAATTTCGCAAGCGCCTCCCCGGTGATCCCGAAGCTCCTGGACAGGCGCTGGGCCACCTCGCCCTCGATCGGCAGCATCTCCTCGAAGTCCTTCTTCTTGAAGGGCGTGCCGTTGGTGGAGTTGAGGCCGCGCACGAACATGTCTTCGCCGGTGTAGGTGAGGGTGGTCATCTGGCGCCAGATCGTATCGTGCCGGAAGTGGACGACCGTCTTGTCGATGTGGGGGCGGATATAGACGCCGAGCGCCGGGGTCCAGTACTGCCGCTGCTGGGCGCAGGCGCGGATGCCGGTCTCGTCGATGGAGACGGTGAAGCCCTGGTTGTAATCGACGGCGAATTTGTGCTCGCGCTTCATGATGCCCTGGCCGTCGTCGAAGGCCTCGCGGAAGCGCTCGACGAAGCGGTAGCTCACCCCGTCGTCGTCATCGAGACGGAACTGGCCGCAGACGCCGCCATCGGGGTCGATGTGCTCCCGCATCGCCTTGAGGCAGGCCTCGCGGTGGTTGAGCGGCTCGTATTGCACCAGCCGGGCCTGGGGCAGGGTGGCGAGCAGGTCCTTCAGGCGCTCGTCATAGGCCCTGGGGAGCTGGTTGCCGGCCAGCACGACGAACTTGAAATCCTCGTCGGTCTGCAACCGCAGGCCGGGGAGAGTGAAGGTTTCGAAATAGCGGAAGCGCTCCTCCAGCCGCTCTTCGCCATAAAGAAAGTCGATCCGGTCCTGGATGGTGTCGTGCTCCCGCCGGAAGCCGCCGTAGCAGGGATAGGAGAAGCGGCAGATGCCGAGAATCTGTACGATGAGACTGGTCCTTCGGGTCTGGATGTGGCCCCGGCGGCAAGGTAGGGGGCGCGGGGTGGCGAGGCAAGGGCGCGGCGCTATTGGCTGATCTCCGCGCCGGGAGGGGCACATTCGTTCCCGAGCCGCCTTGCAAACCCCCAGAGGTGTTGACAGCCCCGCCGACTCCCCCTATACGCCGCGCTCACGGGATGCCGGGGCCCGCCCCAACTGTGTCCTCGTATCAAAATCGAAGTGGCCACGATCCAGGCAGCATGTGCCTCGATCCTCTGAGATTCCACCGCGTCGTTTCCGGCAGAGGAAGCGGGAGCGGTATTTGCGTTTGGCGTTCCGCCATTCGCGAGCCTTGAACCGGCGCCGGGCGGTGCACAGCCCGCGCCAGAGATGAACGAACGAGCGAGACGGGGAAACCGGAATGCCCACGATCCAACAGCTGATCCGCAAGCCGCGGCAGCCGAAAGTCAAACGATCCAAGTCGCAGCACCTCGAAGGCTGCCCGCAGAAGCGGGGCGTCTGCACCCGCGTCTACACCACCACGCCGAAGAAGCCGAACTCGGCCATGCGGAAAGTCGCCAAGGTGCGCCTGACCAACGGCTACGAGGTCATCAGCTACATTCCCGGTGAGAGCCACAACCTTCAGGAGCACTCCGTTGTCCTGATCCGTGGCGGCCGTGTGAAAGACCTTCCCGGCGTTCGTTACCACATCCTGCGCGGGGTGCTCGACACCCAGGGCGTCAAAGACCGCAAGCAGCGCCGCTCGAAGTACGGCGCGAAGCGTCCGAAGTAAGAGGAAGCACAAATGTCCCGTCGTCACGCTGCCGAGAAGCGCGAAGTCCTGCCTGACGCCAAATTCGGCGACAAGGTTCTGACGAAATTCATGAACAACCTGATGATCGACGGCAAGAAGTCGGTCGCCGAGCGCATCGTCTACAACGCGCTCGACCGGGTTGAGAGCAAGCTGAAGCGGTCGCCCATCGAGGTGTTCGAAGAGGCCCTCGACAACATCAAGCCGTCGGTCGAGGTTCGCTCCCGCCGGGTTGGTGGCGCCACCTACCAGGTGCCCGTCGAAGTGCGCCCCGAGCGTCGCGAAGCGCTGGCCATCCGCTGGCTCATCGCCGCCTCTCGCGCCCGCAACGAGAACACCATGGAAGAGCGTCTGGCCGGTGAGCTGATCGACGCTGTCCAATCTCGTGGCACCGCCGTGAAGAAGCGCGAAGACACCCACAAGATGGCCGATGCCAACAAGGCGTTCAGCCACTACCGCTGGTAACCAACACTCAAGCCTGAGGACACACCAATGGCCCGCGAATACCCCCTTACGCGCTACCGTAACTTCGGGATCATGGCGCACATCGACGCCGGCAAGACCACCACGACCGAGCGTATCCTTTACTACACCGGCAAGTCGCACAAGATCGGCGAAGTGCACGACGGTGCTGCGACCATGGACTGGATGGAGCAGGAGCAGGAGCGCGGGATCACCATCACGTCGGCTGCGACCACCACCTTCTGGCAGCGCCAGATCGACCCGACCTCCGAAGGCACCAGCGACACCAAGTTCCGCTTCAACATCATCGACACCCCCGGCCACGTCGACTTCACCATCGAAGTCGAGCGTTCGCTGGCCGTGCTCGACGGTGCGATCTGCCTGCTCGACGGCAACGCCGGCGTGGAGCCCCAGACCGAGACCGTCTGGCGCCAGGCCGACCGCTACAAGGTTCCGCGCATCGTGTTCGTCAACAAGATGGACAAGATCGGCGCCGACTTCTTCAACTGCGTGAAGATGATCAAGGACCGCACCGGCGCGACCCCGATCCCGGTGAACTTTCCGATCGGTGCCGAAGACCAGCTCGAGGGCATCGTCGACCTGATCCACATGGAAGAGTGGGTCTGGAAGGGCGAAGACCTGGGCGCCTCCTGGGAGCGCGGCCCGATCCGTGACGACCTGAAGGCAACCGCCGAAGAGTGGCGCAGCACCCTCATCGAGGCCGCCGTCGAGATGGACGACGCCGCGATGGAAGCCTACCTCGAGGGCGAGGAGCCCGACGAGGAGACCCTGCGCAAGCTGATCCGCAAGGGCTGCCTGTCGCTGAGCTTCGTGCCGGTGTTCGGCGGCTCCGCGTTCAAGAACAAGGGCGTCCAGCCCCTCCTGAACGCCGTGGTGGACTTCCTCCCCGGCCCGCTCGACGTGCCCGCCTACATGGGCTTCTCGCCCGACGATGAGAACGAAGAGCGCAACATCGCCCGCAAGGCCGATGACGCCGAGCCCTTCTCGGGCCTCGCGTTCAAGATCATGAACGACCCCTTCGTGGGCTCGCTCACCTTCACCCGGATCTACTCCGGCGTTCTGAAGAAGGGCGACAGCATCACCAACTCGACCAAGGGCAAGAAAGAGCGCATCGGTCGTATGATGATGATGCACTCCAACAACCGGGAAGAGATCGAAGAGGCGTTTGCCGGCGACATCATCGCGCTGGCCGGTCTGAAGGAAACCACCACGGGCGACACGCTCTGCGACAGCCAGAAGCAGGTGGTTCTCGAGACCATGACCTTCCCCGATCCGGTGATCGAGATCGCCGTCGAGCCGAAGACCAAGGCCGACCAGGAGAAGATGGCGCAGGCGCTGCAGCGTCTGGCGGCCGAGGATCCGTCCTTCCGCGTCGAGACCGACCTCGAGTCGGGCCAGACCATCATGAAGGGCATGGGCGAACTTCACCTCGACATTCTCGTCGACCGGATGAAGCGCGAGTTCAAGGTCGAGGCCAACATCGGCGCCCCGCAGGTGGCCTACCGCGAGACCATCGGTCACGAGGTCGAGCACACCTACACCCACAAGAAGCAGTCGGGTGGTTCGGGCCAGTTCGCCGAGGTCAAGATGGTCATCTCCCCGACCGAGCCGGGCGAGGGCTACTCCTTCGAGAGCCGCATCATCGGCGGCACGGTGCCGAAGGAATACATCCCCGGCGTCGAGAAGGGCATCAAGTCGGTCATGGACTCCGGTCCGCTCGCCGGCTTCCCGGTGATCGACTTCAAGGTCGCGCTGATCGACGGCAAGTTCCACGATGTGGACTCCAGCGTTCTGGCGTTCGAGATCGCGTCGCGGATGTGCATGCGTGAAGGCCTCAAGAAGGCCGGCGCCAAGCTGCTCGAGCCGATCATGAAGGTCGAGGTTGTCACCCCGGAAGAGTACACCGGCGGCATCATCGGTGACCTGACCAGCCGTCGCGGCATGGTGCAGGGCCAGGACACCCGCGGCAACGCGAACGTCATCAACGCCTTCGTGCCGCTGGCCAACATGTTCGGCTACATCAACAACCTGCGCTCCATGTCCTCGGGCCGGGCGAACTTCACCATGCAGTTCGACCACTACGAGCCGGTGCCGCAGAACATCAGCGAAGAGATCCAGGCCAAATACGCCTGACCCAACCTGTAGGGTGCGCCCGGGCGGCGCACCCCCCGCAACGACAAGGAGGCCACCATGGCTAAGGAAAAGTTCGAACGCAACAAACCGCACGTGAACATCGGGACGATCGGGCACGTTGACCACGGGAAGACGACGCTGACCGCGGCGAT
>NZ_FSRL01000002.1:300000-450201 GCF_900142295.1 Vannielia litorea
CCAGCCCCGGTGTGGAACTCTCGAACCGTTCGCGGGACGTTCTCGATGACGACGACGATGACGACGATCACTCCAGCGACGATGATGACGATGACGACGATGACGACGGCAGCGACGACGATGATGACGACGACGATGACGATGATGACGACGACTGAGCCGTCGAAAGCGGCCCTGTTGCGCAACCATGCCCCCTGCCCGCGCGGCGCGGGGCGCCTGACCCCTGCGGAGCGGGACGTGGCGCTTTTTGCGATGAAGGGGGTGAGCACGGCCGAGATTGCCGTGCTGCGGAACACCTCCGAAGGCACCGTGAAGGCGCGGACGGCCGCGATCTACCGCAAGGCGGGCGTGACCGGGCGGCCGCAGCTGATGAGCCACTTCATCGAGGATCTGATGGGCGGGCCGCTGGGGGCCGACAGGGCGGCAGAAGCCGACGCCCCAAGGGCGCCGGCAGCGGGCAAGTAGGCCGGGGCCTCAGCCCATCGCGCTCATGTCGACGCCGAGGTGCTTGGCGACGGTGAAGATGTCCTTGTCGCCGCGTCCGCACATGTTCATCACCAGAAGGTGGTCGGCGGGCAGCGTGGGCGCGTACTTCATGACGTGGGCGAGCGCGTGGCAGGGCTCGAGCGCGGGGATGATGCCCTCGGTCTCGCAGCAGAGCTGGAAGGCCTCAAGCGCCTCCTGGTCGGTGATCGACACGTATTTGGCGCGGCCGGTCTCGTGCAGCCAGGAGTGCTCGGGCCCGATGCCGGGGTAGTCGAGGCCCGCCGAGATGGAGGAGCCTTCGAGGATCTGGCCGTCCTCGTCTTGCAGCAGATACGTACGGTTACCGTGCAGCACGCCGGGGCGGCCGCCGGAAAGCGAGGCGCAGTGCTCCATCCGGTCGTCGACGCCTTTGCCGCCGGCCTCGACGCCGATGATCTCCACGTCCTTGTCGTCGAGGAACGGAAAGAACAGGCCCATGGCGTTGGAACCGCCGCCGATGGCGGCCACGAGGCTGTCGGGCAGGCGGCCCTCGGCCTCCTGCATCTGCTCGCGGGTCTCCTTGCCGATGATCGCCTGGAAATCGCGGACCATGGCCGGGTAGGGGTGCGGGCCGGCGACGGTGCCGATGCAGTAGAAGGTGTCGCGCACGTTGGTGACCCAGTCGCGCAGCGCGTCGTTCATCGCGTCCTTCAGGGTGCCGCGACCGGAGGTGACGGGCACCACCTCGGCGCCCAGCAGGCGCATGCGGAACACGTTGGGCGCCTGGCGCTCGACGTCATGGGCGCCCATGTAGACCACGCATTGGAGGCCGAACTTGGCGCAGACGGTGGCCGTGGCCACGCCGTGCTGGCCCGCGCCGGTCTCGGCGATGATGCGGGTCTTGCCCATGCGGCGGGCGAGGATGATCTGGCCCAGAACGTTGTTGATTTTATGCGCGCCGGTGTGGTTGAGCTCGTCGCGCTTGAAGTAGACCTTGGCGCCGCCGAGGCGCTCGGAGAGCCGCTCGGCGTGGTAGAGCGGCGAGGGGCGGCCGACGTAGTGCTTCCAGAGAAACTCCATCTCGGCCCAGAACTCGGGGTCGGTCTTGGCGTGTTCGTAACGCTCCTCGAGCTCGAGGATCAGCGGCATCAGCGTTTCGGATACGAAGCGCCCGCCGAAGTCGCCGAAACGGCCCTTTTCGTCGGGGCCGGTCATGAAGCTGTTGAGGATCTCGTTCATCGCGCGGACTCCTTGGTGCTGCCGCGTTCTACTGGCGCGGGCGGCGGGCGGCAAGCCGATCAGGCGAGCAGGGTGTGCTCGACCAGGATGCCGGTGCCCAGTGCGATGAGGGCGACGCCTCCGGCAACCTCGGCCCAGCGGCCGAAGCGGCGACCGAGGCTGGCCCCGGCGAGGGTGCCGAGGGTGGCCATGGCGAGCGTGGTCATGCCGATGCAAAGCGCGACGACGAGGATCGGCGCGCCGAGCACGGCCAGTGAGATGCCCACGGCGAAGGCGTCGATGGAGGAGCCGAGGGCGGTTATGACGAGGCCGCCGGTGGTGGCCGGACGCGTGGACTTCGCCAGCGCATGCAGCACCATGCGGGCACCGACGAGCGTGAGGAGCACGAAGGCGATCCAGTGGTCGATGGCGGTGACGAAGCCCGCCGCCGCCAGCCCCGCGGCCCAGCCGAGCAGCGGGGTGAGCGCCTCGACGGCGCCGAAGACCGCTCCGGTGGAGAGCGCAGCGGCAAGGCCGGGCCGTGCGGATTGCGCCCCGCGCCCGAGCGCCGCCACGAAGGCGTCGATCGAGAGCGCGAGCGCGAGTGTGGCGATGGCGAGAGGGGTCATGGCGCGTCCTTCCTGTGCCGGTCAGGTAGGGGTGCCTTGAAGAAAAGTCAACGATTTCAATTAGATGTAATTGAGACGCAGTTGCATTCTCATAATGCGTTCAGCAGCTCGGCGGTGGGCCAGCCGTCGGCGGGCAGCCCGAGGCGGGCCTGTTCGGCGCGGACGGCGGAGCGGGTTTTTGCGCCGAGGATGCCGTCGATCTCGCCCACGTCGAAGCCGCGGGTGGCGAGTTTCTGTTGCAGCGCCTTCATCTGGCCGTCGGAGAGCGCGGGGTCGGGGTTGCCCGCGTTGAACACCGGCGCCCCCATGAGGCGGGTGGCGAAATAGGCGGCGGTGGTGACGTAGACGAAGCTCTGGTTCCACTCGAAGTAGACGCGGTAGTTGGGGTAGGCGAGGAAGGCCGGGCCCTTGCGGCCCTGCGGCAACAGCAGCGAGGCGGGCAGGTCGGGCAGGGTACCCTCGCGAGGTTGCACCCCAAGCGCGGCCCAGTCGGCGGCGGGCTTCTCGGTCTCCAACCCGGTCTGCGACCAGTCGAGCGTGTCGGGCAGGGTGACTTCCTGGAGCCAAGGCTCGCCCGCGCGCCAGCCGAGCGATTGCAGCATCTTGCCGCCCGACATGAGCGCATCGGCGGCGGAGGTCTTGAGGCTCACATGGCCGTCGCCATCGCCATCCACCCCGTTCTCGAGGATGTCCTCGGGCAGCATCTGGACCATGCCGATCTCGCCGGCCCAGGCGCCGGTGGTGCGGGCGGGGTCGATGTCGCCGGTCTCGTAGAGCTTCATCGCGGCAAAGATCTGGGGCCGGAAGAGGCCGGGGCGGCGGCAGTCGTGGGCGAGGGTGACGAGGGCGTTCACGGTGTTGAAATCGCCCTGAACCGCGCCGTAATCGGTTTCGAAGGCCCAGAAGGCGAGCAGCACGCCGCGAGACACGCCGTAGCGGCTCTCGATCTCGGTGAAGATGGCGTCGTACTTGCGGGCGTTGGCGCGGCCCTTGTCGATGCGGGACTGACTGATGAGGCGGCGGGAAAAATCGACGAAGGGCATCTGGAAGACGCCCTGCGAACGGTCGGCCTTGAGCACGTTCGGGTCTTGCCGGACGCCGGAGAGGAAGCTCCGGGCGGTGTCTGCGCTGATGCCGTGGGCGGGGGCCTCGGCGGCAAGCGCGGCCTTGAATGCGGCGAAATCGCCGCCGCAGGGCGCGTTCTGCGCGGCGAGCGGCGCAGCGGCGAGGAGGCAGGCGGTGAGCAGGGTGGGGCGCATGACGGACTCCGGGGCTGGAATTGGGGGGCGGTCCTTGGGTGCGGGCGTTGGGTGCGGGCGGTGAAGCCAGACAGTAGCGCAGGGCCGCGCGGGCGCAACCGGCCCTACGAAAACGTCAAGTGGTTAACGCCAGCGGACCTCCGGCCCTCGGTCAAAGAGCTGATTTGTCGTGCATCTTATCGACACGGCACAGGCTCCACGGAAAACCCGTTAACCATTGTGGCGAATGTGTTAATGTCGGATCAGGCCTTCTGGTCCATCATGACCCCTGGGGGCGCGGCGTTCGGGAAGGCCGGACAGCGAGGCACGAAGTGAAGGTTCTGATCGTGGAAGGCGACGAGGCGCTCGGGGCGGCCTGGGCGCGGCATCTGGAGCGGGAAGGCTGCCGGGTGACCGTGGTTGCCGGCCAGCAGGGCGCAATCGACGTGCTGCGACACCGCGCGGTGCAGGTCATCGTGATGAACCTGGTTCTGAGGGAGGGCAGCGCGCTCGCGGTGGCCGATTTTGCCTCTTACAAGCACCCCGAGACCAAGGTGATCTTCGTCACCGATACCGGCTTCTTCTCGGATGGTTCGATCTTCGCGATCGCGCCCAATGCCTGCGCCTATCTGCCGATGCAGACCCCGCCCGACGACCTTGCGGCCATGGTTGCCTATCACGGCGGCGGGCTGCAGGCGGAGGCCGGGCCGGGCCTGGAGGCCGTGCGGCACTGAGGGCCTGCGGGCCGATCCCGGTGACAGACAACGATTTGTCGGCGGCAAGGCTTGCCGGGGCCGCGCGAATGGCACAGGCTGAGGCGAATCCCCGGGGCCAGAAATGAAGACCATCGTGCCGTTGAAGACACCCAAACCCGCCGCCGCGCCGCGCGCTGCAGATCTCCGTCATGGTGGACAGGTCCTTGTGGACCAACTCGCGATCCGCGGGGTCGAACGGGTGTTCTCGGTGCCGGGAGAGAGCTTCTTGCCGGTGCTCGACGGGCTGGTGGGCTCCGGGATCCGCAACATCGTCTGCCGCCAGGAAGGCGGCGCGGCGATGATGGCCGAGGCCGACGGCAAGATGACCGGCGAGCCGGGCGTGCTCTTCGTGACCCGCGGGCCGGGGGCTTCGAATGCCTCCGCCGGGCTGCACGTGGCCAGGCACGACAGCACGCCGATGGTGGTGTTCGTGGGGCAGGTGCCGCGCGGGCAGCGCGACCGCGATGCCTTTCAGGAGGTCGACATGAAGGCCTTCCTGGCGCCCGTCGCCAAGTGGACGGCAGAGGTGGACGACGCCGCACGCCTGCCGGAATACATCGACCGGGCCTTCCGCCTCGCGGTGTCGGGGCGGCCCGGGCCGGTGGTGCTGTCGCTCCCCGAGGACATGCTGCACGACGAGGTGGACGTGCCGGACCGGCCGGATGACGCCTTTTATACTTCGCCCGAAGGTTCCACCTTTGCCGAGCTGGTCATTCACCAGATCGAGCGGTCGCACCGGCCGCTGATCATCGCCGGCGGTCCGGGCTGGAGCGCGGAGGCCTCGGCCAACCTCGCCCGCTTCGCAGAGGCGCTCGACCTGCCAGTGGCCGTGCCGTTCCGACGGCAGGACTACATGGACAACCGGCACCCCAATTACATCGGGGATCTCGGGGTCGGCATGAACCCGGCGCTGGGCGACGCGGTGCGCCAGGCCGACCTGATCGTGGCGCTGGGCACCCGGCTGGGAGACATCACCACGGGCAGCTACAAGCTGTTGAGCGTGGCGCATCCGGGCAAGCGGATCATCCAGGTTCACCCCGATCCCGACGAGATCGGCAAGGTCTACCCGGTGCAGCTGCCCTTCGTGGCCGAGGCCCCGGTGGTGCTGGCCAAGCTCGCCCGCGCGGTGAAGCCGCGCAGCGACAAGCGGCAGTGGACGGCGGATTACCGCGCCGCCTACGAGAAGTGGACCCGGCCCAAGGAGACCCCCGGCGCGCTGAAGCTGGAGCAGGTGATCGCCTGGCTGTCGGAGAACCTGCCGGACGATGCGATCCTGACCAATGGTGCGGGCAACTACGCGGCCTGGTTGCACAGATACTACCAGTTCAAGCGCTTCGGCACCCAGCTTGCCCCGACCTCCGGATCCATGGGCTACGGGCTGCCCGCCGCGATTGCCGCCAAGCTGCGGCATCCGGAGCGGGTGGTGGTGGCGCTGGCGGGGGACGGCTGCTTTCAGATGACCTGCAACGAGCTCTCGACCGCCGTTCAGCACGGCGCGGCGCCGATCGTGCTGGTGGTGAACAACGGGCGTTACGGCACCATCCGGATGCACCAGGAAAAGACCTTTCCCGGTCGGGTCTCCGGCACCGACCTCGCCAACCCCGATTTCCCGGCCCTGGCCCGCGCCTACGGCGGCTTTGGCGAGCGGGTGGAGCGGACCGAGGATTTTGCCGGCGCCTTCGTGCGCGCCCAGGCCAGCGGCCGACTCGCGGTGCTGGAGCTGGTCGTGGACCCCGAGGCGCTCTCGGCCGGGATGACCCTGAGCGAGACCCGCGAGGTGGGCCTGAAGCGCTGACCGCGCCGCACTGCGGGCCTGCACGTTGGCCTGCACGGTGGCCTGCGACGCTGCGCCCGGCCCTCAGTTGTCCTGCCGGACGATATCCACGATCAGCACGTCGGAGAGGGTCGCGCCCATGACCTTGCGGCCGACCTCCTCGAGCGCCTCGGCGAGATGCCGCATCTTGGTGCCGGTGGTGAAGTTGCCCGAGAAGCCGCCCGAATTGGCGTGTGCGAAGAGCACCTGCAGGAAGCTGTCGCGCAGCTTGGGCTCGCGGGCATAGACGGTTTCGCGCTGACCGGCCTCGACCTCGAGGCTGAGGCTCAGCACCACCATCGAGGCAACCCGGCCCTCCTCGACGATGGGCACGATGAACTGGTTGTTCAGCTTCACGTATTCCCTCGTCGGATCGGCCTCCTCGCCGGTGGTGTCGGGCTGCTTCGCGGGTTCCTCGGGATGGCTCTCCGTCACCTCGCTGCCCTCGCCGCAGGGGCTCGTCACCACCTCCTCTGGGGCAGGGCGCAGCATCATGCCCGCGCCCGCGCCCGCGCCGATGCCCAGGACGGCGAGGATGACGATGAGCAGGATCGACTTCATGGCGCGGCTCTCCTCTCAGAACGGCAGGATGATGTCGGCGACCTGCTGGCCGTAGCGCGGCTGCTGGACATCGGAGATCTGGCCGCGGCCGCCGTAGCTGATGCGGGCGCCTGCGATCTTGTCGTAGGTGATCTCGTTCTGGCGGGTGATATCCTCGGGGCGGACGTAGCCGGTGACCAGAAGCTCGCGCAGCTCGAAGTTGACCCGCACCTCCTGACTGCCCTGGATCCGCAGGATGCCGTTCGACATCTCTTCCACGATGGTCGCGGCGATGCGGAGCTCGAGCTGCTCGTTGCGGCTGACCGAGCCATTGCCGGAGAAGGTGGAGGAGGAGTTGGTGGAGACGGCATCGGCCATCGACGCGCCCTCGGGCAGCCGCTCGTCGAGCCGCTGCGGGATGCCGAAGAGCGAGGGCACACCCATGCTCTCCGATCCGTTGCGGGACCGGCCGGTGGCGTTGGAGATGCTGGCGCTGTCGTCGATCTCGATCACCACGGTGAGGATGTCGCCCCGGCGCATGGCCCGGCGGTCGCCCAGCAGGGACTTGCGGTTGCGGCTCCAGAGCGAGGCCTGCTCGGCGCCGCGCTTGTCGTCCAGCACGTCGGGCAGGGGCACGGTGGCCATGGCGCGGTATTCGTAGCTCTTTTCGGTGGGCTCGAAGGCGGGCGCCTTGCCCACGTTCTCGAGCCGGGCACAGCCGGTGAGCGCGAGGAGGGCGGCGAGGAGAGGGGCGAGACGGGGCATCAGAAATCCTCCAGGTCGTGCAGCAGACGGGCACTCGGGCCCACGATGACCCGCCCCGCCGCGTCGACCTGGCCGGTGACGGTGCTGCGGGAAGCGAGATTCATGACTTTCACAATGTCGCCCGCGCCGGCCCGGCCGAGCGCCCGCGCCTCGGTGGCGATCAGAAGGCCGCTGCGGCGGTAGACGAGGGTGACGAGCTGGTTGCGCTCGATCAGCGCGGGCGGGCCGAGATCGGCGGCGCGGATCGGGCGGCCCGGGTAGAGCGCGACCCGGGCCTCGAGCCCGAGCGCCTCGTCGGGGTGCGCGACGGCGCCCGTGGCGGAGCCCTCGCGCAGGGCCATGTCGGGCGCCTCCAGCACGGAGCCGGCCGGAATGGTGCGGGTGGCCACCACCATCTCGGCCCGCAAGGGCGCGGCGGCGAGGAGAAGGACTGCGAGGCTGCGGAACATCAGCGGATCTGGGTGGTGGCGCCGAGCATCTGGTCGGCGGCGGTGATGACCTTGGCGTTCAGCTCGTAGCCGCGCTGGGCGGTGATCAGGTCGGTGATTTCCTTCACGGCGTCCACCGAGCTGTCTTCGAGGTAGCCTTGCCGCAGGGTGCCGAGCCCCTGCTCGCCCGGCGTGGCAACGGCGGGCGGGCCGGAGGCCTCCGTCTCCAGAAAGAGGTTGGAGCCCATCGCCTCGAGCCCCTTGGCATTGGAGAAATCCGCGAGCGTGAACTGGCCCAGGAGCTGCGGCGCCACCTGGTCATTGAAATAGGCGTAGACCTCGCCATCGGCGTTGATCGAGATCGCGCGGGCATCGTCGGGGATGGTGATGTCGGGCACCACGCCGTAGCCGTCGGCGGTGACGATCAGCCCGTCGGCCGACCGCTTCAGCGCGCCGTCGCGGGTGTAGGCCGAAATGCCCGAAGGCAGGGTGACCTCGAAATAGCCGTTGCCCTCGATGGCGATATCCAGGTCGCCGCCGGTGGAGGCCAGCGAGCCCTGCTGCGGGTTCATGCTGACCGAGGACGGCCGCACCCCGAGGCCGATCTGCACGCCGGTGGGCAGGATCGTGCCGTCATTGGCGTTGATCGTGCCGGGCCGCGTGAGCTGGCGGTAGTGCAGGTCTGCAAAGTCGGCGCGGCGGGCGTTGTAGCCGGTGGTCGACATGTTGGCGAGGTTGTTGGAGATGACATCGACGCGCATCTGCTGCGCGCTCATGCCGGTGGCTGCGATCTTCAGGGCCTGCATGGGCTTGCCTCCTTATCGGGTGAGGGTGCGGATGACCGAGTCCTTGCGGTCGGACTCCTTGTCGAGAAACTTCTGGCCGAGCTCGTAGGCGCGCTGGACCTCGATCATCCGGGCGATCTCGAGCACCGGATCGACGTTGCTCTCCTCGATGAAGCCCTGGAGCACGCGGGCGTTCTCGGCGGGCAGCACCGCGCCGTTGGGGTTGAAGAGCGTGCCGCCCTCGCGGGTCATCGCGGTGTAATCCTCGGGCTCGACCATGCCGAGTTGGGTGAGCGGCACGCCATCGGCCGAAAGCGTGCCATCGGCGGAGAGGCTGATGGTGCGGGCGCCGGGCGGCGCGAAGACCGGCGCGCCGCCGGCATCGAGCAGAAAGTGGCCATCGCCGTTCATCAGCTCGCCCGCGGGGCCGGGCGTGTAGCTGCCGGCGCGGGTGAGCCGCAGGCCATCGGGCGTTTCGACCTGGAAGAACCCCTCGCCCTCGATGGCGAAGTCGAAGGTGCCGCCGGTCTGGCTCAGGGTGCCCTGGCTCAGGTCGGTGTTGCGCACGCGGGCGGTGCCCATCGACACCGAGCCCGAGGGCCCGTCGGCAGCGCGGACCCACTCGGAGAAGATCACCCCCTCTCGGCGGAAGCCGGTGGTGGAGAGGTTGGCCAGGTTGTTGGCCACCGCGCGCATCTCGTTCATCAGGCCGGACTGGCGGGAGAGGGTGACGTATCCGGTGCTCATGGGTTCAACCTCCGGCGATCAGCGGGATCAGGGTGGACTGGAAGAAGCTGACGAGGCTGTCGGTCATGAAGCCCATGGTCAGCCAGAAGACGGCGAGAATGGCGGCGAGCTTGGGCACGAAGGTGAGGGTCATCTCCTGCACCGAGGTGAGCGCCTGGACGAGGCCGATGGCCACGCCCGCGACGAGTGCCACGGTGAGGATGGGGGCGGAGATGATCACCGCCGTCCAGAGCCCCTCGCGGAGCGTGTCGTAAAAGCCCGCCGCCTCCATGGGTCACACAGGCATCCTCAGGATTTCCTGATAGGCTTCGACGACCTTGTCGCGCACCGTGACGGCGGTTTCGACCGCCAGCTCGGTTTCGGCCAACGCCTGAACCAGAGCGTGAGGATCGGCTTTGCCGACCATCGCGTCCTGTGCCACCCGCTCTGCATTCGACAGCATGGTGGCGAAGTCCTGGGCCACGCGGGCGAAGCCTTCGCCGCCCGACTCGGTGCCCTCTTTCGGGGCGGTGGCCGGCCTGGCCCCTTCGTAGAGCCGGGCCACCTGGGACAGTTTGACATCCATTCTGGATCTCCTCTAACCTGCTATTTTCGCAGTATTTCCAAAAGGCTCCGGGTCATCTGCCGGGCCTGGTCGAACATCTTGAGGTTGGCCTCGTAACTGCGCTGGGCCTCCCGCGCGTCGGCGATCTCGATGACGAGATCGACGTTGGAGCCGAGGTAGAAGCCGTCCTCCCCGGCCATCGGGTGCGCGGGGTCGAAGATCTCGGGCAGGTCGCTCTCGTCGAGCCGGACCGGCGCGGCCTCGACCGCGCCTGTCATCCGGCCGCCGGTCATCACCTCGCGGAAGGGGGTGAGCTTGCGGTGGTAGCCGGGGGTATCGACGTTGGCGATGTTCTCCGACACGTGGCGCAGGCGGGCGCTTTGCGCGGCCATGCCGGAGGCGGAGACAGAAAAGCTCTGGAACAGGTCGCTCATGCCGCCCCCTTACCTGCGCCCGAGGGTGGTGCGGAGAATCCCAAGCGTGGTGCGATAGACCGAGAGCGCCATCTCGTGTCGGGTCTGGATCTCGGCGGATTTCACCATCTGGCTTTCGATCGACACGGTGTTGCCGTTCGGGTCGCCATCGACGCCGCGCTCGATGACGGGGCGCAGGGCGGGCGGAGGCGCGGTGTCTGCCATGTGCGCGCTGCGGGTGGTGCGCAGGGCCAGGCCGGGCTGTGCGCGATAGCTCTCGCCGAAACTGGCGATGTCGCGCGCCTTGTAGCCGGCGGTATCGGCCTGGGCGAGGTTTTGCGCCACAACGGACTGGCGGGCGGCGGAATGCGCGGCCAGGCCACGCGCCATTGAAAGGATCTCGAGCTGATCGAACATCGGGGTTTCTCCCACGGGCTTCAACTCGGGCTTAACCCTGATTCCTTTAGAAACGGTTTCAGGCGCCCGGATTGCGGCGCGGAATGTGCAAACTGTGGAGAACCCCATGACGGATGCGACGATTGCACGGCTCACCGCAGAGATCGCGGCGCTGGCCCCCTCGGCCTCGATCGGGCGGATCAGCGCGGTGGGGCGCGGCGCGGTGGAACTGACCGGGCTCTCGGAGATCGCCGCGCTGGGTGACCAGGTGTGGCTCGGCACGCGGGGCGGGCGGCTCAGGGGCGAGATCGTGCATATCGACCGGGAGCGCGCGATGGCCCTGCCCGACGGCCCGGCGGACGGCATCCGGCTCGGCGACAAGGTGACGCTTCAGGGTGGCGACGGGCTCTTCCCCGACCTGAGCTGGCAGGGGCGGATCATCGACCCCTATGGCAACCCGCTTGATGGCCGCCCCTTGGCGCGGGGCCCCGCGTTGCGCCCCCTGCGGGCGCCCGCGCCGCCCGCGACCCAGCGCAAGCGGCTGGGCGCACGGCTCGGCACGGGCCTGGCGGTGTTCGACACGCTCCTGCCCATCGTCCGCGGCCAGCGGCTTGGGCTCTTCGCCGGATCGGGGGTGGGCAAGTCGTCGCTTCTCGGCGCGCTGGGGCGGGGCTTGCAGGCCGACCGCTGCGTGATTGCGCTAGTGGGCGAGCGGGGACGCGAGTTGCGGCACTTCATGGAGGATGTGCTGGGGGCGGAGGGCATGGCGCGCTCGGTCATCGTTGCGGCGACCTCGGACCAGTCGGCGATTGCCCGCAGGCGGTGCCTCTGGACGGCGATGACCGTGGCCGAGCACCTGCGCGACGAAGGGCATCACGTGCTGTTCCTGGCCGACTCGGTGACGCGCTTCGCCGAGGCGCACCGGGAGGTTGCACTGGCGGCGGGCGAGCCCGCGAGCCTGCGGGGCTACCCGCCCTCGACCGCGCACATGGTCATGGCGCTGGCCGAGCGGGCCGGGCCCGGGGTGGAGGGCCCCGATTGTGAAGAATCCGGCGACATCACCGCGATCTTCTCGGTGCTGGTTGCGGGCTCGGACATGGAGGAGCCGGTGGCCGACATCCTGCGCGGCGTGCTCGACGGCCACGTGGTGCTGGCCCGCGAGATCGCCGAGCGCGGGCGCTTTCCGGCGGTGGACCTGCTGCGCTCCACCTCGCGGTCGCTGCCCGAGGCGGCGAGCGCGGAAGAGAACGCATTGATCGCCAAGGCCCGGCGCAGGCTCGGAGCCTATGACCGGGCGGAACTGATGATTCAGTCGGGGCTCTACACCGCGGGCTCCGACCCGGAGATCGACGCGGCGATCCGGGTTCATGGCCCGCTGGACGGGTTTCTCGCCGAGGCGAGCGAGGCACCGGAGGCGGCGTTCAGGCGGCTGCGGACGGTGCTTGGACCGGGGCAGAAATAGAAAGGGGGCCATGATGGCCCCCTTTTGTGTTGCGCTGTCAGGCGCAGATCACTCGGCGCGCAGCTCCTGGAACTTGGCGGCAGCCACCGGGTTGATCACGCCGCGGGCGGTCTGGGCTTCGGAGGCCTGGGCCACGCCGTTGTTCTGCTCGGCGTTCAGCTCGCGGAATTTTTCGGCGGCGACGTCGTTGACCACGCCATTGGTGCTGTTGTCGGCACCGAAGTAGACGCGGGCTTCGCCGGCGGAGTCGCCTTCATGGGCCTTCAGGGTGGCCAGCTGCTCCTGGGTGTAGGCACCGGGCTCGACACCCAGCGAACGGGCGAGGCTGGCGCTGTCTGCGAAGGCCGGAGCTGCGACGGCGAGGATGGCGGCGGCGAGGATGGTGGTTTTCATGGTCGTGTCTTTCTTTGGTCTGGTGCCCTCTCGGGGCGGGTGGCGCGATGTCTTGCATCGTGATGACCCCGATGTATGGTTTGTTTAGTAGGAATCAAACATACAGAACGAATTATTTTACCTGAACAGTGCAAGTGTCTGTTTTCACGACAAACTCTTTCTTGCGCGCTGGGGGGTGGTGCTCTGAGAGGACGCACACAATGGCGGAACTGCTGGACTTTAAGTGCGTTTAGTACTATCTGAACTCACAGAG
This sequence comes from Vannielia litorea, assembly GCF_900142295.1. Classification (NCBI taxonomy): domain Bacteria; kingdom Pseudomonadati; phylum Pseudomonadota; class Alphaproteobacteria; order Rhodobacterales; family Paracoccaceae; genus Vannielia; species Vannielia litorea. The sequence goes on from NZ_FSRL01000002.1 coordinate 312,845, forward strand.
TTTGACCGAAGAACAGTGACCAAGACGCGTATGACCTGAAGCTGCCCAAGAGGCGAAGACCATGACACGACCCATCGAAGAGATCCGCGACGAGTTCATCGAGAAGATCGGACTGCTGATGCAATCCGACGGGCTTCCGCGCACGGCCGGGCGGGTCATGGGGCTGCTCGTGTGGAAGGGCGACGCGATCGCCTTCTGTGATCTTGCGACCGAGCTCCAGGTCAGCCGGGGCAGCATCAGCACCGCGACGCGTATCCTAATCGACCGCCACATGATCCGCCGTGTCACCAAGCCCGGGGATCGGCAGGACTATTTTCAGCTTGCGGAGAAATCCTACGAGAGCATGGTCAAGGACCTCAGCATGAAGTTCCGCCGGCGTAGCGAGGAGCTTTGCGCCACGCTGAATGGCGTGCCGGAAAGCGAGCCGGAGATCCGCGAGCGGGTCAGGGCCTATTCGATAATGCTCGACTCGCTGTCGAAGAAGATCGCGGAACTGGCCGACGAGATGGTCTGAGCGCGGGCCGGCCGGCCGGGGTTGCGCGGGCCGGAACATCTGAGGGGCTGGATCGTTCTGTTGGCAACGCCACCGGAACGAAAGGCAGCCCGACATGGCCGAAAAGAAAGCTCCCCCGCCCACCACGACCGATGCCGGTATCCCCGTTCAGAGCGACGAGCACTCGCTCACGGTCGGGCGCGACGGGCCAATCGTGCTGAACGACCATTACCTGCTCGAGCAGATGGCCAACTTCAACCGTGAGCGCATCCCCGAGCGCCAGCCCCACGCCAAGGGCGGCGGCGCTTTCGGGCATTTCGAGGTCACGGCGGACGTGTCGAAATACACAAGGGCCAAGGTGTTTCAGCCCGGCACCAAGACCGAGATCGTGGCACGCTTCTCCACAGTTGCGGGCGAGCGCGGCAGCCCCGACACCTGGCGCGACCCGCGCGGCTTTGCGGTGAAGTTCTACACCGAGGAAGGCAACTTCGACATGGTGGGCAACAACACGCCCATCTTTTTCATCCGCGACCCGATGAAGTTTCAGCACTTCATCCGCAGCCAGAAGCGTCGGGCCGACAACGACCTGCGCGACCATGACATGCAGTGGGATTTCTGGACGCTCAGCCCCGAAAGCGCACACCAGGTGACCTACCTGATGGGCGACCGCGGCATTCCGCGGACCTGGCGCGAGATGAACGGCTACTCGTCGCACACCTACTCGCTGATCAATGCCGAGGGTGAGAAATTCTGGGTGAAGTTCCACTTTCACACCGACCAGGGGGACGGCAATGCGCATCTGACGCAGGAGGAGGCCGACCGGCTGGCGGGCACCGACGGTGATTATCATCGGGCCGATCTCTTCAACCACATCCGAGATGGCGACCATCCGAGCTGGACGCTGAAGTGGCAGATCATGCCCTGGGACGACGCCAGGACCTACCGGATCAACCCCTTCGACCTCACCAAGGTCTGGCCGCATGCCGATTACCCGCTGATCGAGGTGGGCCGGATGGTGCTGGACCGCAACCCGACCGACTTTCACACCCAGATCGAACAGGCGGCCTTCGAGCCCAACAACATGGTGCCGGGCATCGGCCTGTCGCCCGACAAGATGCTGCTGGCGCGGGGCTTTTCCTACTCCGATGCGCATCGGGCACGGCTCGGGGTGAACTACAAGGAGATCCCGGTGAACCGGCCGCAATCGCCGGTGCACAGCTACTCCAAAGATGGCGCGGGGCGGACCATGCCGGTGAGCGACCCGGTCTACGCGCCCAATTCCTACGGCGGGCCGGCGGCGCAGCCCCAGGCGCATGAGGCCGGGCTGTGGCACGCCGATGGCGAGATGGTGCGCGAGGCCTACACCCTGCGCGAGGACGATGACGACTGGAGCCAGGCCGGCACGCTGGTGCGCGAGGTGATGGACGACGCGATGCGCGAGCGGCTGGTGAGCAACGTGGTCGGCCACCTCGGCGACGGGGTCAGCGAGAAGGTGCTGCTCCGGGCGTTCGACTACTGGCGCAACATCGACGGCGACGTGGGCGAGCGAATCGAGAAGGGCGTGCGCGACAAGATCGGCGGCACGTCGAAGGCCGAGGGGCTGGCCTCGGCAGAGAGCATCGGCGGGTGAATTGGCCGGGGCGCGCCGCCTAGGTGGCGCGCTCTCTCGCAGTCAATGGATCTTGTGGCTGTCGCCGCCGGGTGACTTCCAGCGTTCGGCGGCGGGAATGCCGAGGAAGGCGAGCGCCTCCGATACATCGTCGAAGGTGGCCACCTGGAGCATCTCTTCTTCGCCGACCATGCGGATCACGCTGAGAACGGCGTCGCGGATGGGGCCATCCGGCACGACCACTGCCTTGCGGGTCGGCAACCGCTTGCGGGCGGTGAAACCCTTGGTCAGCTGCGCGAAGTTGCCAAGCTCGGTGACGGTGACGGCAAAATCGGTGACATCGCGGAAGTCATCGAACTCCTTGAACCCTTCCCGGTACTCGGGATCGGCCTCCATCCGGTCATACATGTCGAGAATGCAGCGTGCCGTTACGCGGCCGACGTAGATCTTGACGACCAGAGCGCGCCTCGGGACGATCTTGTAATCACATGGCATCCTGGAACCCCCAACGGCAACTCAACCCACAGCAGAAGGGGCCACTCTAGCAGCTGAAGCGCCAAGCGCCAAATGCCGCCAACGTCAAGCCACCAGCGCCTCGGCCTTCTTGAGGTCGACCGACACCAGCTGGCTGACGCCCTGCTCCTGCATGGTCACGCCGAAGAGCCTGTCCATCCGGCTCATCGTCACCGCGTGGTGGGTGATGATGAGAAAGCGCGTGTCGGTCTGGCGGGTCATCTCGTCGAGCAGGTCGCAGAAACGGGTGACGTTGGCGTCATCCAGCGGCGCGTCGACCTCGTCGAGCACGCAGATCGGCGCCGGGTTGGCGAGGAAGACGGCGAAGATGAGCGCCAGGGCGGTCAAGGTCTGCTCGCCGCCGGAGAGCAGCGAGAGCGTGGAGAGCTTCTTGCCCGGCGGCATGCACATGATCTCGAGACCGGCCTCGAGCGGATCGTCGGACTCGACCAGCTGCAGCGAGGCCTCGCCGCCACCGAAGAGGTGCCGGAACAGCAGGGTGAAGTTGGAATTGACCTGCTCGAAGGCGGTGAGCAGACGCTCCCGGCCCTCCTTGTTCAGCCCGGCGATGCCGTTGCGCAGGGCGCGGATGGCCTCCTCGAGATCGGCCTTTTCCTTGACCAGCTCGTCATGCTCGGTCTGCACCTCCTTGGCGTCTTCCTCGGCGCGGAGGTTCACCGCGCCCAGTGCGTCGCGCTGACGGCGGAGGCGGGACAGGTCGTTTTCGAGCGCCTCGACGCCGGCGATCTTGTCGGGGTCGGTGTCGAGCGTTTCCAGCAAGTCGGCGGGGGCACATTCGAGCTCCTCGTGGATGCGCTCCTGGGCCAGCTGGCGGGCGGCCTGGGCGGCCTCCATGCGGGCCTGCGCGGCGGCGCGGCCCTCGCGCAGGGAGCTGGCGATCTTGCCGGCCTCGCGCTCCTCGGCCTGGGCCTCGCGCCAGGCGGACTCGCCTTCGGCCAGCGCGTCGGCGGCGGCCTTGCGGCGCTCCTCGGCCTTTTCGAGCGAGGCCATCAGCTTGGCTTCGCGCGCCTCGATATCCTCGGGCGCGGCCTCGGCCTGCTCCAGCTCGGCCTCGGTCGCGGCGCGGCGCTCGGCAAGCTCGCGCGAGCGGGTCTCGGCATTGGCCAGCCGTTCGCGCCAGTTGCCGACCTCGCGGGCGATCTCCTGCAACCGGCGTACGCGAGCCTCGCCCATGCGGCGGATCTCGTCCTGCACGGCGCGGCGGGAGAGCATATCTTGCCGGGTGCGCTCGACCAGGCTGCGGGCGGCCTCGACGTTGCCGCGGGCCTCCTCGAGATCACCGAGCTGGGCCAGCGCGGCCTCGGCCTCGGCCAGACGGGCGCGGGCGGCACCGGCCTCGTCCTCGTGGCGCTTGACCGCCATATCGGCGGCCTCGGCGCGGGTGGCGGCCATGGCGGCATCGCTCTCGGCACGGCTCTGGGCGCGGGAGGCATCCGCCACGGCGGTATCGGCCTCGCGGCGGGCCTGGCGGGCGGCGCGGTCGGCCTCGGTGACGCGGGCGAGCTCCTCGGAGAGGGTCTTGTGGGCCTGGCGGGCGCCGCTGGCGCGGGCCTCGGCCTCGTTCAGGTCGAGCTTGAGCTCCTCGAGCCGGTTCAGTTGCTCGAGCCGGAGCGCGGCGGCGGAGGGGGCATCCTCGGCGGCGGCGCGGAACCCATCCCAGCGCCAGAGATCGCCCTCGCGGGAGACCAGCCGCTGACCGGGCTTCAACTCGGCCTGGCGGGCGGCGCCCTCGTCGGCATCGGCCACCAGGCCGACCTCGGCCATGCGCCGGCGCAGCACATCGGGGACATGCATGTAATCGGCCAGCGGCTGGAGGCCGCCGGGCAGGCCCTGGGGCGCGGGGTAATCGGGCATGGCGGCCCAGCCCGATGGCGCATCGGCCTCGACGGCAGGGGCCCGGAGGTCATCTGCCAGCGCGGCGCCGAGCGCCTTTTCGTAGCCTTTGTCGACCGACAGGAGGTCGAGCACCTGGCCGCTCTCGCCGCCTTCGCGGTCGACCAGGCGGGCGAGCGCGTGCATTTCGGCCGACAGGGTCTTGGTTTCGCCCTCGGCGGCAGAGGCGGCGGCCCGGGCCTCGGCCTCGCGCCCGGCGATTTCGGCGCGGGCGGCATCGGCGGCTTCCAGCGCCTTCTCGGCCTCCTCGGCGCGGGCGGTGGCGGCGGTGCTGGCGGCCTGGGCCAGGCGCATCGCCTCCTCGGCCGCGGCCTTGCGACCGCGGGCCTCCTCGGCCTGACCGCGTGCCTTGGCGGCCTCGGCCTCGTTGCGGTCGGCGGCGCTGCGGGCGTCGGCCTGCATCCGCTGGGCCGACTGGTGGCGCGCGGAGAGACGGGCGACATCCTCGGTCTTCTCGGCCAGGTCTTCCTCGATCTCCGACAACACGGAGGCGGCCTTGCGGGCGGCCTCGGTGGCCTCTTCGAGCTTTTCTTCGTGGCCCTCGCCGGCCTTCCTGAGCTCGGCCTCCTCCCAGCCCAGCCGCTCCACGGTTTCGCCCGCGTCGCGGTTCAGCCCCTCCTCGCGCTCCATGTCGCGGGTCAGCTGGGTCAGGCGGCTCTTCAACGTGTCGATGGCGGCTTCGGCCCGGGCCGCCTCTTCGCGCAGGCCGCCGCGCTCGACCGAGAGCCGTTGCAGCACGGCGGCGGCAATGGCCTCTTCCTCCCGCAGGGCGGGCAGGGCGGCGTCGGTCTCGGCGAGGCGCTTTTCGGCGGTCAGCACGGCGCGCTCGGCGGCGGCGGCGGCGGCGACGGTTTCGCGATGGGCATGGCCCGCGGCGACCACGGCCTCGTCGGCCTCCTTCCAGCGGCGGTAGAGCAGCAAGCCCTCGACCTGCCGCAGCTCGGCGCCGATCTCGCGGTAGCGCGCGGCCTGCCGGGCTTGCCGGGCAAGCTGGCCCAGCTGGGCGGCGAGCTGTTCGATCACGTCATCGACGCGGGCCAGGTTCTGCTCGGCGCCGTTCAGCTTGAGCTCGGCCTCGTGGCGGCGCTGGTAGAGGCCCGAGATGCCGGCGGCCTCTTCGAGGATCCGCCGCCGGTTCTGCGGCTTGGCGTTGATCAGCTCGGAGATCTGCCCCTGCCGCACCAGCGCCGGGCTGTGCGAGCCGGTGGAGGCATCTGCGAAGAGCATCTGCACGTCGCGCGCCCGCACGTCCTTGGTGTTGGCCTTGTAGGCCGAACCGGCATCGCGGGTGATGCGGCGGACGATCTCGAGCACATCCTGATCATTGAACCCCGAGGGCGCCAGTCGCTCGGCATTGTCGATGTGCAGCGACACCTCGGCGAAGTTGCGGGCCGGGCGCGAGGCGGCGCCGGCGAAGATGACATCTTCCATCCCGCCGCCGCGCATGGCGGTGGGGCGGTTCTCGCCCATCACCCAGCGCAGCGCCTCGAGCAGGTTTGACTTGCCGCAGCCGTTGGGGCCGACGACGCCGGTCAGGCCATCGGCGATGACCAGATCGGTCGGATCGACGAAGCTCTTGAAGCCGTTCAATCTCAGCCGTGTGAAACGCACGCTGCCTGTTGCCCCTGTGTTGCGCCCCGGTCTGTCCCCATGCCCCGGCGGGGCGATTCCCCGAGGCTGACCCATGTTTGGGGGGTGGGGCCGCTCTGTCAATCAGCATGTGGGCTGGGTCTTGGCCTTATCCACAAGATATGGATCGGTTGACGGCGCGTGATCGCCGGGGAGGATGGCGGAATGAGCCTGATAGTCACCCGTGGCGACCCGCGCCACCCCGATGCCACCGACCTGCTGGAACAGAGCCAGGCGCTGATGCGGCGGCTGTTTCCGCCGGAAGACAACTTCTTTCTCGATATCGACGCGCTTTGCGGCGGCGACATCCGGTTTTTCGTGGCCGAGGAGGAGGGGCGCATTCTTGGGGTGGGGGCCCTGGCGCTGCGCGAGGGCTACGGCGAGGTGAAGTCGATGTTCACCCACGAAGCGGCGCGGGGCCGCGGGATTGCGGCGATGCTCCTGTCCGAGATCGAGCGCGAGGCGCGGCGGGAGGGCTACACCCTGCTGCGGCTGGAGACCGGAAACACGCTCGAGGCGGCCCACCGGGTCTATGCCAAGGCAGGCTTTGTCCTGCGCGGGGCCTTTGGCGACTACCCGGAGGCCCCCTCTTCGCTCTTCATGGAAAAACGGCTCTCATAGTTTCTTCAGCAGCGCCTGGCTGGCCTGCATCTGCCCGAAGGACCGCACGAGCGCCTTGCGGGCCTTGGCCGAGGCAGCGCGGGCGCGGGCGAGGTCGCGGTTGAGCACGGCCTTGCGGGCCTCGCACCAGCGCAGCCAGACGTTGGTGGCGCGTGCATGGGAGGGGCTGAAGTGGAGCGGATCGGAGGCATCGGCCATCGCCTGGCGGCGGGCGGTGTCGATCTCCTCGATGGCGGCGGCGAGGCGGGCTTCTGCGGCGAGGCGCTGCCGCAGGGTGCCCTGACCGGCCATGAAGCGGGCCTCCATCAACCCGGCGAGCTGCCGCATCTGATGCGTCTTCACGCTCACGACGGGCGCCTGCGGGCATAGCTCGAACGGGCCTTGCGGCGCATCGCCTCGGAAAAGCGGATCGCGGCGGCGACCGGCGCGTAGTGATCGGGGCGGATCTCCTCGCCGATCTCGACGGTGGCGTGGAGCGCGCGCGCGGTCGGCGGATCGCGATGGATCGGCACACCGGCCTCCTGCGCGGCGGCCCGGATGCGGGCGGCCACCGCGTCGACTCCCTTGGCCACGCAGACCGGCGCACCGGGGCTGGCGCGGTTCCACTTCAGCGCGACGGCATAGTGCTGCGGGTTGACGATGATGACATCGGCCTTGGGCACCTCGCCCATCATCTGCGCCGAGGCGATCTCGATCGCCCGCTGGCGGCGGGCCTGGCGCAGGTAGGGGTCGCCCTCGCTGTCCTTGTGCTCGTCCTTCAGCTCCTGGTGGCTCATCCGGTTCTTGCGCAGGTGCTCGGCCCGCTGCCACATCAGGTCGACCGCCGCGATTGCGGCCATGATGGCGGTCACGATGAGCAGGAAATCGAGGCAGAGCTGGCCCAGAAGGGCGCCCACCTGTGCCGGCTCCAGCGCAGTGGCCGAGAGGATATGGGGCAGGCGGCGGTCGAGGTAGGCAAAGAGCACGACCGAGATGATGGCGAGCTTGACGAAGCTCTTGAAGAACTCGAAGAGCCCGCCCCGCCCGAACTTGTTTTTTGCGTTCGACAGCAGCGAGATGCGGCTGAGCTTGAACTGCAGCTTCTCGGGCGCGAAGGTCACGGCCCGCTGCGCCACCAGCGAGGCCAGGCAAGCGACGGCTGGGACCAGGAACCAGGGCGCGACGGCCCCGGCCACCTTGATCATCAGCCCGCCGGAGAGGGTGGCGAAGCCCGGGCCTGTCATCAGCGGGGCCAGCCTGTCGGCCTGGGCGAGGAGCTGGCTGCCGATGGCGCCCAGGCTGCCGAGGCTGGCGGTGCCGGCGGTGAGCGCGGCCAGCAGCAACCCGCCGTAGGCGGTGGCGGTGGTCACATCGGTCGAGCGCGGGACCTCGCCTTTCTTGCGGGCGTCGTCGAGCCGCTTTTGCGTGGCTTCGTGCTGCTTGTCGGAGTCGTCGTCCTGCCCGGCCATGCCTCAACCTCCGAAGGGCAGGGCGAGGTAGGCCTGCAGCGCGTCGCGCCAGAGGGCGAGCAGCCAGGGCGTGGCGAAGAACAGCAGGATCAGCCCGCCCGCGGTGATGGCGGGCGCACCGACGAAGGCCACCATGAGCTGGGGCATGGCGCGGTTTATGACGCCGAGCGCGATGTTGTAGATCAGCGCGGCGATGATGAAGGGCGAGGCCAGCGAGAAGGCCAGTCCGAAGGCGGCCGAGATGCGCGCCACGCCCCAGTCCATCGCCTCGGCCGCGCCGATCACCGCGCCGACGGGCAGCACGTCGTAGCTTGCGACGAAGGCCAGGGCGACCTGCAGATGGAGGCCCGAGAGCGCGGCGAGGGCGAGGCCGGAGACCACCAGCAGGTGGCCGATCGCCGGCTGCGGGTCGACATCGGGCGAGGCGCCGAAGATCTGGGCCAGCGAGGTGGATTGCGCCGCCATCGAACCCGCGATCTGCAGGACGTAGACAAACAGCCTGAGCCCGAAGCCGAAGGCCAGGCCGATGGCGGTTTCGCTGAGCAGGGTCAGCGACAGGGCGATCTCGGTGAGGCTCGCGGCGGGCGGCACCGCGACCATCGGCGCGACAATCGCGGTAAAGGCGATGGCGGCGCCGAGGCGGATGCGCGCGGGCACCCCCTGTTCGCCGAAGGCCGGCAGCATCGCCATGGCCGCGCCCACGCGCAGGAAGACGGTGAAGCCGGCCAGAAGGGCGGCCTGGCTGAGGCCGAGCAGCTCGGCGAGGCTCTCCATCACGCGAGCCCGGTCATGCGGCGATGACGCCGAGCAGGGCCGGACGGGCATCCATCCCGATCTCCTCGAAGGAGAGCACCGGCGCGCCGATGCCCTTGGCGGTGAGCACGGTCTTGAGAAAGCGGCGGCGGCGCGAGGTGGTGACCAGCGCCGGCGACACGCCGCTCTCGGCCGCGCGCGCGAGTTTTTCGGATACGCCGTTGGCCAGCTTCGAGAAGGAGTCCGGCGGCAGGGCGATATCCTCGGTGCCATTGCCGCCGTCGACCTGGTGGGCCAGGAACCTTTCCTCCCACTCCGGCGCGAGCTGCAGGAGGGGCAGGGTGCCATCTTCGCGCCGAAGCTCGGAGACAAGCTGGAAGCCGAGGCGTTGACGCACATGCTCGCAGATCGCCTCGGGCGCGGAATAGGTCCCGCGGGCCTCCGAGATCGCCTCGAGGATGAGCGGCAGGTTGCGGACCGAGACCTGCTCGTCGAGCAGCAGCCGCAGGACCGCGAGCAGCAGCTCGATGGGCACCTTGTCGGGCACCAGCTCGTCGATCAGCCGCCGGTTGGCCTCGGCGCGGACCGGGTCGGAGAGGTTGGACAGTTCCTCGAGCAGGCGGCGCAGGGCCTTCAGGGTGAGCAGCCGGGCGAAGTTGCGCTTGAGCACCTCGAGCAGGTGGGTGGCCAGCACCTCGGCGGGCGTCACCACGGTGGAGCCCTGGAGCGCGGCCTCCTCGCGCGCGGTCTCCGGGATCCAGCGGGCCGGCGCGCCGTAGACCGGCTCCCTGCAGTCCTCGCCGGGTGGCAGCAGCTCGGGCAGGTCGCCCACCAGCGCCAGCACCCGCTCGGGGTGCAGCACGTTGGTGGCCTGCACGACGCCGTGGATGCGGATGGCGTAGGAGTCCGACTTCAGGGCGGCGTTGTCGGTCAGCCGGATCTCGGGCAGGATCAGCCCGTAGGAAGCCGCGACATGGGCGCGCATGTTCTCGATCCGGGCGTCCAGCCCGGTGGCCGGGTCCAGCACCATGGCCACCAGGTCAGGCGCGAATTCGACGTGGATATCGTCGAGATCGAGCATGTCGCCGATCGACTTGCGGCTGGGCTTGGCGGCCTCGGGGGCAGGCTGGGCGGCGGCGAGGGCCTCGGCCTTCAGCACCTTCTGCCGCCGCCATGCGAAGAGCGCGAGCGTGCCGGCCCCGGCGAAGAAGGGCAGCATCGGCAGGCCGGGCACCAGCCCGAAGAGCGCCATCAGCAAGGCCACCGTGGCGATGGCGGCCGGGTGGCGGCCGAGCTGGCCGACGAGGGCAAGGTCGGTTGCCCCCTTCTCGCCGCCTCGGGCCAGAAGCAGGGCAGAGGCGATGGAGATGATGACCGCCGGAATCTGGGTGACCAGCCCGTCGCCCACGGTGAGGATCGCGTAGGTCTCGAAGGCCTGGCCCAGCGGCAGCCCGTGCACGGCCGCCCCCATGATGAGGCCCATGACGAGGTTCAGCAGGGTGATGAGCAGCCCCGCCACGGCATCGCCCTTCACGAATTTCGAGGCACCGTCGAGCGAGCCGAAAAAGGTGGTTTCGGCCTGCTCGCGCTCGCGCCGGGCGCGCGCCTCGGCATGGTCGATGGCGCCCGCCGACATGTCGCTGTCGATGGCGAGCTGCTTGCCCGGCATGCCGTCGAGCGCGAATCGGGCGCCGACCTCGGCCATGCGTGCAGCGCCCTTGGTGATGACCATGAAGTTCACGATCATCAGCACGCCGAAGACCACCAGCCCGAGAAACACCGAGCCGCCCATGACGAACATGGCGAAGCCCTCGATCACCGTGCCCGCGGCCCGGGTGCCGGTGTGGCCCTCGCCGATGATCAGCTTGGTCGAGCTGACGTTGAGCGAAAGCCGCAGCATGAGGGAGGCGAGAAGGATGGTGGGAAAGGACGAAAAATCGAGCGGGCGTTCGATGAAGAGCGTGACGGTGAAGATCAGGATCGCGAGCGCGAAGGATCCGGCAAGGCCGGCATCGAGCACCCAGGACGGCATCGGCAGGATCATCATGGTGATGATGCCCATCAGCGCGAGCGCCAGAAGGATCGTGGGCCGGAACAGGTCGACCTTGCCGAGCATCATGGATCAGAGACCGTCCGCCGGGGTGAAGAGGCTTGCACCGGGGCTGCCGGAGCCGGTGGGCACCAGCGACCCGAGCACCCGGGTTTCGCCGCTGTCCTGCAGGAGCGGATAGGTGTTGAGCCGGGGGCGGTCGTCCTCGGGGCCAGTGGCGGCCGCGTGACCCGCGACCTCGAAGTCTCCTTGGCGAGCAGCGTCGCGGTGGCGGTAGAAGGTGGCGAGCCAGGGCTCGGACTCCGCCTCCCCGAGACCTTGCAGGGCTGCCGCCGCATAGCCCCAGCCACCGGTCTCCGCGTGCAGCCCCAGGAGCAGGGCCGCGGCGAACTCGGCGTTGATCCGCGGCGTGAGCATGTCTTCCAGCGAGGCGAACCGGGTCCCGTACCTGGCGTAATCGACCTGGAAGCAGCCGAGGCCGAGGGCCGGCTCGCCCCGCTTGATCTGCTGGTAGGCATAGGCGCGGGCATCGTCGGCGGTTTCGAACCAGACCCGCTCGCCCCCGGCGCCGATGGTCCAGGGCCAGGGCACGAGACCCTCCTCGCTCTTGCGGCCGCTGACCGTGAGCATGATCGCCCGGAGCACCGAGAGCGGAACACCCGTCGAGGCCGAGGCCTCGCGTGCCGCCGCCTCGCAGAGCTCGGGTCGGGAGGGTTGGGCAAGGGCCGGCAAGGAGAGAAGGGCCAGCGCGAGGGCGGCGAGCAGAACGAAGAGCCGCCGCATCGACCGGCTGGCGAAGGGGCGGACGTGCGGGGGGGTGGACAGCCCGCGCGGTGCAACGCTCGGGCCGCCTTCCGGCGGAGTAAGGAGGGTCATGTGAGATCGCAGTTCTGGCTGATCAAGATTAGGATCAGGCTAGGGCAACGCGGTTACCACGAGGTTTACAGCCTCAGGCTCCTGGCGAAGTTTCCGCGCGGTCCAACGCAGGGGTGACGGCCCCCGTGGCGGTGGATTTCTCTTCGAGCAGGGTTTCGATGGCGCCGCGGCGCTGGCGGATCTGCTCAAGAAGCTCCTGCGCGCCCGAGAGACTGGGGCGGCCGGGCGCGATGGGCGCCGTCTCGGGGCGCGTGGCCTCGGTGAAGCCGGCCTCGCTCTCGCTCCCCGATTCGCGGATCGCCTCGGCATCGCCGCTGGCCCAGGCGGCCCGGCGCGCGGCCTCCTCGTCGCCCGCCACGCGGCTGAGCGTATGGGCGCGGGCGTGTTCGCCCAGCCGGGCCAGCAGCTCGCCCCGCAGCGCATCGCTCTCGGCGCCCTGGAGCCCGGCAAGCGAGGCCAGCGCCCGCTCATTCCGGCCGAGTGCCATGAGGGCGCGCACGCGCATGAGGCGATACTCGGGCTCCCGCGGCAGGCTCTCGGACTGCGCAAGGGCCTGATCGGGAAACCCCAGGGACAGCAGGCGCGACGCGAGGGCGAAGGCGGCGGGCGCGCTCACCTCGGCCCCGAGACCGGCCCGCGCCGGGTCGAACATGCTGCGCAGGAAGACCGCGTCGGAGGCATTGCGCGCAAGCAGCAGGGCGGTCTCGGACAGTGCGGCCTGGCGCGGATCGGAAGTGACCTCGGAGGCGATGGTCGCGGCCTCATCGAGCTTGGCGAAGGCCTCGGCAAAGGCGCCGTCCCGCGCGAGCGCCGGGGCGAGCCCGACCATGAGGGTGCGGGCCAGCGCGGTGCCGCGATGCTCGAAGATCAGGGCTTCGGCGTGGGCAATGCGGTCGGGCGGCAGGGGGCGTTGCGCGGCGTTGGCGAGGCGGATCAGCTCGACGAGCGCCTCGGGCGCCTCGGCCCGGTTGGTCTCGGCCACGCCCTCGAGAATCGCCTCGGCGGCGCGCGTGCTCTCGCCGGACGGGCTGCCGTGGCCGCCCGCTGCCACGTCGCCGCGCTCGGCGAGGGCGGCCTGAAGCATCTGGAACCCGGTGCCATGCGCCCCGTCGGCGCGCGAGAGGGCATCGCGGAGGGTGGCCGCCAGTTCCTCGTGGCCGCGCGAAAGCAGGCGCTGGGCAAGGCGCGGCACCAGAAGCTGGCGCAGGTGAAGCGGCAGGTCCGACGCGGTGGCGGCGATGTCGCGCTCGGTCTGCGGGGCAATGGCGGCGGGGACCGGCCCGACCAGCAGCGCCCAGAAGCTGGCCTGCCCGGGGCACCCCATCTGGCCGGTCAACCCCTGCCCGGCAAGACCGGGCATGTCATCGACGCCGGCGGCGAGGGCGAGGTAGAGCGGCGCGAGATCGGAGGAGGCGAGATACCCCTCGACCACCTGCCGCGCCTCGGCCCCGAAGCCGAGGTAGAGATAGACCCGCGCGAGCGCCTCGGCGGCCTGGCTGCTCGGGGCGTCGAACTCCTGCAGCAGGGCCTGACGCGCGGCCGAGATCATGTCATGCGGGGCGGTCTCCGGCTCGGAGATGAGGAAATCGAAGTGCCGCGGGTCCAGGCAGGCCCCGCGGGCATCCTCGGGCGGCGGCGCGGCGTCGGGCGCGGCGCGGTCGACGCCGGTGATTGCATCCACGTTCTCGCCGGGGTGATTGCTCGGCGGCGTGCTGGCGTCGGGCTGGGCAACCTCTCCCTCGATGCCGCCATACCGGGGGTTTGGCTCGACCATGCCTTGCGCACCGGCGCGGGCCAGCTGCTTGAGCAGTTCGGCCTCGATCTCCGCGATGCGCCGCCGCTCGGCCGCCTCCCTGAACGGGTCGGTCACCGGCGCCTCGCCACCGTCCGGTTGCCGGGGCTGCGGTGGCTCGGCCGCGCGGACCCGGGCGCCGGGCAGGGTGATCTGCCGGTCATAGCGCCGCCTCAAGGCATCGGAGTGGAGCGGGGGAAGAGCGCCCTCGGCAAGCTCGGTGCCAGGGGCTGCGGGTGGCCTTGCCGCAGAGGGCTCCGGCGCGGGCACGGACGGAAAGAGCGCGGTATTGAAACGGTCCGGCACGGGGGGTGGCCCATCGACGATATCGACCACGATGACATTGCGACCCGCCTCGAAGGCCTTGGCGTGACAGGTGCAATCCGTGGCGATGCGCAACAGGCCGCTTGTCGGGTCATGCTCGAGGTTGCGGATCCGGTCGCGGGGAATCAGATCGAAGGCGCCGGAGAGGTCGATGGTGATATCGCGACGGTCCAGCTCGAGCCCGAACCCGCCCTCGATGCGACCGACCCGCCACGCGCTCTCGCGCCCCAGAACGAGGGCGATCCTGGTGAATCCGACGTGCTCGCCCGACCGGAGACGCACGGTCTCGGCCGGGAGGGCGGCCCCGGTCAGGAGGCCGGCGCAGAGAACCGAGAGGCGGAGCCACCCTGTCGGGGTCATGCGGCCTCCGACTTCAGGTTCTTCAGCGCCTCCTCGAGCTCGGAGAAGCTGGGACGGCTGTGGCCGGGCGTGTTCTGGCGGCCGACCTCGATGCAGATGTTGGTGGCATGCTGGTGCAGGTTGGCCACCAGCACCTCGCGGATGAGCTGGTAGAAATGCGCGTCTTCCTCGATCACGGCCTTCATCTTGGAGGCGAAGGGCCCCACGATGCCGTAGGCGAGGAACACGCCCAGAAACGTGCCCACCAGCGCCCCGCCGATCATCTTGCCGAGGATCTCGGGCGGCTGGTCGATGGATCCCATCGTCTTGATCACGCCGAGCACGGCAGCAACGATGCCAAGGGCGGGCAGACCGTCGGCCATGGTCTGCATGGCGTGGGAGGAATGCATGGCGTGGTGCAATTTGGCAGACATCCGCTTTTCAAGCACCTCCTCCACCTGGTTCGGGTCATCGTAATTCATCGAGGCCGAGCGCAGGGTATCGCAGATCATCTCGATCGCCTCGCTGTCCGCGAGAATCTTGGGGTAGCGGGAGATGATCGCGCTCTCGGCCGGAGTCTCTATGTGCTCTTCCAGCGCCACGGGATTTTGCCGGGCGAGCCGGATCAGCTCGAAGAGCAGGCAGAGCAGATCCTTGTAGTCGCTGTGGTCCCAGTGCGGACCCTTGAACACCTTCTTGATGTCCTTCAGCGTGTGCTTGATCGCGGCCATGTCGTTGGAAATGACGAAGGCCCCGATCGCCGCCCCGCCGATCATCGTCAGCTCGAAGGGCAGCGACTTCATGATGATGCCCATCTTGCCGCCCGCGGCGAGATAGCCGCCGAAAACCATCACGAAGATGATGATGATGCCGACAATTCCGATCATGCTCTGCTTGCCCTTGCGCTGCCTTCCGGGACATTGCCCGCCCTCCTTCTGGCAGACCGCAGTTAATTTTCTCTGATCCGTCGCCGCCTATTCGGTCGGGACGGTGCCATTGCGACCGGCGAGGATGAGCGACAGCCGGTAGGCCGCCTTCGGCTCCATGCCGGCGAGCACGGCAGCGGCGCGTTCAGGCTGCATCCGCCCAAGAAACCCGGCGGCGAAGACCGGGTCCATCTCCTCGAAGAGCGCGGCGGCCTCCTTGGGTTTCATGACCTCGTACATGCGGGTGAGCCGGGCGAGGTCGTTCTCGGCCGCACCGTCGGCCAGGGCCAGGGTCTCTTCGAGCTGGGCCTCCGCCTCACGCAGCACGGCCATCTCGCGGGCCACCTCCTCGCGCGCGCGCGCAAGCGCGAGCAACTCGTCAGATACCGCGGCCTCGCGGGCGGTGACGGCGGTCTCGCGGGCGCCGAGCGCGGCCAGAAGGGCGGCGATCTCGGGCTCAGGTTCGCAGCCCGCCACGACAGGCGCCTCGGCCTGCTCCGCGCCGGTCATCCGGTTGGCCACTTCGCGCGCCAGGGCCGCGCCGGTGCCCCCGGTCAGCCGCAGCGTCGCCGAGGCGAGGAGCAGCGCGGCAAGCGTGGTCAGCAGCCCGCGGCCCAGCTTTTGGCGCAGTCGCCTGCGCGGTTTGCCCCTGCCGGCCATCAGGCTGCCTCCTGTTCCTCGCTGCGGGCCGCGCGCCGCCGCCGTGTCACGGTGGGCCGCGCAGAGGGCTGGGCTGCCGTGTCGGGCAGGTCGTGCATCGACGCCAGCAGGATCTCGAGCCGGGCGGCGGAGTCCTCGGCCCTTTTGGTCAGATCGGTGAGCTGCGACAGGCTCCCCCGAGAGGCCTTGCGCGCCTCCTCCAGCGCCCGGGTCAGGTCATCGACCTGCACCGAGAGCACCGCGACGGCGCCGCCCATCCCGCTCTCGAGATCGGTGAACCGCGACAACCGCCGCGACAGGACGAGGCAATAGAGGCCCGCCCCGATCGCTCCGGCGGCCAGCAGCACATCTGCAATCAGGTTCAGCATCGGACTCTCCTAGTTTACCACGAATTCGGTCACGAGCAGGTCCTTCACCCGGCCTTCCCCCGTGACGATCTGTATGCGGCGCAGCATCTGCGCCCGCAGGCTCATCAGCGCGCTCGGGCGCTCGATCTCGCTCACCTCGACGGCGCGGAGGTAGGTGTTGAGCACGTCAAGGATGCGCGGCATCAGCAGTGTGACCTCCTCCTGCCTGCCGGGCTGAACCTCGAGCTCGGCCCGGAACCGCAGATGCGCAGCGTGACCCTCGGACCGGACGGCGATGATGATCGGGTCGAGCGGCACGAAGGCAACGGGCTCCAGCGGCGCGGCCTCGGCGATCTCTTCCTGCATCTCGTCTGCACCCTGTACGCCGCCCAACAGGCCCGTGAAGGTGGCAAAGAAGGCCCCGCCGCCACCGCCCAGCATGAGAATCACGCCCAGGATCAGCGGCAACCTGGACTTCTTCTTCGGTGCTTCGGCCTCTTCACCGGCGTCCGCGGCAGCCTCTTGCTCGGCCATGTCATCGGTTCTCCTGAACAAATCCCTCGATCCGTTCATAGCCCGAAGGTGGCTAACCGATTGTTAAGGCCGATGGGCGATCTAGGGGGCACCGGGGAGAAACCTCGGAGTCGGCGGAGAATGCGCGTGCAAAACCTTTTGGACACCTGGAATGGCCTCGACGCCCGGCGGCGAATCACCGTTCTGGTTGCCACCCTGGCGATGTTTGCGGCGGTGCTGGCCCTGAGCCGGATGGCGACGGCACCGGGGATGACGCTGCTCTATGCCGGGCTCGAGCCGGCCGCCGCCGGCGAGGTGGTGACCTCGCTCGACCAGCAGGGCGTGGCCTATGAGGTGCGCGGCGGTGCGATCTATGTCGACAGCGCCCGGCGCGACGCGCTGCGGATGACCCTCGCGGGCGAGGGCCTTCCGGCAAACGGCGGGCAGGGCTACGAAATTCTCGACGGGCTCACCGGCTTCGGCACGACCAGCCAGATGTTCGACGCCGCCTATTGGCGCGCGAAGGAGGGCGAATTGGCTCGCACGATCCTGGCCTCGCCGCGCGTCCGCGCCGCGCGGGTGCATATCTCCAACCCGGCGAGCCAAGGGTTCGGCCGGACCGAGGCCGCCTCCGCTTCGGTCTCGGTCACGGCCACGGGCGGACGGGTGACGCCGGCCGAAGCGAAGGCCTTCAAGTTCCTGATCGCCAGCGCCGTCGCCGGGCTGACGCCGGAAGGCGTGTCGGTGATCGACGGCACCAGCGGCGCGGTCGTGGCGCCCGACGACGCCCTCGGCGATGCGGCGGGCGACGAGCGCGCCGATGCGCTGCGGCGCAACGTGCAACGGCTGCTCGAGGCCCATGTCGGGCCCGGCAACGCGGTGGTGGAAGTATCGGTCGAAACCCAGACCGACCGGGAGCAGATCATCGAGCGCCGGTTCGATCCGGATGGACGGGTGGCCGTGAGCTCCGAAACCGAGGAACGCTCGAACAGCGCCAGCGGCACCAATCCCTCGGCCGTGACGGTGGCCTCCAACCTGCCCGATGGCGAGGCCGCTGGCGCCGGCGGCGAGAGCCAGAGCCAGGAGAGCACGACCCGGGAACGCACCAACTTTGAAGTCTCTGAAACACAACGCGAAGTGCTGCGCGCGCCGGGTGCGGTGAAACGGCTCACCGTGGCCGTTCTGGTCGACGGGATCCGCGGCGAGGACGCCAGTGGCAGCGCCATCTGGACGGCCCGGAGCGACGAGCAGCTCGGCGCCCTGCGCGAGCTGGTGGCCAGCGCGGTGGGGTACAACGAGGAGCGGGGCGACCAGATCACCATCAAGTCGCTGGAGTTCCTGCCGGTCGAGGAAGTTGGCACGATGGCAGGTGGCTCGCTGCTGGACCGGCTGAACATCATGACCCTGATCCAGCTCGCGATCCTGGCGCTGGTCACGCTCGGCCTCGGCCTCTTCGTGCTCAAACCCGCGCTGACCGCCAGGGCGCTGCCCGCGCCCGAAACCCCGGTGGCGGCGCTGCCGCCCGGTGCGCCGGCGGAAACGGGCCGGGCCGATCTCGACGACATCGCGATGCCCGACGCGCTCACCGGCGAAATCGACGACAGTGACATGGACCTGCCAGACCTCGCCGTGGTGAACGATTTCGACGTGTCGGGGGTGCCCGGAATGGAGGGGTTCGGCGGCAACGGCCGCGATCCGGTGGCCCGACTCCGGCAAATGATCGAGGAGCGCCAGGACGAGACCATCGAGATCCTGAAGAGCTGGATGGAAGAGGATGAGGAGGCCCGGGCGTGAGCAAGGGCGGAATCACCCTCGAAGAGTTCAGCGGTGCCCCGAAGAAGGCGCGCGAGCCGGCTGGTGATGGCGCGCTGGCCGAGGCCCAGCTCGCGGCCTTCGACAAGGGCTACCGGGAGGGCTGGGACGATGCCGCCCGCGCCCATGCCGAGGAGCAGCGGGCGATCGCGGCCGACCTGGCCCGCGCGCTGGACGACATGAGCTTCACCTATCACGAGGCGCGCCGGGCGATGCTGGCCGAAATGCGCGCGCTGATCACCGGGATCGTCGCCAAGGTGCTGCCCGGAACCCTTGCCGGAAGTCTCGGCCCCACGATTTTGGAGCGGATCGAGGCGGCCGTACAGGCGCGCAGCGAAGTCTCTGTCGAGGTGACCGTCGCGCCCGGGAACATGGCGCGCATCGAGCCCCTTCTGCAGGGCGCGGCCACCATCCCGGTGCGGCTGGCCGAAGAACCGAGCCTCGGGCCGGGCCAGGCGGTGCTGCGGTTTGCCAGTGCCGAGGAGATCATCGACCTCGACGCGGTGCTCGAGGGCATCGCCCAGGTCGTCGCAGGGTTTTTTGAGGGTCAGGCGACCCGGGAAGGATGAGACATGACCGAAGAGGCACAATCCGCAGGCAACCCGTTCAGCCAGGTTCCGGTGGAGATCACCGTCGCGGTGGGCAAGGCCCGGCCGCGGGTCTCCGAACTGCTGAAGCTCGGGCCCGACGCGGTCTTGCCGCTCGACCGGCGGGTCGAGGACCCGGTGGAGCTTTACGTGGGCGACAAGCTCATCGCGCGGGGCGAGCTGACCGAGGCCGAAGACGGCCAGCCGGGCCAGCTGGCCGTGCGGCTGACCGAGGTGGCTGACCTCAAGGGCGGGCTGTGAGCCCGATGTTGCGTGCCGCCGGCCTTGCCCTCGTGGTCGCAACCCTGGCGGCGCCACTCGCCGCGCAGGACATCACGATAGACCTGGGGGACGGCGCAGGCGGATTCACCAGCCACACGATCGGGCTCTTCGCGCTCATCACCATCCTGAGCCTCGTGCCCGGAATCGCGGTGATGGTCACCTGTTTTCCGTTCATCGTGACCGTGCTCTCGATCCTGCGCCAGGCCATCGGCCTGCAGCAGTCGCCGCCCAACATGCTGATCGTCTCGCTGGCACTGTTCCTCACCTGGTTCATCATGGACCCGGTGTTCCAGGAGGCCTGGCGCACGGGCGTTCGCCCGCTGCTCGATGCGCAGCTCCCGCTCGAGGAGGCCCTGGCCAACACGATGGCACCGTTCCGGCTGTTCATGGCGGCGCGGGTGGATCCTGAGACGTTGCGCACATTGGGCGAGGTGCGGCCCGGTGCGGTTGCAGGGCCCGCGCCGGGGGAGGCGCCCTTGTCGCTGCTCGTTCCCTCGTTCTTGCTGAGCGAGGTCGAGCGCGCCTTTCAGATCGGGTTCCTGATCTTCCTGCCCTTCCTCATCATCGACCTGGTGGTCGCGGCGGTCCTCATGTCGATGGGGATGATGATGGTGCCGCCGGCGATCGTCGCGCTGCCCTTCAAACTGGCCTTCTTCGTGGTCGCCGACGGCTGGGCGCTGATCTCGGGCGCGTTGATCCGAAGCTACTTCTGACCGGAGACAACGGCGGGACGCAAGGCGACAGATGAGTGCCGCCCGCTGAGCGTGAGCGTTGACCGAAGCGCCGCGGCTGCTGGCGCGCCCTTCCTGCCTGAAGGCGAACCTGCCGTGGATGCGAAGCGGCGGCGCAGCGGGAGGCGAGGGCCGGGCGTGGCTTTGGCAAGCGGAGCGCTGGCACCGCGGCCGGAAAAGGGGCGCTGCGGCTTCGGGCCGCGAGCGAAGCCTGCCCCGAGTGCACCGATCCTCGGGCCCTCGGATCACCGGACAATGAAGTCGGCGTGGAGCGCCCCTGCGGCCTTGATGCTCTTGAGGATGTCGATCATGTCGCGCGGCGAGACCCCCAGGGCATTGAGGCCGGCCACGACCTCGGAGAGCGAAGTGCCCTCGGCGACCTCGGCCAGACCGATGCCAGGCTCTTCGTTGATCTCGGCAGTGGTGTTGGGCAGCACCACGGTTTCGCCGGGGGCGAAGGGGTTGGGCTGCACGGCGATCGGCTTTTCCTCGATCCGGATCGTCAGGTTGCCCTGGCTCACCGCGACCCGGCTGATGCGCACGTCCTCGCCCATCACGATCGTGCCCGAGCGCTGGTCGACCACGACCATGGCGCGGCGCTGGGGCTCTACGGCGATGTTCTCGATCCGGCTCACCATATGGGCCGGCGAGCGCGTGCCACTGCCCGACAGGGTGATCTGCACGGTGCCGGCATCGAGCATGCGGGCGACGGGGGCACCGAAAGCAGCGTTGATCGCCGTCTCGATCCGGTTCGCGGTCGTGAAATCCTGCGTGCGCAGCGCCAGCCGCATGCTGCGCAACTGGGTGAAGTCGAAGGGCACCTCGCGCTCGACCCGGGCGCCGGAGGGGACGGTGCCGGCGGTGGGCACGCCCTGGGTGACCGTGGCGCCATCGCCCTCGGCCGTCGCGCCGCCCGCGATGATGGTGCCCTGCGCCACCGCGTAGATCTGGCCGTCGGCAGCGGTGAGCGGGGTCATCACCAGGGTTCCGCCGAGCAGGCTCTTGGCGTCGCCGATGGCCGAGACGGTAACGTCGATCTGGCTGCCCGCGCGGGCGAAGGGCGGCAGGGTGGCCGTGACGAAGACGGCCGCCACGTTCTTTGGGCGGAACTGTTCGCCGGTGACGTTGACGCCGAGGCGCTCAAGCATGTTCTGCATGATCTCCTCGGTAAAGGGCGCGTTGCGCAACCCGTCGCCCGAGCCGTTGAGCCCGACGACCAGGCCGTAGCCGACGAGATCGTTGCCGCGCACCCCGTCGAACTCGACGAGATCCTTGATGCGGACGGGCGTGGCAGAGGCAGCACCGGCGAGGGCAAGCGCGAGAAGGCAGGCGAGGAGGGTGCGAAACATCAGAGGTAATTCACCAGGCTCAAGGACTGCATTCGGGCAGTCACCGCGTAGATGGTTTCGAGCTGCAACTGAACCTGTTGCAGGCGCGAGGCGGTTTCGTAGGGATCCACTTCGAGCAGGCCGGAGCGGGTGACGGTGAGAGCGGAGGTCTCGGCGGCGCGTGCGGTGTCGGCCTCCTCGATCAGCGCCTCGACGGTGCCGAGCCGGGCCTGGAGCCGGGTCAGGCCGGACTCGCCCTCGATCAGGATCTCGCCGGCGTTCCGGAGCAGCTCGGCGCGTGCGGCATCATCGCCGGCCAGGGCGCCTTCGCCGACCAGCCCGGCCAGGGCGATGCCCTTCAGCGTGGCGCGCAGCTCGGGGTCGAATGCAGTGAAGCCGAGGTCGGCCGAAACCTCCTGCCCGATGTCGACAGGGTCGAGCGGGGTTGTGGAGCCGAGGTAGACGGTGCTCTCGAAGCCGCCGCCCGTGTCGAACCAGGCATCGACGGCCGCCATCAGGCTGGCCACGTCGGTGGCGACCGCGGTTGCGGCGGTGAGCCCTGCCATCAGGGTGGCGGCATCGGCCACCGCAGGGCCGCTGACCGCCTCGCCGGCAAACACGCTGCGGCCGCCGAACTCGGTGTTCAGGGCGGCGAGCACGGGCTGGAGCCGCGCGGCGGTATCCTTCGCAGCGGTGCCGATCAGCTCGGGCTGGGCCGCCTGGCTGGCGTTGAGAAGGTTGGAGGCGGATTCGGCCCCGAAGGCGGAGATGGTCTGGTAGGCGTGCTGCATTACCGAGGCGAAGCTGGCGGCCTCGGTGCTGGCGGTCCGGAAGGCGCTGTTGCGGGCGAGGCTCATCTCGATGCTGGTGATCGGGGCGAAATCGCCCTTCACCGCCTCGGCAATGCTCGACTTCCGGCCCGACGCCATTTCCTGCGTCAGGCGCGTCAGCTCCGACTTGGCGTCGTGGTTGGAGCGGTTCATCGAGTGCAGGCGGGCGAGGTCGCCGAAGCCCAGTTGTCTCAGCATGTGGTCAGCCCTTTCAGATGGCCATGATCCGCTGGATCATCTCGTCGATCGTCTGAAGGACCTTGGCGTTGGCGGCATAGGCCTGCTCGACGATCAGCAGCTGTTGCAGTTCGCGGTCGGTATCCACGCCGCCGGCCAGTTCGGCGCCGAGGAGCGTGTCGTAGCGCGCCATCTGGTAGCCAAGCTCGACCTCGCCGCTCTGCCGCCGGGCGGCGAGGCCGGAGAGGAAGTCGGCGGCATGGCCGGAGGCGGAACGGGACAGGCCGGTGGCGGCGGCGGAGGGGGAACTGCGGCTCTCGTTCAGGCGGTCGGCGACGGCCTGCAGCAGCGAGGCGTTGCCGACCGGGCCGGTCACCGCGGCACCGAGCCCGTCACGCAGGCGCCAGCTGTCGCCGCCGCGATCCGGGTCGGCGAGGATGTTGAACTCGAGCCGGGCGGACAGGCCCTCCTCATCGGTGGAGACAAAGGCCGCGCCGCCGTCGGTGAAGAGGCCCGCATCGCCCGGGGCGAGCGTGGTGTCGAGCGCGGGATCCTGGAAGCGCTCGACGAGGTCGCGGGCCATCATGTCGAGCCCGGCCTGAGCTTCGACGGCGATCTCGTCGCGCTGGGCGAAGAGGGCGTGGAGCGTACCGCCCGCAAAGGGGGCGTTGTCGCCATCGGTGCGGACCGGATTGCCGTTGAGGGTGAGGCCGGAGAGGGCGCCCGAGGCGAGTGTCATGTCGGGGGTGATGAGGTTCACGGGCGTGAAGCCGATGGTGGCGGCGGTGCCCTCGAGCAGGATGCCGCCGGTGGGCGTGAAGAGCGCCACCTTGCCGCCCTCCCGTTGGACCTGCCGGAGCGGAACGATCTCGGAAACACTGTCGATGAGCACCTGGCGCTGATCTTGCAGGGCGGCCGCATCCTGCCCATTGGAACCGGAGTTGAAGATCAGCGCGTTCAGCTCGGCGATCTGCTGGAGCGAGCTGTTGAGCCGGGTCACCTCGCGGGCGATCTGCTGATCGACTTCGAGCCGCAGGTCCTGGAGGCCGTCGGAGATGCTCTCGAAGCGGTCGGCGAGGGCCACGCCGGCCCGCGCGACGGTATCGAGCCGGGCGGGCACGTCGGGCCGGCTGGAGGCCTCGATCAGTGCCCCTTCGAAGCGGGCGTAGGCGGCTGTCAGGGAGCTGGCCTCGTCGGGCGCGCCGAGCAGGCCCTCGATCCGGAGCAGGGCCTGGGCACGGGTGTCGGCCTCGCCGGCGGCGGCCTGGGCGAGCCGCCGGTCGCCGATGATGCGCTCGTTGACGTTGCGCTGGACCGTCCCGACCTCGACGCCGCCCAGCGGCCGGACGGAGAGGGCCACGCTGCGCCGCCCGTAGCCCTCGGTCAGCGCGTTGGCGATGTTGGAGCTGATGACATCGGTCTGGCGCCTGGTGGCGTTCAGCCCCGAGAGCGCGGCCGACATGGAAGCGGAGAGGGTCATGGGAGGCCTCCTGGGTTAGCCTTGGCCGAGAGCGCCTCAGCGTTTGATGTTGGTGGTTTCCTGCAGCATCTCGTCGACGGTCTGGATGACCTTGGCGTTGGAGGAATAGGCGCGCTGGGTCTGGATCAGCGCGGTCAGCTCTCCGGCGACATCGGTGGCGCTCTCCTCGAGCGCGTAACTGAGGATGTCGCCCGTGGGGCCATCGGCGGCGTCCCAGAGGAAGAAGGAGCCGGAGGCGTTGGAGGTCTGGTAGGTCTGGTTGTCGAGCGCAAGCAGCCCGTTGGGGTTGGGCAGGTCGACCAGAGGGATCTGGTAGATGGTGCGGGTGATGCCGATGTCGAAGGCGGCGTAGAGGAAGCCGTTGGCATCGACCTCGACCGAGACCATGTTGCCCACGGGCGAGCCGTCCTTGCTGATGGAGGTGGGCGCGAAACTGTCGGAGAGCTGGGTCATCAGGTTGCCCGAGCCGATGGCGCCGATGTTGATGTCGATCGGGCCGCCATCGACGGTGATGGTGAAAATGCCGGTCACGCCGTCGTAGGCGCCGCCCGCGCCGGTCAGCGTGACCGACTGGATGGTGCCGCCGGAGCCGCGGCTGTCATCGAACACGAGCTGGTATTCGCCCACCACGGCACCGCCCGAGGCGCTGTCTGTGATCGACATGTCCCAGGTGTTGGACGAGCCGGAACCGGGGATCTGGGGTGTGAAGGTGATGGTGAGCGACTCGGAGGTGCCGAGGTTGTCGAAATATTCGATCGACAGGTCGAGCGGGTCGCCCGAGGCGTCGAAATCGGTTTCGGTTGCGGGGAGGTTCATGCCGAGCTGCATGTTCTCCGTCGGTTCGCCGGCGAACTGGTTCACGTTGATCTGGATCGGCTCGAGGCCATCGGCGGTGTCGCGCGCGTAGTTGGGGATGGAGCCATCGGAATCGGCGGGCCAGCCCATGAGCACGAGGCCCGACTCCGTGACCAGGTAGCCATCGGCATTGGTGCGGAAGGAGCCTGTGGTGGCCAGATACATCGGCCGGTCGCCAGTGAGGTTGTTCAGCGAGGCCTCGGTGGTGACGGGCAGGAAGCCGCGGCCGCGCACCGCGAGGTCGGTGGGGTTCTCGGTCGACAGGAGGGCGCCGGGCTGGTCGATGAAGCGCGTGGTGGTCACCCGCACGCCACCGGCAGAGTAGGTGCCGCGCCCGGAGGTGATGACCATGGCGTGAAAGTCGGCCACGGCGCGCTTGTAGCCATTGGTGGCGCTGTTGGCGATGTTATCGGAGATCGTTGCCAGCCGGCTGGCGTTTGCCGCCAGGCCGGCCACGCCCGCATTGAGCGAGGAAGAAATGGTCATGAGAAGCGCCTTTCTGCTGCTTGGGAGCTTGCTTGCAGGCACTATGGGGGTGCGTCCTTAAGGGAGGGCTAACATATAAAATACCAGCGGTTTTGCCGCATTCGCGCCGCAATCAGATGTCGGTGCGCAGCAGGATGAACTCGAGCCGGTTGTTGCGGATCGACATGGGATTGCCCTCGCTCGGCTTGCGGTCGGCGAAGCCCGACACCCGTTGCAGGCGCTGCTCCTCCAGCCCGGCTTCGACCAGCAGGCGATGGCCGGCCGCCGCGCGATCGGCCGAGAGACGCCAGACCGGGTTGTTGGCCCGCACCACCGGCTCGGAGGCGGTGTGGCCATTGACCGCGACCGGGTTGGCGGCGAGGTCGAAGACGCGGGCCAGCATGGCGGTGATCTCGGTCATGATGCGGGTGGGCCTGTCGGTGCCCGGCTCGAAGAGGGGCACGCCCTCGATGTCGAAGACCTCGACGATCAGCCCCTCGTCGGTGACCTTGGTGACGATGTGGCGCAGCGCCTCGCTGGCCGACATGCTCTCGCCCGACATGGCCATGAGCGCCTGCTCGATATCGGTCAGATCGACCGATTGGGTGAGGCTCTCCTCGAGCGCCGCGCCGTCCCGATCGCCCTCCTCGCCGGAGGCCTGGCTCTCCTCGGTGGGGTTGACCTCGGTCGCGCCGGTGCCGGTTTGGGGCAGGGTCTCTTCGGTAAAGACGGAATCGCCGCCGAAGGCGCCCTCGCCCCCGCCCGACACGCGGGAGAGCGGGACGTTGGGGTTGAAATAGTCGGCGATGCCCTTGCGCTGCTTCTCGGTGGTGGCGTTGAGCAGCCACATCAGCAGGAAGAAGGCCATCATCGCGGTCACGAAATCGGCATAGGCCACCTTCCAGGCGCCACCGTGGTGCCCGTCGGCGGCGATGATCTTCTTCTTCTTGATGATGATCGGACGAACATCGTTGGCAGCAGACATACCGCGCCCCTCGCTTTGATACCTGTCTTCACCCGGTCACCGGCTTAGCAGCGGCGGGTGAAGCGGGGCTTAACAGGTAAAATCCGAAGCGGAATCAGGCGGGCTGGCCGGTGTCGCGGATCAGGGCGGAAATCTCGGCGACCTTGTCGTCGAGCAGGGCACGGTCGCCGCGGGTTTCCACGTTCAGGCGCAGGACCGGCTCGGTGTTGGACGAGCGCAGGTTGACCCGCCAGTCGGCAAACTCGAGCGACAGCCCGTCGAGGCGGCTTTCGTCGACCACGCCCGGATCGCCCGCATAGGCGGCCTCGAAGGCAGCCTTGGCGGCCTCGGCATCCTTGAGGCGGAAGTTGATCTCGCCCGATGACGGATAGGCCGCGCGCATCTGCGCCACCATCTCGGAGAGCGGCTTGCCCTCGGTGCCCATCAGCGCGGCGATCATGAGCCAGGGGATCATGCCGCTGTCGCAATAGAAGAAATCGCGGAAGTAGTGATGGGCCGAGATCTCGCCGCCGTAGATGCCGTCTTCGGCGCGCATCAGCCGCTTGATCAGCGAGTGGCCGGAGGGCGAGGGCACGGCCACGCCGCCGGCCTCGGCGATCACCTCGCGGGCGTTGAAGGCCACGCGGGTGTCATGGACGATCTTGGCACCGGGATGCGCGGCCAGAAAACTCTTGGCCAGAAGCGCCACCACGAACTCGCCCTCGACAAAGTTGCCGGCCTCGTCGCAGAGGAAACAGCGGTCGAAATCGCCATCCCAGGCCACGCCCATGTCGGCACCGGCGGCCTTGACCCGGTCGGCCGTGGCAGGCTGGTTCTCGGGGAGGAGCGGGTTGGGGATGCCGTTGGGAAAGGTCGCATCGGGCGTGTGGTGCATGCGCTCGAAGGTGAGCGGGGCACCGGCCGAAGAGAGCCTGGCGGCGATGGCATCGAAGGTCGGGCCGGCCACGCCGTTGCCTGCATTGACCAGAATTTTCAGCGGCTTCAGCGCCGACAGGTCAAGAAAGCTGACGATCTTGTCGGCATAGGCATCGCGGGTGTCGGCCTCGGTGCGGGTGCCGGGCCTGGCGGCGTCGGGCAGGTCGGAGCCGGCGCAGAGCTGCTTGAGCTGTTCCATCTCGCCATCGGCGGTGAGCGGGCGGGAGCCCTCGCCCACCATCTTGATGCCGTTGTAGTCGATCGGGTTGTGCGAGGCGGTCACCATCAGGCCGCCATCGGCGCCGAGGTGGGAGGTGGCAAAGTAGACCTCCTCTGTGCCGACAAGGCCGATGTCTGTCACATCCACGCCCCCGGCGATCAGACCCTCGGTCAGCGCCGCGGTGATCTCGGGCGAGGAGGGGCGGATGTCGCGCCCGATGACGGCGGTCTTGCAGCCCATCACCTCGGCAAAGGCCCGGCCGATCTTGCGGGCGAGGGCCACATCGAGGTTGACGCCGATCTGGCCGCGGATGTCGTAGGCCTTGAATGCGGAAAGATCGGTCATGGGGACTCCGGTGCTGGTTCGGTCGTGCTGCGGTTGCGAAGGGATCGTAGGCAGCACGCGGGAATTGGCAACCCCGGTGCTTCACGCGCGGCTTTGCCCTTTAAACGCGCGCATAAACCCTATATGGCCCCGCATCGTGCAACCAAAGGAGACCCTTATGGGCTATCGCGTCGTCGTCGCCGGCGCCACGGGCAATGTGGGCCGCGAAATGCTGAACATCCTGGCCGAGCGCCAGTTCCCCGTTGACGAGATTGTCGCGCTTGCGAGCCGCAAATCTCTCGGCACAGAGGTTTCGTTCGGCGACAAGACCCTGAAGACCAAGGATCTCGACACCTTCGATTTCGCCGGCTGGGACATTGCGCTCTTCGCCATCGGGTCGGATGCGACCAAGACCTATGCTCCCGCCGCGGCCAAGGCCGGCTGCCTGGTGATCGACAACTCCTCGCTCTACCGCTACGACCCGGAGATCCCGCTGATCGTGCCGGAGGTGAACGCCGACGCCATCGAGGGCTACAAGAACAAGATGATCATCGCCAACCCCAACTGCTCCACGGCGCAGATGGTGGTGGCGCTGAAGCCGCTGCACGACCGCGCGAAGATCAAGCGGGTGGTGGTGAGCACCTACCAGTCGGTCTCGGGCGCCGGCAAGGACGGCATGGACGAGCTCTGGGACCAGACCAAGGGCATGTATGTGCCGGGCCAGGAGAGGGCGCCTTCGAAGTTCCAGAAGCAGATCGCCTTCAACGTGATCCCGCAGATCGACGTTTTCATGGAAGACGGGTCGACCAAGGAAGAGTGGAAGATGGTCGTGGAGACCAAGAAGATCATCGACCCCTCGATCAAGGTCACCGCGACCTGCGTGCGGGTGCCGGTTTTCGTGGGCCATTCCGAAGCGGTCAACGTCGAGACCGAGGAGTTCCTGGATGAGGACGAAGCCCGCGACATCCTGCGCGAGGCGCCGGGGATCCTCGTCGTCGACAAGCGCGAACCGGGTGGCTACACCACGCCGGTGGAATGTGTGGGCGATTTTGCCACCTTCATCAGCCGCATCCGTCAGGACTCGACGGTGGAGAACGGCCTGAACTTCTGGTGCGTGAGCGACAACCTGCGCAAGGGCGCGGCGCTGAACGCGGTACAGATCGCCGAGCTCTACGGCCAGCGGATCCTGAAAAAGGGCTAAGGCGGCGCGCCGTGACGGCGCAGCCTTCCAACACCTAAAAATTTTTTGAGGGCCGGTCCAAGGATCGGCCCTTGGCTTGCGTCCTACCTCGTGAACGGCGCCCGAAAGCGCCGGGAAACGCAACTTGCTTTCACGCAGCCGGAGGCAGAGACTCCGGGCCGAAGGCATTTGAAAACGAGGTTCTTTACGCATGAAGACGTTGCTTTGGGCCACGGCCCTGACCACCCTGCCCGTAGCACTGATGGCGGCCGACTTTCAGGCCGCCGCGCCGGTGACGGGGGCGACCGTCTATCCCCAGGGCGCCACGGTGACCCGCACGGTGCGGGCCGAGGTGCCTGCGGGCGCGCACCGGCTGCTGTTTCCGGTTCGGCAGGGGATGATGAATTACGGGCCGCCGCGCATTCTGGCCTCGGGCGGGATTGCGCTGGGGGCGACCCAGTTGCTGACCGGCTATGTGACCGACGCCGAAACCGTCTACTCCCCGGCGCAGGCCGAGGGGCGCGCGCGGGTCGAGGCGGCGGAAGACGCGGTGACGGCCAAGGCCGACGAGATCGCCAGCGCGCAGGTGGCGCTGGACGCGGCCAACGCGCGGCTGGAGTTTCTGGGCTCGGTGAAGGGCGGCGCGCTGGATGCGATCGACCCCGAGGCGCTGCGCGCGGCGGCGGGGTTGATCGGCTCGGAGACGGCGGCGGCCCAGCTCGAGAAGCAGCAGACCCAGGAGGCGCTGCGCGGGCTCGCCGAGGAGATGGCCGACCTGAAGACGGCGCTGGCGCAGGCGCAATCCGACCTGGCGCGCCTCACACCGCCGGCCGGCCCGATCGACATGCTGGCGGTTTCGCTCGAACTCGACGCGCCGCAGGAGGTGGTGCTGGAGGTGGTCTACCTCGACGGCGCGGCGGCCTGGCGGCCGGACTATGACCTGCGGCTGACCCGAGGCGAGGATGCGTCGGTCGCCATCGACCGCAAGGCGGTGGTGCAGCAGTATACCGGCGAGCTCTGGGACGGGATAGAGCTTGTGCTCTCGACCGCCGACCCCTTTGCCGGGATCGTGCCGACGGAGCCGGTGCCCAACCTCGCCCAGATGGGGGCCGCCGCCTACAAGGGCCGCGCCTCGGCGGGAGCCTCCTACGACACCGCCAGCGTGGCGCGGGAGTCCGAGGTGATGGAAGAGCCGATGGTCGAGGTGGCGACCCCGATCGTCGCCGGGCTGAAGGTGGAGGGCCTTGCGGTGACCTACGACTATCCGCGCAGGGTGACTCTGGCCCCGGACGGCGGCGAGGGTCTGCAACTGGCGCTCGACACGGTGACGCTGGAGGCCGAGGAGAAAATCATCGCTTCGCCACGCACCGACCAGACGGCCTTTCTGCTGGCAGAGCTGCGCAACACGCTGCCGGAGCCGATCCTGCCGGGTGAGGCCTCTGTCTACCGTGACGGGGTGTTCGTGGGCCGCAACTCGGTGCCGCTCATTCCGGCGGGGGCGGAGGAGAAGCTCTCCTTCGGGCCGCTCGAAGCGGTGCGGCTGGAATGGAAGCTGCTGAACAACGACACCGGCGACAAGGGGATCGTCAGCCGCTCGAACACCCGCGAGCAGGCGATGGAGTTCACGGTAGAGAACCTGAGCGACGAGGCGGTGGAGCTGACCGCGCTTTACGCGCTGCCTTATTCGGAGCAGGAGGATCTCGAGGTGGACGTTACCGCGCGCCCGTCACCCACCCGTGAGGACTGGGAGAAGAAGCGGGGCGTGGGCGAGTGGGACATGAGCCTCGCGCCGGGCGAGAAGAAGCTGGTGCGGATCGACGTGACGCTGGACTGGCCTAGCGGGTCCGACCTGTTCTGGTACCCGTAAGCGGAGATCTGAAGGCCGGAGGGGCCGGGGCAGATCTGCCTCGGCCCCCCGGTTTGCGGGGCGGCGCTCAGGCGGCGCGCCTTTCAGCGCCGGTCTGTGCTGCCTTCTCGCGCTGTTCCATCGGGCGGCCGGGGAAGTGGCTGGCGAACTTGATCGTCAGATCCTCGCGGCTCACGCCGAGACGGGTCAGCGGGACCAACGGCTTTTCCTCCGGCCAGGTGCAGAGGATCAGCGGGGGCTGGCCGGTGCGCCCATTCTCGCCCGGGGCGCGGAGCACGTAGCCGAGCTTGCGCAACCGGGCCTGCAAGCCGGGCCAGGTGACGGAATCCTCGATGGCCTGGGCCAGGGCGCGGCGCTTGTCGACCACGGCGGGCGGCACCTTGGGTGCCTCGCCGAGCTGGGAGAGGATGGCTTGCCGAAGAAACTCGGCAAGGGTCTGGTCCGCCGCGCGGGCTGCGCGATTGGCCTTGTTGAGGAGCTTCAGGGGCATCCGGAGGGTGAGGTTCATGGCGGGCTGTTTCATGGCCCGCACATTGCCCCCAAGCCGGTTAATGCCCGGTTTATCGCGCAGCGAAATCGTGGCGTCGACGTGTCAGACCGGCTCGAAGCCCTTGGCCTGGGGGTTGTAGCCCTCGAGCGCGCCTTCGCGGATGTCGAACCACAGCCCGTGCAGGCTGAGCTCCTCGGCCTCGATGGCGCTCTGGACGAAGGGAAAGCCGATCAGGTTGCTCAGCGATTCGACAACCGCCTCGCGTTCCAGCGCCCGCTTCTGCTCGTCGGGGTCGGTCATGTCCTTCACCCGCTCGTAGCCGGGGCGGAGGATATCGAGCCAGCGCCCGATGAAGCTGCTCTTCTCTTCGAGTTCCGGCATCTTGCCTGCGCACATGTCGAGGCAGCCCGCGACGCCGCCGCAGTTGGAATGGCCCACCACGATCAGATGCGCGACCTTGAGCACGGTCACGGCATATTCGATGGCCGCGGAGGTGCCGTGGGGGTCGCCGTCGGGCTCGTAGGGCGGCACGAGGTTTGCGATGTTGCGGTGCAGGAAGATGTCGCCGGTCTGGGCGCCGAACATCTCGTTCACGTTCACCCGGCTGTCGCAGCAGGCGATCACCATCATCGGCGGTCGCTGGCCCTCGTCGGCGAGCCGGCGATACCAGCTCTTGTTCTCTTCGTAGCTTGTTGCCTTCCATCCCTGGTAGCGCCCGACGAGATAAGCCGGCAGCGGTTTGACGAGCCGTTCCATGGCAGTGCCCCTCCTGACGTTTGGGGTTTCTAAACCACATCCCGGCGACGGGGAAAAGGGAAACGCCGGGTGCAAGGCGCGGCACGGCGAGGCGGAGGCGGCCAAGGGACGGGCCGATTGACCGCCGTTCGATGCAAATTGAGGCGATGCAGCACGCGCCGGATAACGGAATCTTCAGCCGTTCGGGCCATCTTCCGCCCCGGGTAAATCGGGGGCTTCTGAGAGGTGCGAGAGATGGCGCAGGTATCCGTATTGCAAGTTGAAGATGAAATCCGACTCGATCCCGATCGGCTGGGCTCGCTCTACTACCAGTTGGGCGACCAGGGGGCGGAAGACGTGGTCTGCCGTGCGATGGAGGAGCTGGCGGTGCGGCTGGCGGATGTGGACGCGCGCTTCCGCGCCCAGGACTGGGACGGCGTGGCGCGGCTCGCACGCGGGCTGATCGCGATTGCCGAACAGATCGGCATGGTGGGCCTCGCCCGGGTGGCGGGCGATGTCGTGCGCTCGGCCAAGGCACTGGATTTTCCAGCGATTTCGGCCACGCTGGCCCGGCTCGGCCGGATCGCGGACCGGTCGCTCACCGAGGTCTGGGACACGCAGGATCTCTCGGTCTAGCCGGGCTTCCGGCGGCGGCGGGCATGTTCTAGTCTGGCGGCCAAACCGCCAGACGGAGCGCATATGTACCCCACCCCCCTGCCGCAATTCGCCCCCTCCGATGCAGAGGCCTGCCCGATCCGGGCCGTCGGCCCCGAGGGGCTCGAGGGCCTGACCGGCGCCGAGGCCGCCTGGGCCAAGGCCACGGCCTTCAAGGCGGGGGCGGGAGAGGTCTGTCTCGTGCCGGGTGCGGAGGGGCTCGGCGCGGTGCTGCTCGGGCTGGGAAGCACGGCCACGCGGGACCGGCGCCGCCTGGTGACCGGCGACCTGCCGGGCCGGCTGCCCGAGGGCATCTACGCGCTCGCCGGCGACTGGAGCGCGCGCGAGGCAGAGGAGGCGGCGCTGGGCTGGCTCTTTGGCTCTTACCGATTCACCCGTTATGTCGAGGGTCCGGCGGTGGCGGCGCGGCTGGTCTGCCCGGAGGGGGTGGACGCGGCACGGCTCGAGGCCATCGCAGCGGGTGAGTTTCTGACCCGTGATCTCATCAATACGCCGACCTCCGACATGGGGCCGGAGGCGCTGGAGGATGCCTTCTTTGCGCTGGCCGCCGAGCATGGCGCGCAGGCGAGCGCGGTCCGGGGCGACGACCTGCTGGTGCAGAACTTTCCGATGATCCACGCGGTGGGCCGGGCCAGCGCCGAGGCGCCGCGCCTGCTGGAGCTGCGCTGGGGCGAGGCGGGGCCCGCGCTCACGCTCGTCGGCAAGGGCGTGTGCTTCGATACCGGGGGGCTCGACCTGAAGCCCGCGTCCTCCATGGGCCTCATGAAGAAGGACATGGGCGGCGCGGCGACCGTGATGGGCCTGGCGCGAATGATCATGGCGCTGGGGCTCAAGCTGCGGCTCCGAGTGCTGGTTCCGGCGGTGGAGAACTCGGTTTCTTCCAACAGCTTCCGGCCGCAGGACATCTTGACGAGCCGCAAGGGGCTGACGGTGGAGATCAACAACACCGACGCCGAAGGCCGGCTGGTGCTGGCCGATGCGCTGACGCTGGCGGGCGAGAAGAGCCCCGACATGATCGTGAGCTTTGCCACGCTGACGGGCGCGGCGCGGGTGGCGGTGGGCGATGATCTTGCGCCCTTCTTCACCGGCAACGAGGCGCTGGCAACGGCGCTCGGCGAGGCGGGCGCGGAGGTGGCGGACCCGGTCTGGCGGCTGCCGTTCCACGCGCCCTACGAGCCGCGCATCGAGCCGGGCATCGCCGACCTCGACAACGCGCCGAAGGGCGGCCTGGCCGGGTCGATCACCGCCGCGCTCTTTCTCCGCCGCTTCGTGCCGGAGGGCGCGGATTACACCCATTTCGACATCTACGGCTGGCAGCCCTCCGCCGCGCCGGGGCGGCCCAAGGGGGGCGTCGGCATGGGCGCGCGGGCGCTGCTCGCTGCGCTGCCGAAGGTGCTGAAATGAAACTCGACCGCAGGCTCACCCCGGCCAACTCCCGCGTTGCCGCCGCCGCCCTGAAGGGGCTGGTGGAGGCGGAGGCCTATGTGGAGGGCGAGGCGGCCTGCGTGACCGCGCCTGTCACTGACATCTGCCGCGACCCGGCGGGCGATCGCGAGCGGCAGCTGCTGATGGGCGCGCGGGTGGTGATCTACGAACGGATCGGCAACGCGGCCTTCGTGCAATCCGCCGCGGATGGCTACGTGGGCTACGTGGCGCAGGACGACCTCGGGCCGGTGGTGGCGCCGACCCACCGCGTGGCGGCCCGCCAGAGCCACCTTTACCCGGAGCCCTCGATCAAGACCCGCGAGAGGGCCTCGCTTTCCTTCGGGGCGCAGGTGGTGGTGACGGGGCAGGAGGGCGAGCTGTGGCAGACGCCGCTGGGGTTCATCCCGCGCCAGCACCTCGTGGAGATCGGCACACGCACCGACCGGCGGGAGGTGGCACAGCTCTTTCTCGGCACGCCCTACCTCTGGGGCGGCAACTCGGGCGCGGGCATCGACTGCTCGGGGCTGGTGCAGGCCGCGCTTTGGGCGGAAGGGCACGATTGCCCCGGAGACAGCGACATGCAGGAGGAGGCAGTGGGGGCGGACCTGCCGCTCGATGCGCCCGTGGAGCCCGGCGACCTGTTTTTCTGGAAGGGCCATGTGGCGATGGCGCTGGATGCCGACCGGCTCATTCATGCGACCGGGCACTACATGAGCACGGTGATCGAGCCTCTCGCGGAGGCCCTCAGGCGGATCGAGGCGTCGGGGCACCCGCTGCGCTCGCGCCGCAGGGTCTAGCGCCACTCCACCGGGTTCAGGTTGAAGAGCGTGGAGAGCTGGGCGTAGACCTCCGGTTCCTCGTCGCGCAGGGCGGCGGGTTGTTCGAAGAAGACCTCGACGGCCACGGCGAAGAACTCCTCGTGACCCTCGCAGCCATAGGGGTCGATCACCCCGCGTTCGCCGCGTGCGGTGCGTTCGCATAGGCGCTCGTAGGCTCCGGTGAAGACGCGCGCCCACTGCGCAAAGCTCTGGCCCGGGGCCATGACCGGGGCACCATCGGCACGGCCCGACAGGTCATCGACCTGGTGGGCGAACTCGTGCAGCACGACGTTTTGGCCGTCGCTGTCATCGGCCGCGCCGGCCTCGGAATGTGCCCAGCTCAGGATCACCGGCCCGCGTGCCCAGCTCTCGCCGGTGCGGACCGTTTCATGCTCGGTCACGACGAAGCCGTTGTGGCTTTGGCGGCGTGACTTGAAGGCGCCGGGGTAGACCAGGATCGTGCGCAGGTTCACGTACCATGTGTCGGTGTTGACCACGAGCAGGCAGGCCTGCGCGGCGATGGAGAGGCGCATCTCGTCGGTCACCTCCAGCCCGCCGCGCCCGATGAACTCGACCTGGTCGAGAAAGAGGTTGATCCGGCCTTCGAGGACCCGCGCCAGATCGGCAGGCAGGCGGCGGGTGATGGGCACCTTCGCCGCGACGATCTCGCGGTGGGCGGGGGCGAGCGGGCTTTGCAGCAGAAGCGCCCGCGCACGGCGGCGGCGCAGGCGGTGCAGGCCATAGGCCAGGGCGGCGAGCGCCAGCAGGGCGAGGACGAGGAGGGCGGGCACGGGGCGGCGGAGGCTACTCGACGGCGCGGATCAGCTTGCGCTCGAGCACCCCGAGCACCGTGCGCAGATCATGCCCGCGCTTCAGCACCTGGCCGTCCATGCCGATCACGGCATACATGCCTTGCCGGCCGCGCAGGCGCGGGCGCTTCTCGATGCGGTAGATCGGGTGCTCGGCGGTGCGTCGGAAGATCGAGAACACCGCCACGTCGCGCAGGCAGGAGATGCCGTAGTCACGCCATTCGCCGGCGGCGACGAAGCGCCCGTAAAGGCCCAGAATGAGCGAGAGTTCGGGCCGCTGGAAGGCGACCTGTTCGTTTGCGCGTTGCCCGGGAAAGGGCGTGGGCGACTGCACGTTCATGAAACAGAGAGTGGGGTGAAGCGGGCGCGAAATCAAGCGCCGCCAAATTGCCGCGAAAACGCCGCCGCCCCGACGTCGCCGTTTCGTCACGCCGCCGCGATCCTTCGGCATGAAGGGCCTTACGCAACGAGCCCCAGGCTCGACCCCGGTGGGGTGGCATCATAGCCCCCACCCAGTCGCCCCATCGGGGTGCCAGACTAGAGCGCCCGCCGGCTTTGTCCGGCGGGCCTTTTTCGTTCAGGATCAGGATCAGGTTCAGGCGAAGCTGCCGTGGCAGAACCAGCCGCCGGTGACCGTGCCGCCATGGGCGTAGAACAGCCACAGCCTTGCGCCGCAGGCGGTTTCGACCTGCCAGTAGTCGCGCTGACCCGAGCGCCAGGCCTGTTCGTCGAGCCACCACTCGGGCGCGATCCGCTCGGGCCCGGTGGCCGAGGCGGTGGCAAAGCGGCGGCGGCGCCAGCGAAACTCCAGCGGCAGGGCGGCGGGGGTGGCGCCGGGCGTGCCGGAAGGGGTGACGAACTCGGGCAGGAACAGGGTGAGCGGGCGCGATGCGGCGGGCCGTTCGGGCCAGTCGGTCGCGGGGGGCGACCAGGCGGCGGCGCGGAGCTGGGTGCCTTTCTCGGGCAGGTGGCTGTCGCCGGGGTGGAGCCGGTGGATCTGCTCCAGCCCGATCCGTGCGCCGAGTCGGCCGATCAGGTCGTCGAGCGCGGTATCGTTCTGCAGCCGGGCTCCCGCATCGGCACTGGCCCCGGCATGGCCCCGGTGCTGGGTGGCGTGGATCGGCTCGGTGACGGTGGCGACGAGGCGGATGGCGTCGATCCCGTCGCCTGCCTCGGCCTCGGCGAGCTTCATCCGCAGGAGCGGGCGCAGGCGGTCGGGATCGGCGGAGGGGCGGGCGAGGCCTAGTTCGAGCACCTGGGAGGAGTGGTCGCAGCGCAGCAGGTGCAGCCTGAGCTGCCGCGCGCCCATGCCGCGCGCCTTGAGGCGCGTCTCCAGCGCGGGCAGCAGGCGGTCGATCCCGGCGGCGAGGTCGGCCTCCAGCCCGATCGGCTCGGGCAGGGTGAGGCGGACGGCGAAGCGCGGTTCGGGCCGGGCGGGAGAGACCGGCTCGGGCGCGGTGCCGAAGGCCTGGTCGAGCCGCAGCACAAGGTCGGCCCCGAAGCGGCGGGCCAGCGCGGCGCGGGGCTGGTCGGCCAGTTCGCCCACGCGCCGGAGCCCGAGGCGGGCGAGCTGCTGGGCGGTCCTTGCCGGCAGGCGCAGGGCGGCGATGGGCAGGGGCGCCAGTGCCTCCCGCGCCTGGCCGGGGGCGGCGATGCGGCCCTTTGGCGCGAGGGTGTCGACCCCTGCGGGCACCGGCCCGCCGCGCTCCCAGTGCCGCCGTTTCACCGCGCGGGCGCGGGTGGCATAGGCCTCCTGGTCGATGGCATCGCCCGAGCGCAGCGCGCCCGGCCCCTGCCCGGCGAAGCGCGCCAGCGCCCAGGCCGCGCCCACGGTGTCGGCCACGCCGGCGCAGAGCGTGAGGCCGAGTCGCGCGCAATCGGCCTCGGCCTCCTCCATCAGTTCGGCCTCGCCACCGAAGAGATGGGCGCAGCCGGAGATATCCACCACCAGCCCGTCGGGCGGGGCTTCGCTGATCCAGGGGGAGAACTTGCCCGCCCAGCGCCGCAGCACGGTGAGAAACCCCGCCTCTACGGCGGGCCGCTCCAGCCGGGTGACCAGATCGGGGCAGACGGCCTGGGCATCGCGCAGGGGTTGACCGGGGCGAAGCCCCGCCGCGGAGGCGGCGACGGAGAGCGAGGCGAGGCTCACCACATTGCCGCTTTCGCGCACCACCGCCAGCGGCGCGTCGGCCAGCGCGGGCTCGACACGGATCAGCCGCTCGGCGGCAAGCCGGGGAAACCACAGCGAGAGGATTCGGCGGTTGGGCATGAGGCAGCGACGTTCATGATTTGTTCCAGATTAGCCGCAGCCTTGCGGGGAGTCGAGTCCGCTCCCCGCGTGGAGATGTCAGCCGCAGGAGACGCGGGTGATCAGGCCGGAGCCGTCGAGATAGAAGTTCATCCGGTAGGGGCTGTACTCCTGCGTCACGATCCCGCCGTGCGGGATGACGCGGATCTGCCGGGTCACGCCGAGTGTGGGGATCACGCTGGAGGGCTGGCCGACGGCGCGCTCGCGGTAGGCGGCGGCCCCGCAGATGTCGGGCTCGCGCTCCACCAGCCCGCTGTCGGAATTGTCCTGAAGCGGCGAGTCGTCGATCGGAGGGGTTTCCAGCGGGGGCTGGCACGCCGCGAGCGCAGTCAGGAGAACAAGGGCCTTCAGAGCTTTCATCGGGTGTTTCTTCCCATATCCGGTTGATTAAGCGCGGAGACTCCCCCACGGTTCCGCCGGACAGATTAACGGGAGATTTGGCAAATGAAAACGCGTGCGGCTGTAGCCCTCGAAGCCGGCAAACCGCTCGAGGTGATGGAGGTCAACCTCGAAGGCCCGAAGGCCGGGGAGGTTCTGGTGGAGATCAAGGCCACGGGCATCTGCCACACCGACGAGTTCACATTGTCGGGGGCCGATCCGGAGGGGCTGTTTCCGTCGATCCTGGGCCACGAGGGCGCGGGCGTGGTGCTGGAGGTCGGCGAAGGCGTGACCACGCTGAAGCCGGGCGACCATGTCATCCCGCTCTACACGCCGGAATGCCGGCAATGCGCCAGCTGCCTGAGCGGCAAGACAAACCTCTGCACCGCGATCCGCAACACGCAAGGTCAGGGCCTGATGCCCGATGGCACCACGCGGTTCTCGATGCTCGATGGCACGCCGATCTATCACTACATGGGCTGCTCGACCTTCGCGAACCACACGGTGATGCCCGAGATCGCGCTGGCCAAGGTGCGCAACGACGCCCCCTTCGACAAGATCTGCTACATCGGCTGCGGTGTGACCACGGGCATCGGTGCGGTGATCAACACTGCGGGTGTGGAGATCGGCTCCACAGCCGCGGTCTTCGGCCTCGGCGGGATCGGGCTGAACGTGATCCAGGGCCTGCGGATGGCGGGCGCGGACAAGATCATCGGGGTCGACTTGAACGACGCCAAGGCCGAGATGGCGAAGAAGTTCGGCATGACCCATTTCGTGAACCCCTCGAAGGTGGAGAACACGGTTCAGGCGATCGTCGACATCACCAAGACCGATTTCGACCAGATCGGCGGCGTGGACTATTCCTTTGATGCCACCGGCAATGTGAAGGTGATGCGCGACGCTCTGGAGTGCTCCCACCGCGGCTGGGGCGTCAGCGTCATCATCGGCGTGGCGCCTGCCGGGGCCGAGATTTCTACCCGGCCGTTCCAGCTTGTCACTGGCCGGGTCTGGAAGGGCACGGCCTTTGGCGGCGCCAAGGGGCGGACCGATGTGCCGAAGTTCGTGGATTGGTACATGGACGGCAAGATCGAGATCGACCCGATGATCACCCACAAGCTGACGCTCGACAACATCAACGAAGGTTTCGAGCTGATGCACGCGGGCAAGTCCATTCGCGCCGTGGTGGAATATTGATCCGCGTCGCGGCGCTGTCGGCGATGCTGGCTGCCTGCTCCCCGGTGTCGTCCGGGGAGCCGGTGCTGGCGTTCGCTGCGGGGGCGGATGTGGTCCTGGCCACCGCGGGTGACATCGAGAGCGTCGCGATCATGGAAAGTTTTCCGCCAGGCCTGAGTATTGGGATAAGTCCCGATCTGTCAGAACGTCTTGGTGGTTTGACCGCCGCCCATGTGGGCGAGGAAGTGGTGCTTTCGATCTGTGACGAAGAGGTTGCGCGGCCTCGGATCGCGGAGCCGATCCAGGGCCGGAACGTGGTGATCTCGCAGGTTGCGCCGGAGAAGGCCGAGGGTTTTGCGGCGGTGCTTGGGGGAGAGGCCTCCTGCCCGGGGTGAGCGTGCAGGCCCCTGACGGAACCTTGGCGGGCGCGGCGCGGTTCTTCTTCAAAGGAGACCTGCCGATGAACACCAAGCCCGCCTTCCCTGCCGACCTCCTGCCCACCGAACGTCAGGCCGATCGCCTCGTGCCCGTGGCGGTCGCCGCCGGCCTCGTCGCCGCCGGTGCGCTGCTCTGGCGGGCCCGGCCCCATGCGCTCGACTTTCCCGACCCGGTCCCGCTCGACGGCAACCCCAGCCGCAGCCTCTTCCGTCGTGCGGCCCGCAAGGGCAGAGACGGGCTGCGGCGCGTGTCACCCGACAACCTCTCGGTCTCGCTCGGGCGCTCGATGGTGATCGCGGGCGGGGCGCTGCTTCTCACCCGTCTGCTCGACGAGCTCTCCGGCGACTAGCCCTTGCGCGCCACCACGAAGCGAGCGGGCGGCTTGGCCGGGTAATTGCCGGTTTCGACAATGGTCAGCCCGGCGGCCTCGTGCAGCGCGTCAATCTCACCGACGCTGAAGAACCGCACCTTGGGGGCTTTTCCGACGAGACGCATCGCGCCGATGAGCGGACGCAGATACCACATGCGGTTCAGCGCCGTGGTCTTGGTGATGACGTATCCGTCGGGCCTGACTCGGGCGGCGAGGCTGGCGACGGCGGCGGCGGGGTCGGGCACGAGATGCAGGAGGTTGAAGGCGATGGCGGCATCGAACTGGCCCTCCGGCAGGGCCTCGATTCCGGTCTGCTCCAACGAGATGTTGGTGAGATCGTCGGCCTCGATCCGGCTTCGGGCGATCTCGAGCAGGCCATCGGAGATGTCGGTGGCCACGATCCGCCCCGCGTGGGGCGAGAGGCGGCGGGCGGTGGTGCCGGTGCCTGCGCCGGCCTCGAGCACCTGGGCATCGGTGCCGAGGTAGCTCGCGGTGCGCTCGAGCGTGGTGGCATAGGCCGCCTCGTCGGTGATCGGGCGGGCCGCGTAACGGGGGGCAACCTTGTTCCAGAAGTCTGCGTCTTTCATTTCGGGCTCCGTGAGGTCGATCGGCTGGCAAGAGATGTAGCCAAACGCGGATCACATAAGAATTGCCTGAATTCGCATTTGATCTATGCATAAGTGCATGAAACCCCCTGCCGCCTCCTTTGACTGGAACCAGGCGCGTGCCTTTCTGGCGGCGGCAGAGGAAGGCTCTCTTTCGGCCGCCGCCCGCAGGCTCGGACAGACACAGCCGACACTCGGGCGGCAGGTAAGCGGATTGGAGGAGGCGCTTGGGGTCACGCTCTTCGAGCGGGCCGGGCGCAGCTTGCAGCTTACCGATGCGGGCCGCCAACTGCTGCCGCACCTGCGCAGCATGGAAGAGAGCGCCGGCCATGTGGCGATGGTGGCCGCCGGGCAGGCACAGGGCCTGAAGGGTCGGGTCGTGATTTCGGCGGCCGACATGATGGCGGCGCGGGTGTTGCCGCCGATCATCGCGAAGCTGGTGCGAAGTGCGCCGGAGTTGCAGATCGAGCTGGTCTCCTCGAACAGCCTGTCGGACCTGACCCGGCGCGAGGCCGATATCGCCTTGCGTCACGTGCGCCCGACGGAGCCGGAGCTGATCGGGCGGCTGGTCGCGGAGCAGCGGGCGACGTTCTATGCCGCCACCGCCTACCTCGAAAGGGCGGGGCGGCCGGAGAGCCTTGCCGAGCTTTCGAGGCACGATTGGGTGGGCCATTCCGACGCGGAGATGATGCTCGAATACCTTGCCGCAAAGGGCATCGAGGTGCCGCGCGAGCGTGTGCGCGTGGTCGCCGACAATGGCCTGGCCTACTGGGAGCTGCTGCGGCAGGGCCTGGGGATCGGGATCATGGCGCGGGAGGAGGTGCTGCTGGGCGAGGGGATTGAGCCGGTGCTGCCGGATTTCACCTTCATGACCGTGCCGGTCTGGCTGGTGGCACATTCCGAGCTGCACTCCGCGCACCGGATCCGCGTGGTCTGGGAATATCTGGCAGAGTCGCTTTCAAAGCGCGCGGCGAAGGCCTAGGTAGTGGCACATGGATAACAAGAACAACACACCCCTCCTCGCCGTCCTGATCGACGCCGACAACACCTCTCCCAAATGGACCAAGGCGATCTTCGACGAGATCGCGGGCATGGGCGAGGCGAGTGTCCGGCGGGTCTACGGCGATTTCTCCTCCAGCCAGATGAACGGCTGGGCCAAGGTGCAGGCCGAGTTCGGCCTGGTGCCGCACCACCAGCCGGCGAACACCGTGGGCAAGAACGCCTCCGACATCGCGCTGGTGATCGACTGCATGGACCTGCTGCACACCGGCCGGTTCGACGGGTTCATCCTCGTCAGTTCCGACAGCGACTTCACCCGCCTCGCGAGCCGCATCCGCGAACAGGGCTACGACGTGTTCGGCATCGGCGCCCAGAAGACGCCCGAGGCCTTCCGCAAGGCCTGCAAGCGGTTCATCTTTCTGGAGAACCTCGAAAAGATCGAAGGCGCGCCGCAGCAGAAGCAGGCCGCGAAGGGCGGCGACAGGCTGAACGAGGCCCGCGACATGATCTTCCGCGCGATGGACGCGCTGGAGACCGAGGACGACTGGTATGCCCTCGGGCCATTGGGTCAGC
This sequence comes from Vannielia litorea, assembly GCF_900142295.1. NCBI lineage: Bacteria > Pseudomonadati > Pseudomonadota > Alphaproteobacteria > Rhodobacterales > Paracoccaceae > Vannielia > Vannielia litorea. The sequence goes on from NZ_FSRL01000002.1 coordinate 355,486, forward strand.
AGGTGACGACCGCCAACCCCGACTTCGACGTGCGGACCTACGGGTTTCGCAAGTTCTCCGATTTGGTGGGCAAGATCGCCGTGCTGGAAACCCGCCGCGGATCGGGCAACCAGTTGCAGGTGCGCCGGGTGGATTGAGGCGGTCTGTTCCGTTTGCTCCGGGTCTCGAGCGGGGCCTCACCCCGCCGACCACTCCTTCGCATGTTTCCTCAACTCGAACTTCTGGATCTTCCCCGTGGGCGTCTTCGGCAACTCGTGGAAGACCACGTGCTTGGGGGTCTTGAAGCCCGCCAGCGAGGCGCGGCAGTGGGCGATCAGCTCCTCCTCCGTCACCTCCGCCCCCGGTTTCAGCTCGACATAGGCGCAGGGCACCTCGCCCCATTTCTCGTCCGGTTTCGCCACCACGGCGCAGAGCAGCACCGCCGGGTGGTGCATCAGCACGCCCTCGACCTCGACCGATGACACGTTTTCGCCGCCGGAGATGATGATGTCCTTGGCACGGTCGGTGATCTGGATGTAGCCGTCGGGGTGCTGGATGGCGATGTCTTCGCTGTGGAAGTAGCCGCCGCTGAAGGCCTTTTCGCTGGCCTCGGGGTTCTTGTAATAGCCCTTCATCACCATGTTGCCGCGCATCATGATCTCGCCGGGGGTTTCGGCGTCCATCGGGGTCTGGCTCATGAATTCGTCCATCACCGTCACCTCCTCGGCGGTGGGCATGGCAACCCCGGTGCGGGCCTTGATGGCGGCGCGGTCCTTCTGCGCGAGCCCGTCCCAGCGGGCGCTGTCCCAGAGGCACTCGGTGATGGGCCCGTAGGTTTCGGTCAGCCCGTAGACCTGGGTCACGTTGAACCCCAGCGGCTCCACGGCGGCCAGGATGGCGGCGGGCGGCGGCGCGCCGGCGGTGAAGACCTCGACGGTATGATTGAAGCTGCGCCGCTCGGCCTCGGGCGCGTTCACCAGCAGGCCAAGCACGATGGGCGCTCCGCCGAAATGGGTGACCCCCTCGTCGGCGATGGCGTTGAAGATATTCCGGGCGGTCACGTCGCGGCAGCACACGACGGTGCCACCCAAGGCGGGGATCATCCAGGTGTGGCACCAGTTGTTGCAGTGAAACAGCGGCACGATCACCAGGTAGCGCGGCTCCATCACCATCCGCCAGGAGATCACCTGCCCCAGGGTGGAGAGATAGGCGCCGCGATGGTGATAAACCACGCCCTTGGGCCGCCCGGTGGTGCCGGAGGTGTAGTTGAGCGTGAGGCTCTCCCACTCGTCCTCGGGCATGATCCAGGGAAAGTCCTCGCGGCCCTCGGCCAGAAGCTCCTCGTAGATGGTGTGGCGCCCGGTGGCCTCCAGTCCCGCCTCGGCGTCGGGCACCTCGATGAGCACGGGTTTCTCACCCTCCATCACCGAGAGTGCCTCCTCGGCCAGGGGGATGAAGGCGGTGTCGCACAGCACAAGCCGGGCCTCGGAATGCTCGAAGATATAGGCCACCGTGCCCACGTCGAGCCGGACGTTGATGGCGTTGAGCACCGCGCCGCAGGCGGGCACGCCGAAATGCGCCTCGACATGGGGCAGGGTGTTGAGCAGCAGGGAGGAGACGACCTCGCCGGGGCGGATGCCGCGGGCCTCGAGCGCCGAAGCGAGGCGGGAAACGCGGGCGTGATACTGGGCGTAGCTGTGGCGGGTGGCACCGTAAACCACCGCCTCGCGCTCGGGAAAGAGCCGGGCCGCGCGGGCGAGGTGGCTCAGCGGCGTCAGCGGCGCATGGTTGGCGCGGCGTTTCTGGAGCCCGCTCTCGTCTCGCATCCATCCCATCGGCTTGCTCCCCCTCTGCCCGGTCGCACCAGAATAGACGGCGCGCGGCGCGGATCAAGAAATTGCCGGGGGCGGGGCGCGCGGATAGGGTCGCCGCATGATCCTTTCACGCGGGCGCGGCTACCTTTTCATTCATATCCCCAAGACCGGCGGCACCTCGATGGCGCTGGCGCTGGAGGCGCGCGCGATGGCGGATGACGTGATGCTGGGAGATACGCCCAAGGCGCTGAAGCGGCGCAGGCGGGTGAAGGAGGTGACAACCGCCGGGCGGCTCTGGAAGCACTCCCGCCTCAGGGACCTGCCGGGGCTCGTGGAGGAGGAGGAGATGCGGCGGCTGTTTGTCTTCACCCTCGTCCGCAACCCCTGGGCGCGGATGGTGAGCTATTATCACTGGCTGCGGGCGCAGAGCTTCGACCACCCGGCGGTGCTGCTTGCACGGCGGACGGAGTTTGAGGACTTCGTGGCGCATCCGCACACGCGGGCCAGCCTCGGGGCGGCAGATTATGGCAGCTATGTGTGCCTGCCCTCCGGTGCGGAGCACTGCCGATTGTTCCTGCGGTTGGAACATATCGAGGAGGATATCGCGCCCCTGGAGGCGCACCTGGGCTTCGCCCTCGCACCCCTGCCGCATGTGAACCGGAGCGCCCGGGATGCCGACTGGCGGGGGGGCTACAGCGAAGCCAGCAAGGCCGCCGTGGCCGAGCTTGCAGCGAAGGACATAGCCCGCTTCGGCTATCGCTTTGGGCCTGAATGAAGGGGATTGGCAGATTGCGGAGAGCATCTGAATCAATTTTTTGAGACCCGTCGAATTGTAACCCCTGCCGAAACACTGCCCCATTTTGGCCCGCTTCCAGTCTGATTGAAGGCTAGGGAATCACCCCAACTGACCTTGCTGCCACCGGAACCGCAGCTGCCAGGAAGGTTCCGCAACAAGGGATGGTTCGCATGTTCATGGGATGGAAAACGAGCGATTTGGGCATCACCGGGAGCCGGCCCGCGGGGGATCGCCGCCGGGACGCGCGCGGCGCGGGGCACGGGATCGTGGCAGGCACGCTGGTGGCCACCTCGATGGGTTGGCGCCCGGTCGAGGCGCTCATGGTGGGCGATGAGGTCATGACCTTCGACGGCGGGATGCAGCGGATCACCGGCATGAGCCGGGCGCGGCTGTGGACCGGCGAGGCAGAGTGCCCCCGGCCGATGTGGCCGATCCGGGTTCCCGCCGGGGTGATGGGCAACCGCCGCGATCTGGCGTTGATGCCCGAGGAGACCGTGGTGATCGAGAGCGACGCCGCCGAGGACATGTTTGACGACCCCTTCGCCCTCATCCCCGCGCTGGCGCTCATCGACATGCCCGGCGTCGAGCGGATCCGCCCGGCGCGCGAGGTCGAGGTTGTCTCGATCAGCTTTGCCGAGGACCAGGTGATCTTTGTCGAGGGCTCCGCGCTGATCTTCTGCCCGACCGGCGCGGCCGGGGCGCCGATCGGCATGGCGGCCGTGCTGAGCGAAGAGTTCAACGGGACGGCAAGCAGCGCCTACCAGGTGTTGTCGCTCGACGATGCAAGGCTTCTGGCGAGCTGCATGGTCGCGGAGCAGGCCGCCCGTGACGTGCCCGCCGCTGCTCGCAAGGCGGCCTGACTCGATTGCCGGGATCGCGGGCCAGGGATGGCCCGCCCCAGCGATCTTTCGATCCCGTCCGGCATTGGGCCGCTGAAAGAAAAACCCCGGCGAGACAGATCTCCGCCGGGGTTCCTTGTGGTTTCAGGGTGGTGGGTGCCTCACCTCACGCTGCCTTGGCGTCTGCTCCGGTGCCGAAGCGGTCGTAGAAGCTGCCGCCGGAGGCTGCGATCTCGCGCAGCAGGCCCGGTGTGGCGAAGCGGTCGCCGAACTTGGCCGTCAGGGCCTCGGTCAGCTCCACGGCGCGCTCTGCGCCCAGGATATCCAGCCAGCTGAACGGCCCGCCCGACCAGGGCGCGAAGCCCCAGCCGAGGATCGCGCCCACGTCGCCCTCGCGGATGTCTTCCAGCACGCCCTCTTCCAGCGCCCGCACGGCCTCGAGTACCTGCGCGAAGAGCAGGCGGTGCTGGACTTCGCTGAGGTCGGGCTGCTCATCGTCCACCGGATACTTTGCCTCCAGCCCCTCCCAGAGCAGGCCGCGCTTGCCCTTCTCGTCGTAGGTGTAGAATCCGGCGTTGGACTTGCGTCCCAAGCGGCCCTCGTCGGCCATCCAGAACAGCACCTCGTCCACGGCGCCGTCGGGGTAGGCATCGCCCATCGCGGCGCGGGTGGCCTTGGCGATCTTCACGCCGAGATCGATCGAGGTTTCATCGACCAGTTGCAGCGGGCCGAGCGGCATGCCCACCAGCTTGGCGGCGTTCTCCACCAGCGCGGGCTCCACGCCCTCCTTCACCATGCGGATTCCCTCGTTGATGTAGGGGATGATGCAGCGGTTGGCATAGAAGAATCGGGCGTCGTTCACCACGATTGGCGTCTTGCGGATCTGGCGGACGTAGTCGAGCGCCTTGGCCACGGCCACATCGCCCGTCTTCTCGCCCTTGATGATCTCAACCAGCATCATCTTTTCGACCGGCGAGAAGAAGTGGATGCCGATGAACTGTTCGGGATTGTCCGAGGCCTTGGCCAGCTCGGAGATCGGCAGGGTGGAGGTGTTGGTGGCGAAGATGCACTCGGGGCCGACGGCGGCCAGCACCTCCCTGGTCACGGCGGCCTTCACGCCCACGTCTTCGAAGACGGCTTCCACGACCAGATCGCAGCCCTTCAGTGCGGCGTAGTCGGTGGTCGCGGTGATGCGCGAGAGCACCTCTTCCTTCTTCTCCGGTGTGGTCTTCTTCCGGGCGATGCCCTTGTCGAGATAGCTCTCGGAGTAGGACTTGCCCTTGTCGGCGGCCTCCTGCTTCTGGTCGATCAGCACCACCTCGATGCCGGCCTGCGCCGAGACCAGAGCGATGCCTGCGCCCATCATGCCCGCGCCGATCACGCCCACCTTGCGCACCTTCTGGTCGGCCACATCGGGTCGGTTGGCGCCCTTTTCCAGCGCCTCCTTGTTGATGAAGAGCGAGCGGATCATCGCGGCGGAGGAGGGGTTCATCAGCACGTTGACGAACCAACGCGCCTCGATCCGGAGCGCGGTGTCGAAGGGCACCTGCATCCCTTCGTAGACCGAGGACAGCAGCGCCTTGGCGGCCGGATAGACGCCCTTGGTGTTGCCGTTGACCATTGCAGAAGCGCCGACGAAGGTCATGAAGCCTGCCGGGTGATAGGGCTCGCCGCCGGGGATCTTGTAGCCCTTCTCGTCCCAGGGCTTCACGATCTTGGGCTCGGAGAGCACCCATTCCCTGGCGCGGGTCAGCAGCTCTTCGGGGGCCACGACCTCATCGACCACACCGGCGGCCTTGGCCTTCTTCGGGTCGTTCAGCTTGCCTTCGAGCAGCAGGGGCGAGGCGCCCATTGCGCCCAGCTTCCAGCTCAGCCGGGTGGTGCCGCCCATGCCGGGGAAGATGCCGACCATGATCTCGGGCAGGCCGATCTTGGCCTTCGGGTTGTCGGCGGCGATGATGTAGTGGCAGGCCAGCGGGATCTCAAGGCCGATGCCCAGCGCGGTGCCGGGCAGGGCGGCGACGATGGGCTTGCCGCCCTTGTTCTTGTCGTCCATCCCGCCGCGCTCGAGTTTGCGCAGGATCTTGTGGGTCGCCATGATGCCGTCGAAGAGGCCCTTGGCGGGGTTGTCGCCGGCGCTCTCCTTCATCCTGGCGATGATGTTGAGGTCCATGCCGCCGGCAAAGCTGCCCTCCTTGCCGGAGGTCAGGATCACGCCTTTCACGGCGTCATCGGCCAGTACGTCGTCGATCAGGGCGTCAAGCTCTTGAAACCCCTCCATGTTCATCACGTTCATGGACTTGCCGGGGGTGTCCCAGGTGAGGGTCGCCACGCCGTCGGCGTCGATGCTCTTGGTGAATTGGGTCATGTTGTTCTCCCTTGGCGCGGCCCGTCCCACGGGCTGCCGTCTGAATAGGTGAAGCGGGCGTTACCGCTTTCGATTTCGATGCGGAGGTCATGATCGGCATAGTGGGCCACCTCGCGGGGGGCCTTGGTGCCGATCACGAGGAACGAGGCGGGGGCCTCGCTCCGGTTGGTCATGTGATGGCCGTTCGGGTCGCCCGCCGGGAAGGCGGCCACGTCACCGGGGCCCATCGGGTGCGCGCCCTGATCGTCGACCAGCACGAAAGCGCCCTCGGTCACGATCAGGAACTCGTCCTCGTTCTCGTGCCAGTGCCGGAGCGAGGCGAGCGCGCCGGGCTGGAGGGTGACGAGATTGGCGCCGAACTGGGTCAGCCCGCCCATCTGCCCGAGCCGCAGCGAGGCGCGGCCCGCCATCATCGCGGCGTAGGGCTCGGGGTAGATCGACCCGGTCTTCACCGGCGCGGCGCCGAGGTCGAGCACGGCGCTGGGCAGATCGGCGGGAGCTGGCATGTCGTCGGGCCGCATCTGACGGGGGCCGCCTTCGGGGATCAGCTTTTTCTCGCCCTGGTCGGGGTAGTGCACCACGTCATCGCCGCCACGCTTGCCGACGACGAGGTAGCTGCAGGGGGCATCGCCTGCATTCTCGATGCAGTGGGCATTGGCCACGCCCTTGGGCCAGGCGACGGCATCGCCGGGACGGAGGGTCACGCTGCCGCGGTTCTCGTGCAGCGTGGCGACGCCTGAGAGCATCCAGAGAAACTCGTCCTGCTCCTCGTGCCAGTGGCGGTTCGAGGAACGCGACCCCGGAGCCAGCTCCTCGATGAAGGCGCCGAACTGGGTGAGCCCCGCCGTATCGGAGTAGAGCCGCGCCTCAAAGGCCCCGTGACTGGCGATGGCCTCGGGGGTGCCGGAGTCGCGGCGCACGGTCTGGTGCGAGATCACTGGCATGGCCGGTCCTCCCAGCTCCGGCCGAGCGCCTTGGCGAGGCGCTCGTCATCGGTGGCATATTGGCTGGAGGCGATCATCCACCGCCCCTCGATCCGTCGCAGCAACGAGAAGGCAGGAAAGGGCGAAGACAGCAGCGCGCTGCCGCACATCATGCGAGTGACGTGTGTGGCCTTCACCGTATCCGGTCCGTCGAACTCGGCGGCGACGCAATCGCGCTCCAGCGAGGTCAGGCCGATCTGGTCGAAATAGGCCATGACTTCGGTGAAGAGGTCGTGCAGGTCGGCGAGATCCGTCACCAGCCGGACGCCGCCGAAACTGTGCACATCGCCGGGCACGACGAAGTTGCACGCGAAGGCGGCGTAATCGCGGTTGCGATAGGCCGCGCCGGTCACGTCCAGCAGGTGCTGGCTGATGGCGCGGGCCTCCTCGTCGGTGCCTATGGTGCCGGACGCGTCCAAGAGGGCCTCAGACGCGCTCGATGATCGTGGCCGCGCCCATGCCGGAGGCGACGCAGAGGGTGGCGAGGCCGAGCTCCTTGTCCTGCCGCTCCAGCTCGTCGAGCAGGGTGCCGAGGATGATCGCCCCGGTCGCGCCGAGCGGGTGACCCATGGCGATGGCGCCGCCGTTGGGGTTGACCTGTGCCGGGTCAACGTCGAAGGCCTGCATGAAGCGCAGGACCACGGCGGCGAAGGCCTCGTTGACCTCGAAGAGGTCGATGTCGCTCACCTTCATGCCGTTGTCGGACATGATCTTCTCGGTCACGGGCACCGGGCCGGTGAGCATGATGGTCGGGTCGGTGCCGATCTTGGCGGTCGCGCGGATGCGGGCACGGGGCTTCAGCCCGTGGGCCTCGCCGAAGGCCTTGGAGCCGATCAGCACACCCGCAGAGCCATCGACGATGCCCGAGCTGTTGCCGGCGTGGTGGATGTGGTTGATCCGCTCGAGGTGCGGGTATTTCATCAGCGCGATCTTGTCGAAGCCGGGCATGACCTCGCCCATGTCCTTGAAGGACGGGTTGAGGGAGCCGAGCGCCTGCATGTCGGTGCCGGGGCGCATGTATTCATCCGTCGCAAGGATGGTCAGGCCGTTCTGGTCGGTCACGGGCACGATCGTCTTCGCAAAGCGGTTGTCGGCCCAGGCGGCGGCGGCGCGGTTCTGGGACTCGACGGCCAGCGCGTCGGCGTCATCGCGGGAGAACCCGTATTCGGTGGCGATGATATCGGCGCTGATCCCCTGCGGGACGAAATAGTGCTTCATGGCGACGGAGGGATCGACGGCCACGGCGGCCCCGTCCGAGCCCATCGGCACCCGGCTCATGCACTCCACGCCGCCCGCGATGTAGCCCGCGCCCGCGCCGCCCTTCACCTGATTGGCGGCGAGGTTCACGGCTTCCAATCCGCTCGCGCAGAACCGGTTGATCGAAAGGCCGGGGATGCGCTCGTCGAGATCGGAGGCCAGCACCGCGGTGCGGGCCAGGCAGCCGCCCTGCTCCTTGACCTGGGTCGCATTGCCCCAGATCACGTCTTCCACCGCGTGGCCTTCCAGACCGTTGCGCTCTTTCAGGGCATTCAGCACGCCCGCAGAAAGGGTCATCGCGGTGACCTCGTGCAGGCTGCCGTCCTTGCGGCCCTTGCCGCGCGGGGTGCGAACAGCGTCGTAGATATAGGCTTCAGACATGGGGTGTCCTCCGTTATTCGGTCACGCCCGATCCGCGGGCGAGCCGGGCATCAGGTCGTAGGGGTGTTTCCAGCCGGGCAGGGCGCTGATGCGCGAGAGCCAGGCATCGATGGCGATGAAGTCGGCTCGGTCGAAGCCGAAGGGTTCGGGGTAGTAGAGGTAGCCGCAGCAGGCGATGTCGGCGATGGTGAAGGCCTCGCCGGCGACCCAGTCGCGGCCGGTCAGGTGGGCCTCCAGCACCTTCAGCGCGGCCTGGACGCGCCCGCTGACGAAGCCGATGGCCTCCTTGGGGCGCTTGTCCTCGGGCAGGAAGTTCATCAGGAAGCGGAGCGGACCTTGCTGGCCGGTGCCCTTCTGGGCGTCCCAGAGGATCCAGCGGAGGATCTCGGAGCGCGGGGCATCCATGAACTGGCCGGTCTTCTCGCCGATGTGAAACAGGATCGCGCCCGACTGGGTGATGGTCTCGTCGCCGTCAATCAGCACGGGCACCTCGCCCATCTCGTTGATCTCGCGAAACTCCGGAGTGCGGGCGGCGCCGTTGAAGAAGTCGACGAACACCGGCTCCCAGGCGAGCCCTGACAGCTCGAGCGCGAGGGCCGCCTTGTAGGCATTGCCGGATTCGCCGAAGCAATAGAGCTTCATGGTCATGTGTTGGCTCCCTTGGCTCGTGTCGGAGCGGGGGCAGGCCCCCGCACCTTGCGGTCTGTGCACCAAGAAGATGGGCAGGGCTGCTCCGTTTCAGCCTGTCCGTTCCTCCCTCTTGGCGCATAGAGTCCACGAGTTGACCTGCGCGGCAAGGGCGACGTCACGTTGTTTTGGCCTGGCTCAGGCCGAGAGGCGCTCGAGGGTCGTGGCGTTGAGGCGGGTGCGAAGGAGGATGCTCCCGTCCTTCGGGCCGTGAATCAGCGTGGTGGCGCACCATTTGCCCTTGCAGGGGCGGCCCCGTGAGATGGCCAGGGCGGCCTCGGGCGGCGTGGCCGCGGGAAGGGGGACGTTGCCCGGCCAGGGGGCCAGCGCGGGGTGCATCATGTCTCCTGGGCGGCCAGAGCGGCCTTGAAGGCGCGAAGGCGGTGGGGAAGCGTCTCTTCGTGGAACACCGAGGAGGCGTTCTCGAAGAGGAAGGTGAGCGCGTGATCGGGAGAAAGGCCGCTCTCGTCGCAGAACCGCTTGAGGTTGCGGTGAGCCGTTTCGGTCAGGGCGACCTGATGCTTGCGGGTCAGGCGGAGCTTGTGGGCCATGTCTTCTCTCGCGGTCGGAGGGCGGGACTTGTCCCGCCCCTTGGTTGACCGCGAGGTTAGAACGCCTCTGCCGCGAGGTCCATCACCGGCTCGGCGCCGCTCTCGATGCGCTTGAGGTGCATCGCGGTCGCGGGCAGGCGGCGGGCCATGTAGTAGCGCCCGGTGGCCAGCTTGGTCTTGTGGAAGTCGGGGTCGGAGGTACCCGACTCCAGAGCTTCGAGCGAGGCCTTGGCCATCATCGACCAGATCAGCCCGAGGCAGGTGTGGCCGAAGAGGTGCATGAAGTCATACGACCCGGCCAGCGCCGCATTGGGGTTTTTCATGCCGTTCTGCATGAAGAACATCCCGGCGGCCTGAAGATCCTTGGAGGCTTGCTTCAGCGGCTCGAGGAAGCCCGATTTCAGCTCGAGGTTGCCCTCGTTCTCCTTGATGAAGCCTTTCACCAGATCGAAGAAAGCCATCACGTGCTTGCCGCCGTCCTGCGCCAGCTTGCGGCCGACCAGGTCGAGTGCCTGAACGCCGTTGGCGCCTTCGTAGATCTGGGTGATCCGGGCATCGCGGACGTATTGCGACATGCCCCATTCCTCGATGTAGCCGTGGCCGCCGTAGACCTGCTGGGCCTGCACCGCCATGTCGAAGCCCTGGTCGGTGAGGAAGCCCTTCAATACCGGGGTGAGCAGCGAGATCAGCCCTTCGGCCTCCTCGTCACCGGCGCGGTGCGACTTGTCGATCAGGTGCGCACCCCAGAACAGGAAGGCGCGGGCGCCTTCGACAAAGCTCTTCTGGTCCATCAGGTTGCGGCGGATGTCGGGATGCACGATCAGCGGATCGGCGGGACCGTCGGGGTTTTTCACCCCGGTCACGTCGCGGCCCTGGAGCCGGTCCTTGGCATAGGCCAGCGCGTTCTCGTAGGCGATGGCGGCCTGGGCCAGGCCCTGCATGCCGACGCCGAGTCTCGCCTCGTTCATCATGGTGAACATGGCGCGCATGCCCTTGTGCTCGGTGCCGAGCAGGTAGCCCTCCGCCGCGTCGTAGTTCATGACGCAGGTGGCGTTGCCGTGGATGCCCATCTTCTCTTCGAGCTTGCCGCAGCTCACGCCGTTGCGGGCGCCCATCTTGCCCTCGTCATCGACGAGGAACTTGGGAACGATAAACAGCGAAATACCCTTCACGCCATCGGGGCCGCCGGGGATCTTTGCCAGCACCAGATGCACGATGTTCTCGGCCATGTCGTGCTCGCCGGCCGAGATGAAGATCTTCTGGCCGGTGATCTTGTAACTGCCGTCGCCCTGGGGCTCGGCCTTGGTGCGCAGCAGGCCCAGATCGGTGCCGCAATGGGGCTCGGTCAGGTTCATCGTGCCCGTCCACTCGCAGCTCACCATCTTGGGCAGCCACTTGGCCTTCTGCTCGTCCGTGCCGTGGGCGAGGATCGCCGAGGCGGCTCCGTGCGTCAGGCCTTGGTACATCGTGAACGACTGGTTCGCTGCAGAGAACATCTCGCCGACGGCGGTGCCCATCAGATAGGGCATCCCCTGGCCGCCGAACTCCTCGGGAAGGTCGAGGCCGGTCCAGCCGCCCTCCTTGACCTGCTCGAAGGCGGCCTTGAAGCCCTCGGGCGTGCGCACCACGCCGTTTTCGAGCTTGCAGCCCTGCTGATCGCCCACGGGGTTGAGAGGAGCCAGAACCTCGGAGGCCAGCTTGCCTGCCTCCTCCAGCACCGCGCCGGTGAAATCGGCTTCAAGTTCGCTGTAGCCGGGAATATCGGACTGCGAGACCTTGAGGACATCGTGCAGGATGAATTGCATGTCCTTGGTAGGCGCGGTGTAGGTGGGCATCTGTTTCCTCCCTTGCGGCCCCGTGTTATTCGGCCGCCTGTTTCACTTGCTTGGCTGCGAGGGCGTTCTGACCCCAGTTGATCTGGGACTTCAGCTCCTCGATGGCCACGTTCAATTCGTCGCGTTGCGCTTCCATCTCGGCCACCCGTTTCTCGGCCATGTCGATCGAGGCCGCCAGTTGACGGTGCTCGCCGTTTTCCATGTCGTACAGGTCAAGAAGCTGGCGGATGCCCTCAAGCGAAAACCCGAAGCGCTTGCCGCGCAGAATGAGTTTCAGCCGAGCCTCGTCGCGCTTGGTGAACAGACGTTTCTGCCCCTCACGCACCGGAAACAGCAGCTCCTTGGCCTCGTAGAACCGCAGGGTCCGCGCAGTCACCTGGTAGGCGTCGCACATCTCGCGGATGGTCAGGTACTTCTCCATTTTTCTTTCTCCCGTGTGGCGGTCCAGAGTGTCTTTAGCTGAACGCTGCGGGAGATGATGAGTTCGACGGCAGCATACAAGTATCGCGTGCGTTGCCGCAGTTGGAACGCTGCGTCATTTACCGTCCGGTAAAACTTTCGGAAAGTTTACGCAGGGGAACGAGTAACTTTTTTCGACGCCAAACCGCTTTGGGTTCCTCTGAAATTGGAGCTGAAACTATTTATCATGATAAATTGTGGTGGGCTTTGGCGCACCCGGTAATTCGCCTTTCAGGAGAGTGACGCTTCGGTCTCGTCGCGCAGTTGGCGCAGCTCGGCGATGGTCGAGTCGAGTTCGGCGCGCTGCCTCTCCAGCTCCTCGAGCTGGCGGTCGGCGCGCTCGATCCAGATCTCGAGCTGGGGCCGGTTGCCGTCGTTCTCGTACATCTCGAGCCACTGGCGGATGTTCTCGAGCGAAAACCCGAAGCGGCGGCCCCGCAGGATCAGGGTCATCCGCGCCACCTCGCGCGGGCCGTAGAAACGCGAGCGGCCCTGCTTCTCGGGATCGAGGAGTTCGATGTACTCGTAATAGCGCAGAGTCCGTGGCGTCACGTCGAAGCGTGCACACATCTCCTTGAAACTGAGCCGCTGTTCGGGCTTCGTTTCGGCCATGGGCGATGGCTCCCTGTCCTGACTTCCCCACTCGGGTCCAGCCTAAATGAGAGGCACCGGCTTATCAATCATGCAGGGTTGCGGGTGGCTCGCGGCGCGCGGATAGTGGAGCGGAAGACAGAAGGGAACCTCCTTGATGAGCGATTTCAGCGTGGACTGGGTGCAGTCCTTCATCGACGCGCTGCCCTATTCGCGTGCCCTGGGCATGACGGCAGAGGCCGTGTCGGAAGGGCAGGTCACCATTTCGATGCCATACGACGAGGCCCTCACGGGGGATGGCGCGGTGCTGCATGGCGGGGCGATCTCTGCCTTGATGGACACCACCAGCGGCACCGCCGTGATGACCCTGCCGGAGGGGCTGGGCACGGCTACGCTCGACCTGCGGATCGACTACATGCGCGCCGCGACGCCGGGCCAGCGGGTGACGGCTGCGGCGGAGTGCTATCACATCACGCGGACGGTCGTTTTTGTGCGCACCACGGCCTGGGACGAGGATGACGCCAAGCCGGTGGCCACCGCTGCCGGGGCCTTCACCTATGGCCACATGCGGGCGCCCCGCACGACCGAAGAGATGCAGGCGGCGATGCAGGCCCTCGCGGAACGGCAGAAGGAGCTGGGGCAATGAAGAAGCCGGAGCCGGTGCAGGTTATCAAGGAACGCCGCGACACGGCGCTCACGAGGCTGGTGGGAGGCATCGCCTTCGTCCGGTTTCTCGGCATCCGTTTCGACCGGAAGGGCGACGAGCTGACGGCGGTGCTGCCCTACGACCCCAAGCTGATCGGCAACCCGATGCTGCCCGCGCTTCACGGCGGGGCGACGGCGGGATTTCTGGAAGTGGCCGCAGTGGTGCAGCTTGCGTGGCAGGAGCTCTGGAGCCAGATCGAGGGCCGCGCTGTCGATCCGCAGCGCCTTGCCGCCGAGGGACAGCCGCGCCTGCCGAAGACGATTGATTTCTCGGTCGACTACCTGCGCGCCGGCCTGCCGCGCGACGCCTATGCCCGAGCGCGGGTCAATCGCTCGGGGCGGCGCTATGCGAGCGTGCATGTGGAGGCCTGGCAGGACAATGTGCACCGGCCCTTCGCGCAGGCCACCGGGCACTTCCTGATGCCGCAGCAGAAGACGGACTAGGGGCGTGACGCCACTGCCGGCCGGGGTGGCCAAACCGGTGACCCACCGCCGGATCCTGAAGATCGCGGTGCCCATCGTCATCTCCAACGCGACGGTGCCGATCCTTGGCGCGGTGGATACCGGCGTGGTCGGACAGCTCGGCGACCCGGTGCCGATCGGCGCTGTCGGGATCGGGGCGATCATTCTCACCGCGATCTACTGGATCTTCGGCTTCCTGCGGATGGGCACCGTGGGCCTGACGAGCCAGGCCGAAGGCGCCGGGGACGCGGCGGAGGTTTCGGCGCTGCTGGTGCGGGCCCTGCTCATCGCGGCGGCGGGCGGTGCGGCGCTGATCGTGCTGCAATGGCCGATCTTTGCCGGCGCGTTCCTGCTCTCGCCGGCAAGCGCCGAGGTGGAGGACGCCGCGCGTGGCTACATGGCGATCCGGGTCTGGTCGGCGCCTGCGGCGATCGCGGTTTACGGCCTCACCGGCTGGCTCATCGCCAAGGAGCGCACCCAGGCCGTGCTCGTGATCCAGCTGTGGATGAACCTCAGCAACATCGCGCTCGACTTCGCCTTCGTTCTCGGCCTTGGCTGGGGGGTGAACGGCGTGGCCTTTGCGACCTTCCTTGCCGAATGGTCGGGAGCGGCGCTTGGGCTCTGGCTGTGCCGTACGGCCTTCATGGGAGGGCATTGGAACAACCGGGCGCTGATCTTCGACACGGCCCGGCTGATGCACATGGCGGATGTGAACACCAACATCCTGCTGCGCACGCTGATGCTCGAGGTGATCTTCGTCTCCTTCCTGTTTCTCGGTGCGCGCTTCGGCGACGTCAAGCTCGCCGCCAACCAGATCCTGCTGCAGTTTCTCTACATCACCGCCTATGCGCTCGACGGTTTTGCCTTTGCCGCGGAGGTCTTCGTGGGGCAGGCCTACGGGCGCAGGAGCCCGGCGGAGGTGCGGCGCGGCGCGGTGATGACCAGCCTCTGGGGCGGCGGCACGGGGGCGCTGCTGGGGCTCGCGTTTCTCGCCTTCGGGCCGCTGCTGGTGGACGTGATGACGACCGCGCCCGGCGTGCGCGAGGCGGCGAGGGCGCATCTGGTCTGGATGGTGCTCGCCCCCTTCGTCGGTGCGGCTGCCTGGATGCTGGACGGTATCTACATCGGGGCCACACGCAGCCGGGACATGCGCAACCTGATGTTCCTGTCGCTGATCTGCTACGGCGCCGCCCTGGCCACGCTGCTGCCGTTGCTGGGCAACCACGGCGTCTGGGCGGCGCTGCTGGTGAGTTTCGCCGCACGCGGCCTGTTCATGGGCTGGCGCTATCCGGCGCTGGAGCGTGATGCGCTGCGCGCGACCTAGGGCCGCGCGCCGCCGGTTCAGTCGAGGATCGCGAGCACGTCTTCCGGCGGGCGGCCAATGGCGGCCTTGCCGTTGTGAAAGACGATGGGCCGCTCGATCATGATCGGGTCGGCGGCCATTGCGGCGAAGAGCATGTCGGCGGGCATGTCGTCGGTCAGCGCCCTGGCGGGCTCTTCCTTGCGGCGGATCAGCGTGATCGGGGCCACTCCCAGAAGGCGGCAGGTATGCTCCAGCTCGGCCGGGTCGGGCGGGTTTTCGAGGTAGAGGCGGACCTGGGGGGTATAGCCCCGCTCCTCCAGCAGCTTCAGGGTCTCGCGGGACTTGGAGCAGCGCGGATTGTGCCAGATGATCGGGTTGCTCATAGCCACGCCTCCCTGTTGGTGCCTGTGGCCTGAGAGATATGGGTATATCCCTTCGAGGCAAGCAGCGTGTCGAGATCGCGGGCGATGCGGGCGGCCAGGCTGAGGCCGCCGTAGACGAGGGCGGTGTAGAGCTGCACCGCGGAGGCGCCTGCGGTGATCTTGGCGAAGGCCTGCTCGGCCGAGGCGATTCCGCCCACGCCGATGAGGGGGATGCTGCCTTCGGTCGCCTTGGAGAGCGCGGCCAGCACGCGCGTGGATCTCTCGAAGAGCGGCGCACCGGATAGCCCGCCCTGCTCTCCCGCGTGGGGGCTCTGAAGGTCTGCGCGGTCCAGCGTTGTGTTGGTGGCGATGATCGCGTCGATCCCGGTGGTGCGGGCGACGAGGGCGATATCGGCGATCTCCTGCGCGTCCAGGTCGGGCGCGATCTTGAGGAACACCGGAATCGGCCGGGCCAGCGCATTGCGGGCGGCCATGACCCCGTTCAGCAGGGCAGTCAGCGCGTCGGCGCCCTGAAGATCGCGGAGTCTCTCGGTATTCGGGCTGCTCACGTTGACGGTGGCGAAATCCAGATGGGCGCCGCAGCGGCTGAGAACGGTGGCAAAATCGGAGGCGCGGTCGGCGCTGTCCTTGTTGGCACCAAGGTTGAGCCCGATGGCAAGGCCCTGCGGACGGGTGGCGAGGCGGGCGGCCATGGCCTCCATCCCCTCGTTGTTGAACCCGAAGCGGTTGATGGCGGCGCGGTCCTCCGTCAGCCGGAAGAGGCGGGGCCTGGGGTTGCCGGGCTGGGGGCGCGGGGTGATGGCGCCGAGCTCGATGAAGCCGAAGCCCGCACGGGCGAGCGGGTGCATTGCGGTGCCGTTCTTGTCAAAGCCCGCGGCAAGGCCCACCGGGTTGGGCAGCGCAAGGCCCGC
This sequence comes from Vannielia litorea, assembly GCF_900142295.1. Lineage (NCBI taxonomy): Bacteria > Pseudomonadati > Pseudomonadota > Alphaproteobacteria > Rhodobacterales > Paracoccaceae > Vannielia > Vannielia litorea. The sequence goes on from NZ_FSRL01000002.1 coordinate 371,790, forward strand.
GATCTCGCTGGCAAGGCGCGACGAGGTGACCGGGCCGGGCAAGGGGACGAAAGGCGTGTGCAGGGCCCTGAGGGCGAGGCCGTGGGCCCGCTCAGGGTCGAGCCTGCGCAGCGCCGCGAGGCCCAGTTGCTCGACGAGGCTCACAACAGGCCTTCGGGAAAGATATGGCCCGCCTGGCCCAGCGGCAGGGACTTGTCCCAGACCACCTCCGACAGCGCCAGCCGCCTGTAGAGATGCGGAAAGAGCGCGCCGCCGCGCGAGGGCTCCCACTTCAGGGCCGCGCCCAGCGTATCGGGGTCGAAGGCGACCAGCACGAGGTCGCTCTCGGTGGCGAAGTGCTTGGCCGCTGTCTCGACGACCTGCGCGGCGGTCGAGAAGTGGATGTAGCCATCGGCCACGTCGATCGGCGCGCCGTCGGTGAGGCCGGCGTTGCGGAAGGCATCCCATTCGGGGCGGCGGAAGATCTTGTAGATCAGCATGACCGCCGGGATGCCCCAGCGGCGCGGGGCGGTCAAGGTCGGAGGCCATGCGGAGCACGGCACGAAAACGACATGGGGTCGCTATCGGAGGCGCGGGGAGCGCGGGTTTGTGGCGAATGGGCCACGAGAGGCAGGCCGGAATGCACGAAAGACGAATCCCCGAGTGGCTCCGCCACGCCCCCACCCCCGGCGTGCGCGGTTTTGCCGTGCTGGCGGGCACCGAGGCGGTGGCGCGGGGCATGCTGATCTCGGTCTTTCCGCTGGCGATGTACACGGCGCTTGGTGACGCGCGGCTGGTGTCGGCAGTCTACTTTGCAATCGGGGTGGCCTCGCTTCTCACCGGGCTTCTGGTGCCCTCGGTGATCCGCTTCATCCCGCGCCGCTTTGTCTATGCCACGGGCTGCTTGATGTTCGCGGCAGGGGCGCTGACCGCCGCCACCGGCGTACCGCTTGCCGTTTGCGCGGGCCTTGCGCTGGTGACCTGCGCAACCGTCACCTGCTTTGTCTGCTTCAACGCCTATGTGCTCGACTACATCGCCCGGGTGGAGCTGGGGCAGCTCGAGACCTCTCGGCTTTTCTACTCGGCGCTGGGATGGACCGTTGGCCCGGTCGCCGGGGTCACGCTGCGCGAGGTCTGGGCGCCTGCGCCCTTCATCGTCTCGGCCTGCGCGGCGCTGGGGATGCTTGCGGTGTTCCTCGTGATGCGGCTGGGCAACGGGCGGCTCATCACCCGCAGCCGGGGGCCGGAGGCCAACCCCTTCGGCTACCTCGCCCGCTTTCTGGGGCAGCCGCGTCTGGTGGCGGGCTGGCTCTTTGCGGTGATCCGCTCCTGCGGCTGGTGGGTCTACGTGGTGTACCTGCCGATCTTTGCCGTGGAGGCAGGCCTGGGGCCAAGGCTGGGCGGGTTTGCGCTCTCGGCGTCCAATGCGGCGCTGTTCCTCGCGCCCCTGATGCTGCGCTACATGCAGCGCCGCTCGGTGCGCAGGACGGTGCGCACCGGGTTCGCCATGGCCGGGCTGCTGTTTTGCCTCGCGGGCGCGGTGCAGGCGCTGCCCCATGCCGCCGTGCTCTGCCTGTTGGCGGGGGCCTGTTTTCTGATCCTGCTGGATGTCAGTGCGGGCCTGCCGTTTCTGCTGGCGGTGAAGCCTTCGGAACGCACCGAGATGTCGGCGATCTATGCGAGCTTCCGGGATGTGTCGGGCATTCTCACCCCCGGCGCGGCCTGGCTGGTGCTGTTGGCTGCTCCGGTGGCGGGGGTCTTTTGGGCTGGCGGGGCAGCTCTGCTGGGGGCCTGGGCACTGGCGGGGCAGCTGCACCCGAGGCTGGGTGCGGCGCGGGTCGGACCGCAAGGCGCTGTGGCCGAAGCCGGGTGACGTTGCGATGACGGCGCGGTCGGACGGGTTTCCGGCCTTTGACTCTCCCGCCAAAGCGGGGTCAAACTCGGGAAAAATCACCAACCGGGAGCCCTAACATGCCGACCAGATTCCTGACATCCGTTGCCGCACTGGCCCTCAGCGCCGGTGCCGCGCAGGCCGATTTCACCCTGCACGTTCTGCACATCAACGACCTTCACAGCCGGATCGAATCCGTCTCCAAGTACGACTCCACCTGTTCGGCCGAAGACGAGACCGCCGGCGAGTGCTTCGGCGGCGTCGCCCGCGTGGCCACCAAGATCAAGGAGCTGCGCGACCAGATCGCGGGCGAGGGCGGCAACGTGATCGTTCTCGACGCGGGCGACCAGTTCCAGGGCTCGCTGTTCTACTCCACCTACAAGGGCAAGGCCGCGGCCGAGTTCATGAACGCCATCGGCTTCGACGCCATGGCGGTGGGCAACCACGAGTTCGACGACGGCCCGGCCGGGCTCTCGGGGTTCATCGACATGGTCGATGTGCCGGTGGTCTCGGGCAACCTCGACCTCAGCCAGTCCAACGAGCTGAACGGCAAGGTCGAAGACAGCCTCGTGCTCGAGGTGGGCGGCGAGAAGATCGGGATCGTCTCGGCGCTGGCGACCGACACTGTCGAAACCGCCTCTCCGGGCCCGAACGTCATTTTCCAGGACGAGATCGAGGCTCTGACCGCCGATGTCGAAGCGCTGGAAGCGGAAGGCGTCGACAAGATCATCGCGCTGACCCACGTGGGCGTGAAGAAGGATCTGGAGATCGCCGAGAAGGTGCCGGGGCTCGATGTGGTGGTCGGCGGCCACTCGCATACGCTCTTCAGCAATGACGAGGGCAGCGAGTACAAGTATCCCACCATGGTGGGCGAAGTTCCGGTGGTGCAGGCCTATGCCTATTCCAAATACGTCGGCCACCTGGTGCTGACCTTCGACGACAGCGGCAAGCTGGTGAGCGCCGAGGGCGAGCCGGTGTTGCTCGACGCCTCCGTCACCCCCGACGAGGCCATCGCCGCCCGCGTGGTCGAACTGGCCGGTCCGCTCGATGAACTGCGCCAGAAGGTCGTGGCCGAGAGCTCCGATGTCATCGACGGCGGCCGCGACACCTGCCGCGCCGGCGAGTGCCAGATGGGCAACCTGATCGCCGACGCCATGCTCGACCGGGTGAAGGACCAGGGCATCACCATCGCCATTCAGAACGGCGGCGGCGTGCGCGCCTCCATCGACGCCGGCGAGGTGACCATGGGCGAGGTGCTGACCGTGCTGCCGTTCCAGAACACGCTCTCCACCTTCCAGGTCAGCGGTGCCGCGGTGAAGGAAGCGCTGGAGAACGGCGTGAGCCAGCTCGAGGAGGGCGCAGGTCGCTTCCCGCAGGTCGCCGGCCTGAAGTATACCTTCGATGCCGCCGCCGAGGTGGGCTCCCGCGTGTCTGACGTGATGGTGCAGGAAGGCGAGGAGTGGCTGCCGCTGGACGAGGCCAAGACCTACGGGCTGGTGTCCAACAACTACGTCCGCAACGGCGGTGACGGTTACGCGATGTTCGTGGATGCCGAGAACGCCTACGACTTCGGCCCCGACCTGGCCGACGTGACCGCCGAATACATGGCGAAGGGTGGCAGCTACACGCCCTACACCGACGGCCGCATCACCAAGAAGTAACGGCGTTCAGCCCCTGGGAAAGGGCGCTCTTCGGGGCGCCCTTTTTGCTGCCCGCCCGAGCCGCGCAAAGCTAGGGGCCAGCGGCGGCCGCGCGGAGGCATTCAGCGGGTCCGCTGGCGCTCCTGGTGCGGGCGGTGGCGCCGCAGGACTGGCATTGAAACAGGTCATCCTCGCGGGCCTCCCAATGGCAGGCGCGGCGGCGGGGGATGCCGGAGGGTTGGGCAGAGGTGCGGGGCCGGCGGCGGCGCAACAGCAAGTAGAGCATCGTGCAGAAGCAGAGCGACCCGAGAACCCAGTAAAACATAGCAAAAAACCCGCCGGACACGACACTCGACCTCAGGTTGCGTGGCAAGCGCCAGGATTGCAAGACGTAAGGTCAACGTGTTGACTTCCTCGCCGCGGTGGCGCCCATTCGCAACGTGAACTGACATGCGGAGGCCCCGATGGACGGAGGCTGCAGCTGCGAAGATCTCCGCTATCGGCTGACGGACAAGCCGCTGTTCGTGCACTGTTGCCATTGCACCTGGTGTCAGCGCGAGACCGGCTCGGCCTTCGTGCTCAACGCCATGATCGAGACCGCCTGCGTGGAGCTGCTCCATGGCGAGACCGAGGCGGTGGAGACGCCGAGCCATAGCGGGAGGGGGCAGATCATCCACCGGTGTCCGCGCTGCAAGGTGGCGCTCTGGAGCCACTATTCGGGTGCGGGCGAGCTCATTGCATTTGTCCGGGTGGGCACGCTCGACAACGCGGCCGCGCTGCCGCCCGACATTCACATCTTCACCGAAACCAAGCTGCCCTGGGTGGTGATCCCCGAGGGTGTTCCGGTGATGAAGGAATTCTACGCGCGATCCGAGCACTGGCCGGACTGGGCGCTGGCCCGGCGCGACAAGGCTCTGGCGCACAGGATGTGAGGGGCGGGCGGAAAGCCGCGCCCGGCGCCGCGCTCTCCCGGCCTCGTTCAGTCCCCGGACGCGCGGGGCACGACGCGGCGCGGGCCATCGGGCAGGGACACCGACAGCACCGCGCCTTCGGGCAGATCGCGGGGCAGCATGCCGTGGGCGATGTTCAGCCCGAGGCGGCGGGAATGCGCCATCTCGAAGAGCGTGCCGACCTCGGCGCCGCCCTGCACAAGAGGAAGCGGGTGGGCATTGCCGTCTACCGGCGCCCCCTCGACCTCCAGAATTCGGCGCTCGCGCTTCCAGCCCTCGGCCTTGATGCGCTCCAGCGCGGCGCGGCCGATGAAGTCATGGCCCGCCTCCAGGTTCACCATGGCGGCAAAGCCCATCTCGAAGGGGTTGGCCGGCTGGCACTGGCGACGCATGTCGGCACCATAGGAGATGAGGCCGCTCTCGAGCCTCTCGATATCGTTCGGAGCGCCCGGCCCGATCCCGAAGGGCTGGCCTGCCGCCTTGACCCGTTGCCACAATTCGCTGCCCTTGGTGCCATCGCGCAGGTAAAGCTCCACGCCGCCCTGCCTGGACCAGCCGGAGCGCGCGACGACGAGCGGGATGCCTGCCAGCTCCATCTCGCGGAAGCCGAAGAAGGGAAGCTCGCGCACCCAGTTGCCCAGCAGCGCCTCGGCCACGTCCATTGCCCTGGGGCCCTGGATCGCCAGCGGCGACACGTCGGGCTCGCGCACCTGCACATCCATGCCACCCTCCCGGGCCACGGCCAGCGCCCAGAGGTGAATGTCGCTGTCGGCCACCGAGAGCCAGAAGCGATCATCGGCCAGCTTGAGCAAGACCGGATCGTTGATGAGCCAGCCGTCATGGTCGCAGAGCGGCACGTAGCGGCCCCGTCCTGGCTGAAGGCTCGCAAGATCGCGCGGCGTGAGGCGCTGAGCCAGGCGGGCGGCGTCGGGGCCGGTGAGTTCCACCTGCCGCTGGGCGGCGACATCCCACATCGCCACGCCGTTCAGCAGCCGGTCATACTCGGCCTCGGGGTCGCCGAAATGGCCGGGGATGAACATGTGGTTGTAGACGGAAAACCCCTGCACTCCGTCGGCCACGGTCGCATCGAAATAGGGAGACTTGCGGATGTTGGGGCCGATGTGGAGTGCGTAGGGCATGGCGGGGCCTTCGGTGGGGGCAGGTGTGGCGGGCATATCCCCGGCTGCGGGGTGGCTGTAAGCCGGGGCTTTCCCGGCTGTGGCAAAGGGCTAGATTGGGCGCATGGACCACCCGCTGATCGACCTCATCAACGCGAAGATCGCTGCCGCCGAAGCCGAAGGGCAGTTCGACAACCTGGCCGGTGCCGGCCAGCCCTTGCCTGCCTGCGATGACCCGGAAAACGCGGTTCTGCACCGGATCCTGAAGGAGAACGGCGCGGTGCCGGAGTTCGTTTCGCTCTCGCGCGAACTGGCCCGGCTGCGGGAGGCCCTGCGCGAGACCGGAGACCGGACACGGCGTTCGGAGATCCTGAGGGAGATGTCGATGATGGAGGCGAAAATCGAACTCGCCCGCCGCCGGGGCTGAAGCCATGTGCGGCCGTTTCGCCATTACCCTGCCCGACGAGGCCATGGCCCAGCTCTTCGATGCGCTGCCCGGCAATGATTTGCCGGAGGTGCCGCGCTACAACGTCTGCCCGACGACCCAGGTGGCGACGGTGGTGAGTGGTGAGGGCGCGCGGCGGCTGAGGCCGATGCGCTGGGGGTTCATCCCGCATTGGTACAAGTCACCGGCGGACGGGCCGCTGCTGATCAACGCCCGCGCCGAGACCATCGCCGAGAAACCCGCCTTCAGGGCCGCCTGCCGCGAGCGGCGCTGCATCGTGCCGGCAAGCGGGTTCTACGAATGGACAAAGGACGCCGAGGGCAACCGTCTGCCTTGGTACATCACCCGGACGGACGGCGCGCCGATGGGTTTTGCCGCGATCTGGCAGGACTGGTCACGCGAGGGCGAGGACAAGGTGGACGGGCCGACCTGCGCCATCGTCACCTGCGCGGCAACGCACGAGATGGCCGGGATCCACCACAGATCGCCCGTGATCCTGGAGCCGGATGACTGGGCCAAGTGGCTTGGTGAAGAGGGCAAGGGCGCCGCCACGCTGATGCAGCCGCCGGCGCAAGGCGTGGTGCGGATGTGGCGGGTGGACCCGGCGGTCAACTCGAACCGGGCCAGTGGCGCGGCGCTCGTGCAGCCGGTCGGGGCCTGACATGGCAACAGGCCGCTCTCCCTGCCGGGAGGCGGCCCATGCATGGTCATGAAGACGAAGATCAGTTGCTCGAGGATGCCTCGAAGTAGATCTGGCCCTCGTCGAGTTCGCCGTTTTCGTTGGTATCGGAGATGTCGATGCCCGCTTCGAGAACGCCACCGAAGGGATCGGAGCCTTCGCCGACGCTGTAGTCGATGAAGAAGGTCTCATCGAGCTGGTACTCCAGCGACATGCTGGGCGTCACGGTGAACTCCACGGCGACGCCGGCGGGGATCGGCCCGGTGGACCAGGTCATGTCTGTCGACCACACCACGTGGACGCCGAGGTCGTCATTGTTGAATCGCACCTTGTCGCCCGGCTGGGCGAGCACGACGGGTGGCATGAGGTCGTTGTCGAAGATGTTGACTTCGTGAACGGTTTCATCCGCCATCGCGGAGCCAGCGGAGAGCACCGCGGCGAGGGCGGCGAAAGTCACTGTTTTGCGCAGCATCGGAGCCTCCTTGGACTGCGTTAACGCCCCTACCCGGGGGTATCAAAGCAATTGATGCGCTGGAAATCCGGCCAAAACGTGGCCCTGCGGAGGCGAAAGCCGTGACATTTCAAGGTGAATTTTCAGCGGCGACGAGCGAAAGGCCCGGAATGTCCTCCGTGAGGGCATCATTCGGCGCGCGCAGCGCCTGGTCGAAGTTCTGCCGGGCGAGGCGCGCGTGTTCGCGGCCAAGCGCCTCGGCGCGTGTGCCTTCGCGGGCGGTGACGGCGGAGAGCATGGCGCGATGCTGGCTCTGGGCCACGATCAGGGATTGGCGGAAGGCGAGCTGCGCCGCCTGGCGGCCGAGAAAGGCGGAAGGTGACGCAAGCGGCAGGCGGTGGGCGCGCAGCAACTCGCGCGCGATGATCGGCGAGGCCGGCAGGCGGACGACGGCGGCATGGAAGGCCGCGTTCAGCTCGGCGTAGCGTTCGAAGTCGAGGGCCCGGGCGCCGGAGCTGATGACCAGCTCGATCGCGTCGACGCAGGCTTCGGCCTCGGCGAGGGCTTCGGGGCAGGGCCCGCGCTCGGCGGCGAGCCGGAGGGCGGTGCCTTCGAGCACGCCGCGCAGCTCGATCGCATCGGCCACATCCTCGCGCGTGAGGGCGCGCACGGTGCACCGGCCCGATGCGCTGCGCTCCAGCAAGCCCTCTTCCACCAGCTGCGCGAGGGCCTCGCGGATCGGCGTTCGGGACAGGCCCAGCATGTCTGCAGCTGCGGTTTCCGACAGGTGAGCGCCTTTGGCAAGGGCCCCGGAGAGGATCCGGTCGCGCAGGGCGCGGGTGGCGTGGTCGATCGTTCTGAGCTTTCCGTCATCCGGCATGGGCTTTCCTCCCGCTGTCGAAATGTATACCGTTAAGAGTGCGTGTCCAAGCATCAACGCGTTTGATATGGAGAAATTCTGCAAACAGTATACAATATGGAGCGAAACGGGCGAGTCGGAGGGGCGGCCCGGCAGGGAGGACAAGATGAGCGACGCTGCAATCGAAGTTAAGGCAGCCGGCAAGCCGGTGCCGGTGGATGACACGATCACCCTGGAGGCGCTGACCCGCGACCCCTATCCGATCTACAAGCGCCTGCGCGCCGAGACGCCGGTGGTGCGGGTGCCGAAGATGAACCGGATCCTGCTGACCAAGTGGGCCGACACGAAATATGTGAAGGACAATCCGCAGATCTTTTCGTCCAACGACCCGATCACGCCGATGCATCGCGCCTTCCGCGCCCATACGCTGATGCGCAAGGATGGCGAGGCCCACAAGTGCGAGCGGATGGCGATGCAGGGCGCTTTCAGCCCCAAGGTGATTACCCAAGACTGGGTGCCGCGCTACGAGCAGGTGGCCGAGGAATACCTCGACCGGTTGCCGCGCGACGAGGTGGTCGATCTCTTTCCGATGCTGGCCGCCCCCTATGCCGCCCGCGGGCTGGCGGTGCTGCTGGGCACCGAGGAGGCGAGCGACGAGGAGATGATCCGCTGGAGCCAGGCGCTGATCGACGGGGCCGGCAACTTCGGCGAGGACGAGGCGATCTTCGCCCGCTCCGAGGCCGCCAATGACGAGATGGACGCGCTCTTCACCCGCATCGAGGCACGGCACCGCGAGCACCCCAACAACTCCGCCTTTTCGGTCATGCTGAACGCCGAGAACCCGATTCCGCTCAGCCAGATCTGGGCTAACATCAAGATCGCCATCGGCGGCGGCATCAACGAGCCGCGCGACGCGCTCTGCACCATCCTCTACGGGCTGCTGAGCAACCCCGACCAGCTGGAGCGGGTGAAGGCGAATGGCGACTGGGTGAAGGCCTTCGAGGAGGGCGTGCGCTGGGTGGCGCCGATTTCCGTATCGGGGCGCTACGTGCTGGAGGATACCGAAATCCGCGGATACCACATTCCGGCGCATTCCACTGTGATGACGATCCAGGCCTCGGCCAACTGGGACGAGGAGGTGTTCGAGGATGGCCACCTTTTCAAGGTCTACCGTGAGAGCAACCCGCACCAGAGTTTCGGCAACGGGCCGCACTTCTGCCAGGGCACCCACGTCGCCCGCCGCGCGGTCGGCCAGGTGATGCTGCCCAGGATCTTCGAGAAGTTCCCCAACATCCGGTTGGCCGGAGACGTGGAATGGAAGGGTTGGGGTTTCCGCGGTCCGATCAATCTGCCGGTCCTGCTGGGGTAGCCGTGCGACGGGGCAGGCGCCGCCCTACAGAACGGCGGCGATGGCCTCGGCGGCGAGGGGCACGGTGGCATCGGTGAGGCCGGCGATGTTGATGCGGCTGTCTTCCACCATGTAGAGCCCGTGGTCGCGGCGCAGCGCCAGCACCTGATCGGTCGTGAGGCCGAGCAGGGTGAACATGCCGCGGTGGGATTGCAGGAAGCCGAAGCGGTCGGACCCGGTGAGGCGGCGCAACTCGCCCGCAAGCGCAGTGCGGTTGGCCTTCATCCGGCCCCGCATGCCGTCGAGTTCCTCCTGCCAGTCGGCGCGAAGCCCGGCATCGCTAAGGATGGTCGTTACCACCCGCGCGCCGTGGTCGGGCGGAAAGGCGTAGTTCTGGCGGTTCAGCCAGGCCAGCGCGGCATGGGTGAGGTCGCGTGCCCGGGCGTCGGTGCAGGGGGCCAGCACGCAGCCCACACGCTCGCGGTAGAGGCCGAAGTTCTTGGAGGCGGAAATGGTGATGATGGTCTCGGGCAGGGCGGCGACCATGTCGCGCAGGCCCGCCACATCGGCCTCCACCCCATCGCCGAAGCCTTGGTAGGCGAGGTCGACAAAAGGGGTCAGGTTGCGCTCGGCAAGGAGCCGCGTGAGGGCTGCCCAGTCCTGCGCCTTGAGGTCGGCCCCGGTGGGGTTGTGGCAGCATCCGTGGATCAGCACCACGTCCCCCGGAGCGGCCATGCCGATATCGGCCAGCATGCCCTCTAGGTCGATGCCCCCGGTCTCGGCGTCGTAGTAGCGGTAGTCGGCACGGGGAATGCCCAGGGTGTCGAGGATCGAGCCGTGGTTGATCCAGCTCGGATCGGGCAACCAGATGCGGCGTTGCGGGTTGCCTGCCAGCCTCATCAGCTCGAACCCCTGCCGCACGGCCCCGGTGCCGCCCGGGGTGCCGCAGGCGGCGTAGGGGATGGTCTCGGCCAGGTCACCGAGCACGAGCCCTGCCATGGCGCGGTGAAAGGCCGGGTCGCCCGCGAGCCCGACGTATCCCTTGCTCTCCTGGGTTTCCACCAGCCGCGTTTCGGCCTGCTTGACCGCCGAGAAGACCGGCGTGCGCCCGCCGGAATCGCGGTAGACGCCCACGCCGAGGTCGACCTTGCCCACGCGCGGGTCGTCGGCGAAGAGCTTCATCAGGCGAAGGATCTTGTCTTCCTCGCGGGGCGGGAGGGACTCGAGCATGGCGAACTCCGGTTTGGGTGCGCGGCGGTGGCGCAAGCGGCGGCGGGCGACGAGGGGGCGGGCAGGGGCCCCTCAGCCGGACTCGATCGCCAGCCCGTCGTAGAGGCCCCATTCGGCCCAGCTGCCATCGTAGAGCGCGTGGCGCGGGTGGCCCAGGATCTCGAGCCCGAGCGAGAGCACGGCCGCGGTCACACCGGACCCGCAGGAGGTGATGACGGGCTTCGACAGGTCCACGCCCGCATCCTCGAAGACTTCGCGCAGCTTCTGGCCGCGCTTCATGGTCCTGTCGGCGTTCAGCAGGTTGTCGAAGGGGAGGTTCAGGGAGCCGGGGATGTGCCCGGCGCGCAGCCCTTCGCGGGGCTCGGGCGCGGCACCGGCGAACCGCTCGGGCGAACGGGCGTCGACGATCTGCCAGTCGCCCAGCTTGGAGGCGGCGGCCACCTGGGTCACATCCTTAACCATGTCGGCCTGGCGCTGCACGGTCATGTGCCGGTCACGGGTGATCGGGGCCATGTCCTCGGTCTCGCGCTCCTCGGCCTGCCACTTGGGAAAGCCGCCGTCGAGCACGGCGACATCGCTCTTGCCCATCAGCCGGAAGAGCCACCAGACGCGCGCGGCCGAAAGCAGCCCCGCGCCGTCGTAGACAACCACCTGGTGGCCATCGCCCACGCCCATCGCGCGCATCCGGCTCATGAACTTTTCCACCGGCGGTGCCATGTGGGGCAGCTCGGAGCGGGCATCGGAAATCTCGTCGATGTCGAAGAAGCGGGCACCCGGGATATGTGCGGCACCGTACTCCGCCTTGGCGTCGCGGTTCATCGCCGGCAGGTACCAGGAGGCATCGAGCACCCGCAGGTCGGGGTCCTTCAGATGCTTGGCGAGCCAGTCGGTGGAAACCAGCGTCTTGGGGTCATCGGTCATGGGTGCCTCCGCTGTCGCGTCGCAGGCGTGGTTACCGCCGCGCGGGCCAACTGGCAAGGGCGGCGAGGGTCACGCTGCGGCCCGCGTCGGCGCGCGTGCGAGCAGCAGAAGCAGGCCGAAGCCCACCATGGTGCCGCCCGAGGCGCGTTGCAGCCAGTGCATCCGGGTAGAGGCCAGCCGCGCGGCGAAGCGCCCGGCGATGGCATAGGCTGTAACGGCGCAGCCCTCGAGCAGCAGGAAGGCGGCGCCGAGCAGGGCGTAGTCCGACCAGTAGCTCCCGGCCCGCACGAACTGGGGGAAGAAGGCAGCGAAGATCAGGATCGCCTTGGGGTTGCCCAGCGCCACCAGCGCCTCGCGGCGGGCGGCGCGGACGAGGTTGGGCGCGGGCGAGCCGAGCGCGTGGCTGTCGGGCCTGGTGCGGAGCAGTTTGAGGCCGATCCAGATCAGATAGGCCGCGCCGAGGATCTTCACGGCGGTAAAGGCGGTGGCCGAAACGGTGAGCAGCAGCCCGAGGCCAAGGGCCGAGGCCGCGATCATCGGCGCGAAGACGGCCAGCCGGGCCAGCGCGGCGGTAAAGGCGAAGCGGACACCGCTCTGCGCGCCGTGGGTCAGCGCCAGCAGGTTCGACGGCCCGAAGGTCAGGTTCAGCGCGAAGCAGGCGGGAAGAAAGAAGGCCAGGTCCATGGCGGCGAAGCTGGGCTGACGGCGCGGACGGCGCAAGCGGATTCGGTCAGCCGCCCTGCTTCAGCAGCCGTTGCTTCTGCCGGTTCCAGTCGCGCTTGGCCGCCGTATCGCGCTTGTCGGCCAGCTTCTTGCCCTTGGCGATGCCGATCTTCATCTTGGCGATGCCGCGATGGTTGAAGTAGAGCACCAGCGGCACGAGTGTCATGCCCTTGCGCTGGGTGTCGTTCCAGAGCCGGGCGAGCTCCTTCCTGGAGCAGAGCAGCTTGCGGCGGCGGCGCTCCTCATGGCCGAAGGTTTTGGCCTTGTCGTAGGGCGCGATGTAGCCGTTCACCAGCCAGAGCTCGCCGTTTTCCACGGCGGCGTAGCTCTCGGTGATCTGGGCGGTGTTCTCGCGCAGCGACTTCACCTCCGAGCCTTCGAGGATGATCCCCACCTCGAGGTCTTCCTCGATGGCATAGTCGTGCCGGGCACGCCGGTTCTCGGCGATCACCTTGTAGTTAGGATTGTCATCTTTCTTGGCCATGGGGGAGGGATATAGGGGCTCGCAGCCCTGCTGGAAAGGGCCGAACGGCGCGCCCGCCCCGGCTCAGGTCGCGGGGGCGTCCACGGTCGCGATCCAGGGCTTGATGTCGACCACCGGGGTGCCGTCGAAGGCATCGGTGGCGTCAATCCTCAGCGTGGTGCCCTCGATGCCCTCGATCCGCACGCAGCCCAGCGCCACCGGGTTGGGCCTTGCGGGCGAGCGGAGCGCAAAGGTGCCGCGCGGCTCCTCGGCGTGCCTGGGGTGCTGCACCAGCAGGTCGCGCCGGGCCTCGCCCGTCCAGTAGAGCAGCATCACCCAATCGCCTGCCTTCAGCCCGGCCAGGGCGGGCGCGAACTCGGGCTTCATCTCGATCCGCGCGTTGCCGCCGCCCTGCTCCCGCGAGAGCCGCAGGTTCTTGGGCGCCGTGCCCTCGGCCCAATCCGACCGGATCACGCCGACAAAATGCAGCCCCGCCTGCGGGTCCAGGGCCGGGTCGTAGCCCAGCCGGACCTCGCCCTCGCGGGGTGGCTTCAATTGATCAGCCCGGCAAACCGCATCGCGTCGCGGATCTGCCCCTTGACCGGTTCTGTCACGCCCACGTGGGGGCGGCGCACGTCTTCCGCGCATTTGCCCAGCACCGAGAGGCCATACTTGGCGCCGCAGAGCCCCGGCTCGGCGAAGATCGCGCGGTGCAGCGGGATCAGCTTGTCCTGGTAGGTCAGCGCCTTGGCGTAGTCGCCCGCGAGGCAGGCGGCCTGCATCTCGGCGCAGAGGCGCGGGGCCACGTTGGCGGTGACGGAGATGCAGCCCACGCCACCCATGGCGTTGTAGCCCACCGCCGTCGGGTCTTCGCCCGAGAGCTGGATGAAGTCGGGGCCGCACATCTGCCGGGTGATCGCCACGCGGGCGAGATCGGCGGTGGCGTCCTTCACCCCGATGATGTTGGGGTTTTTCGCCAGCTCGGCCATGGTGGCCGGGCTCATGTCAATGACCGAGCGCGGCGGGATGTTGTAGATGATGATCGGCAGGCCAACTTCGGCCGCGGCCTCGAAATGCGCGATCAGGCCCGCCTGTGTGGGCTTGTTGTAATAGGGCGTCACCACCAGCGCGGCGGCGGCGCCCGCGGCCTTGGCGGCCTCGACCAGGCGCACCGTCTCTCGGGTGGAGTTGCTGCCCGCGCCTGCCACCACCGGCACCCGGCCCGCGGCGGCCTTCACGCAGGCGGCGACCACGGCATCGTGCTCGTCATGGCTGAGGGTAGGGCTCTCGCCGGTGGTGCCCACGGGCACGAGACCGGAGGAGCCCTCCTCGATCTGCCAGTTCACCAGCGCTTCGAAGGCGGGCAGGTCGAGCTCGCCGTCCTTGAAAGGCGTCACCAGTGCTGGAAGCGATCCCTGGAACATCTCTGCGCCCTCCTCGTTTGCGGCCACATCCCTATGAGAGCGGTGCTATAGTGCCGACCGGGCGCAATGCCAAGTTGTTGTATTGTTCATTAACCATGTCGCGCTACACTTGAGCCAACCGCCCCTTGCCTGCTCCGGAGCTTGCCCGAGCCATGCATCGCTATGTCCTGTCGCTTCTTGCTGCCGCCTGCCTGATGGCCGGGCCGGTGGCGCTTGCGCAGGCCGAACCCGAGGCCGAGGACGGGCCGGAAGTGGTGCAGGACGCGGTGCTGGAGGTGGAGGAGGAGGCCACCGAGGCGGCGGCTGCTGCCGAGACGGAGGCTGCGCCCGACCCCGAGGAGGAGGCCGAGGCGGCGTTGCCCCGGGCAGAAGCCCTCGAAGGGGTCGCCCTTGCCGCCAAGCCACCGCCCGCCCGCCCGAAGCAGGCCACGGCCTTCACCCTCATGATGCGGGCGCTGGAGCGGGGCGACTGGGAGCAGGCTGCATTTTCTGCAGCGCTGGAAGGGCCCGCGATGGAGCGTTACGCACATTGGGCAAAGCTGCGGGGCGGGGGCGGAAGCTTCGACGACTATGTCGCCTTCACCGCCGATCACGCCGACTGGCCTTCGATGAGCTACATCCACGACAGAGGAGAGGCCTCGATCGGTCGGGGTGAAGACCCGGACAAGGTGGTGGCCTACTTCGGAAGCAAGGTGCCGGAGACGGCGCTGGGTGTGCTGCACCTCGTCGAGGCCCATGTGGCGCGCGGCGAGGACGGGGACGCGGCGGCGCTGGCGGTGCTGGCGTGGCGCACGCGCACGCTGAACGCGGAGGTCGAGCAGGCCTTGCTGGAGCGCTACCCGGCGATTCTCGCGCCCCACCACGAGGCCCGGCTCGACGACCTGCTCTGGCGCGACAGCCGGACCGCCGCGCTGCGCCAGATGGGTCGCGTGAGCGAAGACTGGCAGAAACTTGCCGAGGCCCGGATGGCCCTGCGCACCCGTGCTGCCGGTGTGGATGCCAAGATCGAGGCGGTGCCTGCCAGCCTGCAGTCGGATGCCGGGCTGGGCTGGGAGCGCTACAACTGGCGGGTTCGCAAGGGGCTGCACGAGGGCGCCGAGGAGCTGATGGTGGAGCGATCGACCTCCGCCGAGGCGCTGGGCCGGCCCGAACTGTGGTCGAACTATCGCCGCATCTACGCGCGCGGCCTCTTGCGCGACGGCAAGGTGGCCGACGCCTACGCGCTGGCCTCCCGCCATTTTCTGGCCGAGGGGTCCGATTTTGCCGATCTGGAGTGGCTCTCCGGCTGGATCGCCCTGCGGTTCCTGAAGGATCCCGAGCTGGCGCTCTGGCATTTCGAGCGGTTCGGCGAGGCGGTGGAAACCCCGATCAGCCTGGGCCGGGCGGGCTACTGGCTGGGACGGGCCTACGCCGATCTGGGCAATGCCGAAAAGGCCCGCGATGCCTATGCGATGGGCGCTCAGTATCAGACCAGCTACTACGGTCTGCTCGCCGCCGAGGCGGCAGGCCTGCCGATGGACGTGACGCTCACGGGGCGCGAGGTCTTTCCGCCGGTCGAGGACACCAGCCTTGCCGACTCGGATGTCTTTGCCGTCGGGCAGCGGATGATCGCTGAGGGCGAGACGAACGAGGCCGAGCGCTTTCTGACCCATCTCGCCGGGACCCTGCCACGCCGCGAGGCGGGCACGCTGGGCACGGTGATGATCGAGCAGGGCCGGGTGCATCTTGCGCTGAAGGTGGCCAAGGCGGCAGCTCAGAACGGCATCATGATTCCGGCGGCCTACTATCCGCTGCACGAGATGGCCGAGACCGACTGGCCCGTGCCGGCGGAACTGGCCCTTTCGATCGCCCGGCGCGAAAGCGAGTTTGACCCCGTTGTGGTCAGTCCCGCCGGCGCGCGCGGGCTGATGCAGCTGATGCCCGGCACCGCCAAGGACATGGCCGGTGAGCTGAAGGTGCGCTACGACGCGGCCAAGCTCACCGAGGATCCGGTGTACAACGCCACGCTGGGCACTGCCTATCTGGCCGGGCTGATCGAGATCTTCGGCGACGCGCCGGTGCTGGTGTCGGTCGGCTACAACGCCGGGCCGGGCCGGGCGGTGAACTGGGTCGGCGACCAGGGCGACCCGCGCTACCCCGGCGTCGACGTGGTGGACTGGATCGAGATGATCCCGTTTCGGGAAACCCGCAACTACGTGATGCGCGTGACCGAGAGCATCCCGGTGTATCGCGCAAGGCTGACCGGCCGGGTGGAGACGCTGGAGTTCACCAAGATGCTGCAAGGCGTGCCGAACTGAGGCCGCGGAGGCGGGCAGGTCCCGATCCGCGGACGCGGCGCCACTTCTGCGGACGCGGCCCGGTGGCGCGGTCAGGCATGTGTTCTTCAGCCAGGAAAATGAACCGGGGTCGTGCCGACCGGGCGGCAGGGCGGCTCTTGGCCGAGGGCCTCAGGCCTGCCGTTCACGCCAGAGGGTGAAGAGCCCGGCGCAGACCACGATGGCCGCGCCGATCACCGTTGCGGGGGGCAGGATGTCGCTCCAGAACAGCACGCCGATGATCGAGGAGAAGACCAGCTGGAAATAGGCAAAGGGTTGCACCGCGCTGGCCTCCGCCACCTCGTAGGTCTTGATCAGCAGCCAGTGGCCGGTGACGCCGGTCAGGCAGAGGCAGCCCATCCAGGCCCAATCGGCGGGGGCCATCGGGGTCCACTGCCAGAGCGCCGCGGCGGTCATCACCACGGCGCCGGAGATGCCGGTGTAGAAGAAGCTGGTGGCGGTGGTGTCGTAGCGCGAGGCGTAGCGGGTGAGCAGGCCGTAGAGGGCGAACATCAGCGCACTGGCAAGGGCGGCCAGCGAAGCCGGGGTAAAGACCCCGAAGCCGGGGCGCAGGATGACGAGGATGCCGAGAAAGCCCACGCCGATCGCGCTCCACCGCCGCCAGCCCACCCGCTCGCCCAGCACCGGACCGGAGAGCGCGGCGATCAGAAGCGGGTAGCAGGCGAAGATCGCATGGGCCTCGACCAGCCCGAGCCAGACGAAGCTCTGCACCGCGATGCAGATTTCGGCTGCGAGCAGCACGCCGCGAAAGATCTGGAGAAAGGGCCGGTTGGAGCGTGCTGCAGCGCGCAGCCCGCCCCTGGCGCGGGCGGCGATGGTCAGCACGAAGAGGGCGAAGAACCAGTAGCGGATCATCACCACCATCATCACCGGGTAGGTCTCGGAGAGGTAGCGCGACAGCCCGTCCTGCACCGCGAAGACGAAGGTGGTGGCGATCATCAGAAGGATGCCGAGCGACTGCGGTGTGCGGGTCATCCGAGGGTTCCGGTGGTCATGTGGCGTTTCCGGCCGTAGCCGGGCTCTCGCGTGACGACGAAGCCCGCTTCCGACAGCCCGCGGCGCACGTGCCCCGCCGCCGTGTAGGTGGCGAAGGTTCCGCCGGTTGCGGTGTGCCGGGCCACCTCCGCGAGCAGATCCGGCTCCCAGAGCTCGGGGTTCTTGGCGGGGGAGAAGCCGTCGAGAAACCAGGCATGGGCCTGCCCTTCCCAGGCGGGCAGGGTCGTTCGCGCATCGCCCGTTACAACCTCGGCCTCCAGCCCCGGTGCAATGATGCTGCCGCCGGCTTCGGGCCACTGGGCGGTGAGCTGTGCAACCAGGTCGGGGAAATGCGCCTCGAATGGCGCGAGCGCGCGGATGGCCTCCTCCGAGGTCATCGGGAAGGCCTCGAACCCCGTGTAGCGGATCGTGACGCCGGCCTCCTGCGCCAGATGCCACAGCGCAAGCAGGTTCAACCCCGTCCCGAACCCCAGCTCTGCCACGTGAAACCCGTCACGCAACCTCTCGGCCAGACGGTTGCCCGCGAGAAAGACATGGCGCGTTTCGGCCAGCCCGTTCTCCAGCGAGAAGTACGGGTCGTCGAAGCGGGTCGAGACAGGGGTGCCATTGTCGCGCCATGCGAGTCGGGCGGGATGGTGGTGCATCGGGGGATGGCCTATGAGTCTGGCCGGACAATGGCGGCGGCGCAGGGGGAAGTCCATGGCAGACGTGACGGTGCGCGGGGCCGGGGTATTCGGCCTTTCGGTGGCCTGGGAATGTGCCCGCCGCGGCGCAGCGGTGCGGGTGATCGACACGCGCGGAGTGGGTGCGGGGTCTTCGGGTGGCGTGGTCGGGGCGCTCGCGCCCCATGTGCCGGAAAACTGGAACCCCAAGAAGGCCTTCCAGCTCGAAAGCCTCCTGGCCGCAGAGGCCTTCTGGGCCGGGGTGCAGGCCGCTGGCGGGGTGGACCCGGGCTATGCCCGGACCGGGCGGGTCCAGCCGGTGGTGCCGGGCGGCGAGGCCCTGGCGCGGGCGCGGGAGGCCGGCGCGGAGGAGCTGTGGCAGGGCCGGGCAGAGTGGCGGGTCGTGACCGGCGCGCCCGAGTTCGCGCCCGTCTCGGAAACCAACCTCTGGGTCCATGACACGCTGACGGCGCGGCTCCACCCGGCGCGAGCCTGCGCCGCGCTGGCAGCCGCAGTGCAGGCGGCGGGCGGAGAGGTGCTGACGGGCGATGCCGAGCACCATGGGCCGGTGGTCTGGGCGACGGGCGCGGACGGCCTCGCCGATCTTTCCGCCGCGCTGGGCCGCAGCGTGGGCGTGCCGGTGAAGGGGCAGGCGGCGCTGCTGCACTTCAGCGCCCCCCGGGCGGCGCAGCTCTTTGCCGACGGGCTGCACATCGTGCCCCATGCCGACGGGACCGTGGCCATCGGCTCCACTTCGGAGCGCGCGTTCGAGGGGCTCGAAACCGATGCCCAACTCGATGCGCTGATCGACAAGGCGGCGACCCTTGTGCCTGTTCTCCACGGCGCTCCGGTGGTCAAACGTTGGGCCGGCCTGCGCCCGCGCGCCCGTTCGCGCGCGCCGATGCTCGGGCCCTGGCCGGGGCGCGCGGGCCATTACATCGCGAACGGCGGGTTCAAGATCGGGTTTGGCATGGCACCCAGGGTGGCCGAGGTCATGGCCGACCTCGTGCTGGAGGGGCACGACACCATACCCGAGGGCTTTCGGGTGGACGACAGCCTCTAGCGCTTTCGCCGGCCGTCACGCCGCCTGCAGAGCCTCGCGCCCGTGTGGCGCGGTCCAGTCGAGCACCGGGTTCAGAGGGATGATCCTGTGCGGGTTCACCGTCTCGTGGCTGTAGTGGTAGTGGCGGATGTAATGGGCCGGCACGCAGGTCGCCGCCACGCCGGGCACCTGGTAGAGCTCGCGGGCGTAGGCCCAGAGGTTGGGCATCTCGCGGAGGAAATTGCGGTTGCACTTGAAGTGCGTGTGATAGACCTCGTCGAAGCGCACCAGCGTGGTGAAGAGGCGCCAGTCGGCCTCGGTGATCTGCCCGCCCAGGAGGTAGCGCTGGCGCGAGAGGCGGTCTTCCAGCCAGTCGAGGCTTTCGAAGAGCGGATGCACGGCCGCGTCATAGGCCTCCTGGCTGGTGGCAAAACCGGCCTTGTAGACGCCGTTGTTCACCGTGTCGTACACCCGGGCGTTCACCGCTTCGATCTCGTCGCGCAGCGGCTCCGGCCAGTAGTCATCGCGGTTGCCGGTGATGCCGTCGAAGGCCGAGTTGAACATGCGGATGATCTCGGAGCTTTCGTTGCTCACGATCGTGTCGCGCTGGGTGTCATAAAGCACGGGCACCGTCACGCGGCCGCTCATTTCGGGGTCGACATGGGTGTAGACCTGCCAGAGGTACTCCTTGCCAAGGAGACTGTCGCCGGTGGTGCCGGCAAAATCGTTGCGGAACTCCCAGCCGTTATCCAGCATGTCGGGGTGGACGACGGAGATGGAGACATGTTCCTCCAGTCCTTTCAGCGCGCGGAAGATCAGCGTGCGATGCGCCCAGGGGCAGGCGAGGGACACGTAAAGGTGATAGCGCCCGCTCTCGGCCTTGAAACCGCCCTCGCCCGAGGGCCCGGCGGCGCCATCCGCGGTGATCCAGTTGCGGAAGCCGGAGGTCGAGCGGACGAAGTTTCCGCCGCTTTTCTTCGTGTCATACCATTCGTCTTTCCAGACGCCTTCCACCAGACGGCCCATGGCACTCTCCTTTTCG
Source organism: Vannielia litorea (assembly GCF_900142295.1). NCBI lineage: Bacteria > Pseudomonadati > Pseudomonadota > Alphaproteobacteria > Rhodobacterales > Paracoccaceae > Vannielia > Vannielia litorea. The sequence goes on from NZ_FSRL01000002.1 coordinate 391,989, forward strand.
CAGGTAAGCCCCGACCTAACGGACGTGCGCACTCCGATAAACAGGTGCGGATGGAGGCTGGTCTGTGCAAATGCGCGCGGAACCCGAACCGTTGCAGCCGAGTTGCACCATCACGGCAGCACGCGACCGGTTTAAGGTTAACCTTGACGGAACCCGATTCGGTCACAATGCTCCGAAACAAGGGACGGAGCTGCCAAATGTCTGATTTCCTGCCACAATCGGTCCGAGAGGGGCTGGAGGCCGCGCGCCGCGAAGCGGAGCGCCGCAAGAGCCGTCTGAAGGTGCGCGACGGGGACGAGAGTTACCCAGTGCTGCGCTTCTGGTCCAAGGGGTTTGCCCTGGCCGCCGACCCCGCGCCCAACCTGCGTGGCCTGGTCGATCTGTTCGACGGCGAGCGCCACCTCTACCAGTGCCTGATCGTGAACAGCCGCGAGGAGGCGGGCGAGCGGATCTTCGAGTTCAAGCGCTCGACGGCTGCCTGCGATCGGCCCCCGATCGACTTCGAACGCCCGAGCCATGCGCCGATTGGGCTCATCACCAACGGCTGACAGGGCTCAGCGCTTCTTCACCACGAGGTAGAGCGCCGCCGCCGCCCCGGCGATGACGGCGAGGATGAGGGCGTATTTCACCAGGCCCAGGATCAGCGGCAGCATCCGCAGCCCGATCCAGCAAAGCGCCACAACGGCGGCACCCAGCACGGCGGCCACCTCGTCGTCGAAGCGGCGGTTGGTCGCACGGTTCACGGCGAAGCCGGCCGCAGCCCCGGCGATCAGGAGAAAGACAAAGAACATCAGGCCCCGAGCCTGCCCGGAAGCGTGAGCCCACGCAAGAGCTCGGCGGCGTCCATCGGGCGCTTGCCGGGGCGTTGGGCCTCGGTGATCTCCACCGCGCCGGAGCCGCAGGCCACGGTCAGACCGCCAAGAACCTCTCCGGGCGCACCGCGTCCGGGCGCGACCCGGGAGCGCAGCAGCTTGAGTCGCTCGCCGGCGACCTCCGTCCATGCGCCGGGAAAGGGAGACAGGCCGCGGATGTGTCGGTCGACCTGCTCCGCGGGGCGGCTCCAGTCCACCGCCGCCTCGGCCTTGTCGATCTTCTCGGCATAGGTCACGCCGGTTTCGGGCTGGGGCATCGGCTCCAGCGCCCCGGCGCGCTCGGCGGCGGTGACGATGAGCCGGGCTCCCATGGCAGAGAGCCTGTCGTGCAGGTCTCCGGTGGTTTCCTCCGGGCCGATCGCCGTGCTCTCGCGCAGCAGCACCGGGCCGGTGTCCAGCCCCGCCTCCATCTGCATGATGCAGACCCCGGTCTCGGCATCGCCCGCCATCACTGCGCGGTGGATCGGCGCGGCCCCGCGCCAGCGGGGCAGCAGGGAAGCGTGGATGTTCATGCAACCGAAGCGGGGGGCATCCAGCACCGGCTGGGGCAGGATGAGGCCATAGGCCACCACGACGGCGAGATCGGCGCCCAGAGCGACGAAGGCCTCCTGCTCTTCATGGGCCTTCAGCCGGGCGGGGTGGCGGACAGCAAGGCCGAGCGCCTCGGCGCGGGACTGCACGGGCGAGGGACGGTCTTTCTTGCCGCGGCCGGCGGGGCGGGGCGGCTGGGTGTAGACGCAGACAATCTCGTGGCCCGCGTCCTGAAGCGCGTCGAGCGCAGGCACCGAAAAATCGGGCGTTCCCATGAAGATGATGCGCATCGGGGGGCCTTTCGTTGGGTGTTCGGGCGAGCCCTACCTCCTGGACGCCTTCTTGAGAAGCATCTGCCGCCTGGTGCGGCTCAGCCGGTCGAAGAACATCCGGCCGTTCAGGTGGTCGATCTGGTGCTGCACCGACGTGGCCCAGAGATCCTCGAACTTCTTCTCGACCCTTGCGCCGGTCTCGTCGGTGTAGGCCACGGCCACACGAGCCGGGCGGGAAAGCCGGGCAGAGACACCGGGGATGTTGGGGCTGGCCTCTTCCCAGTCGAACATCTGCTCGCCCACCATGGTGATCTCGGGATCGGCCAGCCGCACGACCTGCCCGCGGGATTTGGAGCAATCCACCACCGCGAGGCGGAGCATGACGCCGATCTGAGGTGCGGCGAGCCCGTAGCCGGGCATTGCTTCCATCGTGTCGACCATGTCGGCCCAGAGGGCGCGGATCTCGTCGGTGATCTCGCCCACCGGTGCGGCGGCGGTTTGCAGGCGCTTGTCGGGCCAGCGGATCAGGGGCCGGGGGCTCATGCGTCTTCGCCGTCGATGATGAGCTTGCCATCGAGATGGTCGGCCTCATGCTGGGCGATGGCGGCTTCGGGGCCGGTCAGCACGACTGACCGGGCCATGCCGGCCTCGTCGGTGTAGTCGAGCCGGACGTGCGCGGGCCGGGTCACCTGCACCGGGTGGTCAGGGATGGACAGGCAGCCCTCTTCCATCGTTGCGGTCTCCGCGCCCAGCGGGGTCACCACCGGGTCGATGCAGATGCGGGGATCAGGGTGCCCCGCCTTCCAGCCGGCATCCATCACGAAGATCCGACGCAAGACGCCCACCTGCGGGCCGGCGAGGCCGCGGCCGGGCGCGGCATACATGGTGTCGAGCATGTCGGCGGCGAGCGTTCCGAGGTCCTCGCCGGCGACCGGCGCGCAGGTAGCCTTCAGCCGTGCATCCGGCCAGAGCACGATGGGCAGAACGCTCAAGCCAGAGCCTCAGGCACGGGCCTTCTCGCGCTTCAGCTTCTGCATCCTGCGGGTGATCATCTGGCGCTTCATGGGCCCCAGGTAGTCGATGAACAGCTTGCCGTTCAGGTGGTCGATCTCGTGCTGCACGCAGGTCGCCCAGAGGCCCGAGAACTGCTCTTCCTGCTCGGCGCCGTCGAGCCCTTGCCAGCGCACTTTCACCTCGGCCGGGCGGGTGACATCGGCGTATTGTTCGGGGATCGAGAGGCAGCCTTCCTCGTAGGTGCTGGTGGCCTCCGAAGACCATACCACCTGCGGATTGATCAGCACCATCGGGCGGGGCGCCTCGGCGTCGTCCTTGATGCAATCCATCACCAGCATCCGCTGCATCTCTCCGATCTGCGGCGCGGCCAGCCCGATGCCGGGGGCGTCATACATGGTTTCGAGCATGTCATCGGCCAGTCGCCGCAGGGCGGTGTCGAATTCGGACACCGGATCGGCGGGCTTTTTCAGCCGCGGGTCAGGATGGATGAGGATGTCACGCAATGCCATGGCAGGGGATTTAGGACAGAGCCGCGCGCGGCGCAACAAGGGTTGCACGTGCGGATAGCGAAGATAGGGTCGCCGGGCAGCAAGGAGCCTTCCATGAATTTTGACGAGATCATCGAACGCCGCGGCACGCATTCGGCCAAGTGGGACATGATGGAGCCGATTTACGGCGTGCCCGCGGAGGGCGGCCTGCCGATGTGGGTGGCCGACATGGATTTTCGCCCGCCTGCCTGCGTGCAGGGCGCGGTGGAGAAAATGGCAGCCCACGGGCTTTATGGCTATTACGGCGATGACGCGAGCTACAAGGCGGCGATCCGCTGGTGGCTGGCCGAGAGGCACGGCTGGCAGGTCGAGGACGGCTGGATCCAGACCACCCACGGGCTCGTGAACGGCACGGCGCTCTGCGTCGATGCCTATACCGCGCCAGGTGACGGGGTGGTGCTGATGACCCCGGTCTACCATGCCTTCGCACGGGTCATCAAAGCGGCGGGGCGCGAGGTGGTGGAGTGCCCGCTGGCGCTGGTGAATGGCCGCTACGAGATGGATTTCGACGCCTGGGATGGGCAGATGAGCGGCCCGGAGGGGGCGAAGGCGAAACTGCTGGTGCTCTGCTCGCCGCACAACCCGGGCGGGCGGGTCTGGACGCGGGCCGAGCTGGAGGGCGTTGCGGCCTTTGCCAAGCGGCACGACCTGGTGCTGGTGTCGGACGAGATCCACCACGACCTGCTGATGCCGGGCCAGACCCATGTGCCGATGGCGCTGGTGGAGGGTATCGAGGATCGGCTGGTGATGATGAGCTCCACCACCAAGACCTTCAACATCGCCGGGGCGCATACCGGCAATGTCATCATCCCCGATGCGGCGCTTCGGGCGCGGTTCACCACGCGGATGGCGGCGATGGGGCTCTCGCCCAACTCCTTCGGGCTCTTCATGGCGGAGGCCGCCTATTCACCCGAGGGTGCGGCCTGGGTCGATGCGCTTTGCGCCTATCTCGACGGCAACCGGCAAGTCTTTGACGATGGCATCAACGCGATCCCGGGGCTGGCGTCCATGCGACTGGAGGCGACCTATCTCAGCTGGGTGGATTTTGCCGGGACCGGGATGGAGAAGGCCGAGTTTACCGATCGAGTGGAAAAGAACGCCAGGATCGCCGTCAACCACGGCGAGACTTTCGGCAAGGGCGGCGAGAGCTTCCTGCGGTTCAATATCGCAACGCCGCGTGCGCGGGTGGTCGAGGCCGTAGAGCGGATGCAATCGGCCTTCGGGGATTTGCAGTAGGGCGCTCGGAGGCCGCGCTGCGCTCGGGCGGAGAGTCTCTTCGGCCCGGACGGCGGGGTCGCCGCCCGAACGGCCAAGCGCGCTCCTGGGCGGAGCCACCCCGCCCGGCAATCCGGGATACCGAGGCAGGATACGGCGCGGGCCTATTTGAAGGGCTTCATGCCGGCTCGGGCGAGTTCGTCGGCGCGCTCGTTCTCGGGGTGGCCGGCGTGGCCCTTGACCCATTTCCAGGTCACCCGGTGGCGGCGGTTGGCCTCGTCGAGACGCTGCCAGAGCTCCACGTTCTTTACCGGCTTGCGGTCGGCGGTTTTCCAGCCGTTGCGCTTCCAGCCGTGGATCCAGCCGGTGACGCCGTTCTTCACGTAGGCCGAATCCGTCACCACGGTGATCTCGGTGTCGCGCGAGAGCGATTCCAGCGCCGAGATGGCGGCCATCAGCTCCATCCGGTTGTTGGTGGTGGCCGGCTCGCCGCCCGAGAGCTCGCGCTCCTTGACGACCGCGTCGCCCTCCCTGGCCTGGAGCAGCACGCCCCAGCCGCCGGGGCCGGGATTTCCGGAGCAGGCTCCGTCGGTATAGGCATAGAGGTCTGGCATGGGCGCTATCTGCCCGGCTCGCGAGGCAGAGACAAGCCCCGGATCAGCCGCAGGGCGCGGCGCAGGCCGGTGGCCGCGGTTCCGAGTGCGACCAGCCAGAGGGTAATGGTAAGCGCGAGGGTCGAGCCCCAGAGAAGCGCCTCGACGGCGCCCGCCACACAGCCCGCCGTGACCGCCGCCATCCGGTGAGGCTTGGCCATGGGGCCGCAGAAATCGGCCGGCAGGCCCTCGGCCCGGCCCAGTTCGCGGATATAGGCGGTGCCCACCGCCAGCGCCCCGGCGAGGCAGCCGAGCCAGAGCGGCCCGGCCGCGAGGCCCAGGCCCGCGAGGATGAGCACATCGGCCACCCGGTCGGGTGCCTCGTTCCAGAACGGGCCAGTGGGCCCGCCCTTGCCGCCTTCGAGCGCGACCATGCCATCGAGCAGGTTGGCAACGAGCCGCAGCTGGCAGAACAGGGCCGCCCCGATCAGCAGGGCCGCGGCCACGCCGGGCGGAGCGGGGAAGGTGAGCCAGAAACAGCCAAGGGCCAGGGCCGCGAACAGCATCGAGCTCGCGGAGATCTGGTTGGGCGTGACCGAGGTGGTGGCCAGCCAGCGGGCGGCGGCCTGCGCCCAGCCCGACCCACGGGCGGCAATGGGGCGGCGCTCAGTCACGGGACCAGAGGCGCCACGTGTAGGCGCAGGCGTAGAGCGTGGCGACCGTGGTGGGCAGGGCGAGGGTGGCCAGCACCTCCGGCGTGCCGGCAAGGCTGTGGATGGTGAAGAGCAGGCCGAAGGACATGGCGCAGCAGACCAGCGGAGGCACCAGCAGGCCCGCCGGTCCGGGCAGGCGCGGCACCAGGGCCTCCTGCACCCGCTTGAGGCCATAGGTTATGACGGCAGTCATCGCGCCTTGCACCAATGCTGCCCAGAGCGAGGCAGGCATCGGGTGGGCGGCATTGGCAAAGAATGCCCAGCCGCCCATCAGCAGGGCGCCGCTCGCCGTGTGTGCAATCGACGAGTCCGCCAGTGCCATCAGACCGCCGACCAGAAGTAACGGGTGAGATGAAAGAAGATCGGCGCGGCAAAGACCACCGAATCCATCCGGTCGATGAACCCGCCGTGCCCGGCGATCAGGTGGCCCCAGTCCTTCACCCCGCGGTCGCGCTTGATGGCCGACATCACCAGCCCGCCGAAGAAGCCCATGAGCGTGACCGCCAGCGCCATGCCGAGCGCCTGCCAGGGCGTGAAGGGGGTGATCCAGTAGAGTGCCGTTCCGATGAGCGAGGCCGAGGCGACGCCGCCCACCAGCCCTTCCCATGTCTTGGAAGGCGAGACGGTCGGCGCCACCTTGCTCCGCCCGATCAGCTTGCCCCAGGTGTATTGCAGCACATCCGACATTTGCACCACGATCACCAGCCAGGCGATCAGCAGCACCTCGCGGCCCTCGAATCCCTCGATTCGCAGCGTCAGCAGCGCCGGGACATGGCTGACGCAATAGACGCAGATCATCAGCGCCCATTGCGTTTCGGCAATGCGGATGAAGGCATCTCGCGTGTCGCCCGAGAGCACGGAGAACACCGGCAGCAGCAGGAAGGCATAGACCGGCACGAAGATGGAATAGAAGCCATACCACTCGTCCCAGACCAGCCAGAACTGCACCGGCAGCACCACGAAGAAGGCGGCGAAGAGCGCCCAATGGTCGCCGGCGCGCTTGGTTGTCAGGGTCAGAACCTCGCGCAGAGCGGCGAAGGAGATGAAGCCGAAGAGCACGATGACGCCGGTCTTGCCGGCGAGAAAGGCGAGGCCCAGCAGCGCGGCCATGCCCCACCAGGCGTCGATCCGGGCATTCAGGTTCTCGATCACCGGATTGTTGCGCTCGGGGCCGTAGGCCGCGCGCAGGGCACGGCCCACCAGCGTGGCCACCACCAGCACGCCGAGCGTGGCGAGCAGCAGCTTTATCAGGTCGGTGTGGGCGGCGCTCATGCTCCCGCCTCCGGCGCGGTGCCTTCGGTCGGTTGCGGGCCGGATGTGGGCCTGAGGGCCAGCAGAGCCTGTGTGGCGCGGTCCAGAAAGGCCTCCCGGCTCTCTCCCTCTTTTACCCGCATCGGCGTGCCATAAGTCACGGTGCACAGAAGCGGCACCGGCACCAGCTTGCCCTTGGGCAGCACGCGGTTGAGGTTTTCGATCCAGACCGGGACCATCTCGATCTCCGATCGCTTGCTGGAGATGTTGAAGATCCCCGACTTCAGCGGCAGCAGCGGAACGTCGGGGTCCATGTTGCGCTTGCCCTCGGGAAAGATGATGAGGCTCGAGCCGCCGTCGATGGCTTCGAGGATCTTGTCCATCGGGTCCACGTCGCGCCCCTCTTCGCCGCGGTAGATCAGCACGGTGTTGAACACGTCACGCCCGATGAAGGCCCGGAGCGGTGACTTCAGCCAGTAGTCGGCCGCGGCCACGGCGCGGGTGCGGCGGCGCAGGCGCGAGGGCAGGGCTGTCCAGATCAGCACGAAATCCCCGTTGGAGGTGTGATTGGCAAAAAAGACCCGCTGCACCGGCACCGGCTCGCAGCCCTCCCAGATGCCGCGCACGGCGGTCACCAGCCATGCGAAGAACACGATGGCGTGGCCAAGGGTCTTGGCGGCAAAGGCGCGGGCGGCTCGGGCGAGGGTGCTCATGGACCGGAGGTTAACCCTTTGTCCCGCCCTCGGGAATGGCCTGCGAGAGGAGGCAGATGAAGGCCGATGCGTCGCCCGAGAGGCCCTTGCCCTGCGAGTGCCGCCGGGCCGTGACACGGAAGCCCGCCTCGGCGAGCCGCGCCTCCAGTTCGGCCTCGCTGTAGTAGGTGTAGAACCGTCCCAGGGAGTCCGGCCCCTCCCCCTCGCCCAGCTTCATGCCGAGGTGCAGCCAGCCGCCCGGCGTGAGCGCGCGGAGGATGCGCCCGAGATGGTCGGTGAAAGCCCTGCGGGTGGCGTGGAGCAGAGAGAAATTGGCCCAGACCCCGTCATAGACAGCCTCTCCGGTGATCTCCGAGAACCGAGCCTGCCGGGCCTCGACGCCCTGCGCGCGCGCATGAGCGACCATGGCGGCGGAGCCATCCACCGCATCCACGGAAAAGCCCATCTCGATGAGGCCTTTGGCATAGAAACCGGGCCCGCAGCCGAGGTCGAGAACCTGGCCGCCCGGCGGGAGGCGCTCGGCGAAGGCGAGGAGGTCGGGCCATTCGGGCATCCGCGCGGTGCGATCGGCGTAGGCCTGCACCTCGCGGTCGTAGATGGCGAGCGTCTCGTCGCTCATGCCCGTTCGAAGGCAAGCCGCAGGCCGAGGGCGGCGAAGCTGGCCGCGAAGGCGCGGCGCAGCCAGGCCATCGCCCGCTCTGACGACAGCACCCGCGCCCGCATGGTGCCGGCAAGCAGGGCATAGAGCGCGAAGACGGTGAATGTCATCGCCACGAAGGCAAGGCCGAGCGAGACCAGTTGCGCGGTGCCATCGGCGCCGGGGGTAATGAATTGGGGCAGGAAGGCCACGAAGAAGATCGGGATCTTCGGGTTGAGGATGTTCAGCGTGACCCCGCGCCAGACGATCCTGAGCGCCGCGCCGGGGGTTTCGGCGCGCACATCCAGCGTGCCCTTGCCGCGCAGCGTGCCCCAGGCCATCCAGAGCAGGTAGGCCACCCCGGCCCATTTGATCGCCTGGAAGAGCAGCGCGGAGGTGTGGAGCACGGCGGCGAGCCCGGCCATTGCCGCGGCGAGGTGAACCACGGTGGCCAGCGTGCAGCCGATCACAGCAAAGGCCCCGGCCCGCCAGCCGCCGCCCAGCGTCATCGAGAGTGTGTAGACCACGCCGATGCCCGGTGCGAGGCAGACGAGAAAGGTGGTGACGAGAAAGGCGAGGGTCATGGGTCAGTTTCCTTCTGACTTGCGATCTGCGGTGGCATTCACCTGGGCGCGGGCGGCATCGGGGATTTCGGCATCGAGAGCGGCCAGCAGGGCCTCCACCCGCGCGACATCTCCCTCGGCCGGAAGCGCGATGGCGTCGCAGGTCTGGCCGCCGTCGAGCACCACCTTGCCCCAGGCGAGCCCGCCGCCGATCGGAGGCTGCGGGTTCTTTCTGGCCGGCCGCTCGGCCAGGCCCGATGCCCGCGCGGACTGCTCGATTCGCAGCATGCCGCCGTCTTTCATGGGCGCCGTCATGCTCACGCAGCCTGAGTCGTCGTAGCCGCGGCAGGCGGTGAGCAGAACCATGCCCGATCTGCTGAACTCGGCCCGAAACTCCTCGCGGTAGGGAGGCGGCAGGGAGCCGTTGTCGTAGCCGTAGGTTGCAAAGGCATCGGGAAGGGGGCCATCAGGCTCGGCCTGCACGCAGGCGGCGGTGGCGCAGAGAAGGGCGATGGAGAGCAGGTGGCGGGTCATGGCGGGCAGACTGGCCGATCCGGAGCCGACTGTCACATGACATCTGGCCTGCCGGCCGGACGGAGCACCCTCGCGCGCCGGCGCAAAGCCTCTTTCTTCACTTCGTTTTGGTGATCCGCGAGTGCTGGCCAGACAGTCAGGCCGGCTCGCGCAGCACGCGGGGCACCTTGAACTCGACCCGCTCCTGCGCGGTTTCGACCAGCTCCACGGTAACTTCGTAGCGGGCGCGGAAGGCGTCAATGACCTCCTCGATCAGCACCTCGGGCGCCGAGGCCCCGGCGGTCACGCCGACAACACCGATCTCGCCAAGGGCGCGCCAGTCGATATCGCCCGCCCTTTGCACCAGCTGGGCATAGGCACAGCCCGCGCGGGAGGCGACCTCGACCAGCCGCCGGGAGTTCGACGAGTTGGGCGCGCCCACCACCAGCAGCGCATCGACGCGGGGCGCGATGACCTTCACCGCCTCCTGGCGATTGGTGGTGGCGTAGCAGATGTCTTCCTTGTGGGGGCCGACGATGGCGGGGAAGCGGGCCTGGAGCGCGGCCACGATCTCGGCGGTGTCATCGACCGAAAGGGTCGTCTGGGTCACGAAGGCGAGCCTCGCGGGGTCGCGCACGACGAGACTCGCTACATCATCCACCGTCTCTACCAGCAGCACCTCGCCGGGCGGAAGCTGCCCCATGGTGCCGATGGTCTCAGGGTGGCCGGCATGGCCGATCATCACCATCTGGAGCCCGTTCTCGGCATGGCGCTCGGCTTCGATGTGGACCTTGCTGACCAGCGGGCAGGTCGCATCGACAAAGACCATCTCGCGCCGGGCGGCCTCGGCGGGCACCGCCTTGGGCACCCCGTGCGCCGAAAAGATCACCGGACGGTCGTCCGGGCAGTCCTCCAGCTCCTCGACGAAGACCGCGCCCTTTGCGCGCAGCCCGTCGACCACGAACCTGTTGTGCACGATCTCGTGGCGCACGTAGACCGGCGCGCCCCACTTCTCGAGCGCCATCTCGACGATCTTGATTGCCCGGTCGACACCGGCGCAGAAGCCGCGCGGGGCAGCGAGGAGGAGAGTGAGTGGAGGCTTGCTCATGGAGCAGAGTTAGGATGTCGGGCGGGCAACGTAAAGCCGTGCACGTTGCCGCAGGCGTGATCGGGAGGGGGGCTTGCCTTCCCCCCGCTGGAACCTGCTAGACCCGTGCGACCCTGCGAGGAGACGCCGAAGAGATGAAGACCAGATGGTTCGCCCTAACCGCATGTGCCGGGGCCGCTGCCCTGTGGTTTGCCTGGCCCGGACAGGCCGAGAAGGCCGGGAGCCTGCTGCCCTACCAGGATGCCGAGGCCCTCGCGCTGGGCGAGGCGCTCTATGGCGAGCACTGTGCCGCCTGCCACGGTGCCGACCTGGAAGGGCAGGTGAGCAACTGGCGCGACCGTGATGCCGAGGGCATGATTCCCGCCCCTCCGCATGACGAGACAGGCCACACCTGGCATCACCCCGATGCGATGCTCTTCGCCATCACCAAGCTCGGCACCGAGGCGGTGGTCGGGCAGGGCTACCGGAGCAACATGGGTGGGTTCGAAGGGATCCTGACGGACGAGGAAATCCTGGCAACCCTGGCCTGGATCAAGAGCACCTGGCCGCAGGAGGTTGTCGAGGCGCATGACGAGATCAATGCGCGCTACGAGGCGACACGAAACTGATGGAAGCGGCAAGGCCCCGGAGAGATCAGCCGTCGGCCCAGACGAGCTTGCACGCGATGTCGGGGCCCAGGGCCGGGGTGCCGTCGGACTGAGCCTTGCGACATTCGGCCAGTGCCTTGATCTCGGCATCCGCGGCCGAGACGTAGCCCCAGGCCCTGCCCCAGTGGCCCCTTGCATCCACCGCAAAGGCCCGGTGTCCGCCATGGCCGCGTTGGAGGCCGATCAGGGCTTGGGCCTGCGGGCCGGACAGGGTGGGAGCTGCGGCGGGAAGCGGCGCGACGGGAAGGATCTCGGCGACGATGCGGCAGTCCTCTGCCCAAAGGGCGCAATGGGCCAGCGCGTCGGCCCGCGTCACCTTGCGGTCGGCGTAGCCCGAGACGGCGCCGAAAGCGCCCCCCGAGCCAACCGCGAAGGCACCATGCCATTGCGGGCCGGTGCCGAACTCGGTGTAGGCCTTGTGCATGCTCCACGCCTGCGGGTAAGCCGCCGCGAGCGCTTCGGGAGACGGCCCGACCAGCTCACCGGCCGGCACGGCCACCTCGCCGCGCACCAGGCCGCTCACCGCTGAAAAGCTCAGGGCGGCGATCGCGGCCACGGCGGCGAAGAGGCTGATCTGCTTGGTCATGGCGCGATGCTGCCGTCCGAGCATGGCGGGAACGTGGCAGCTTGGCGGCGGAGGTCGGGCAGCCTATGTGTACGGCATGAAACCCGTTGCGCTCTCCGCTCTCCTCGCCCTGACCCCGCTTGCCGCAGCTTGCGAGGATGAAACCCTCACCGGCTACGCTCCGGGCGTCTATCAGCTGGAGGAGATCGACGGAGAGCGGTTTGAATGGGGTGCCACGCTGGACCTGACCGAGCCGGGCCGGATCTCGGGGCAGGCGCCCTGCAACGGCTATTCGGCGGATCAGGCCGCGCCCTACCCCTGGTTCAAGCCCGGCCCGATCGTCTCGACCCGCCGGGCCTGCCTGCATCTGAATGGCGAGGCGGCCTTTTTCAAGGCCCTGGGCGAGGTGACCCTTGCCGAGGCTTCGGGGCCGGTGCTGATCCTCTCCAACGAGGCTGGCCGCGAGATGGTGTTCCGCCGCGCGGAGTAGGGCCCGTTCGCGCCGGCGTCAGACCTTGCCCAGCACCCGGACCAGCCGTGCCCGCGCGCCGGGAAGGGGCTTTTCGCCAAGCGAGGCCCTGAGCTGGTGCTCCAGGAAATAACCGGTGGTTTCAAACCCCTGCATCAGCTCGCCCGCGCTCTCGGGCGGTTCGCCCATCAGGCAGGGGGGCAGGGGCAGGAGGCGCGAGGCCCATTCGCCCGCGCCGGCGGCACTGACGGCCCGCCCCGTGCGGGGCGAGACGTAGACCAGCCCGTCGGTCGCCCCCGTGGCGGCGCAGCAGGTGAGGTCGAGGCCGAAGCCCATCTCGTCGAGCAGCGCCAGCTCCCAGCGGAGATAGGCGAGCGGCCAGTGCGGCGAGGCCTCCTCGATGAGGTCGAGCACGGTGAGGCTGCGAGCGTAGAGGCCCGGGTAGGAGGCGCGCTCGGGCAGGACGAAAGAGAGCAGTGCGGTGACTGCACCAAGCCCCGCCAGCGCCCGCCGGTCGCCCAGAACGCCCGCGGCCCTGGCGCGGATGGGCTCGACGGTGAAGGCGCCGAGGTGATCTTCGAGCCGGGCACGCCAGCTGAGGTCGAGCTGCGCGCCGGGTTGCAGAATGGGCGCCATGCGCCGCCCGGTGCCGCCGCGCACAACGCCGGCATGGCGGCCGTGGCCTTGGGTGAACACCTCGATGATGGCGGCGTTCTCGCCGTGGGGCCGGACGGTGAGCAGCACGCCCTCCTCGCGCCACTCCATCAGTCGAGCCCTTCCTCGTCGAGCAGGTGCCGCCCGGTGCGGTCTTCGACCTCGATCACCCAGATATCGGGGTCGAAGCGGCGCTGGTCGCGCAGGGTGGCATCGACCTCGGCCTCCGGCCCCTCGGCCAGCACGTCCCAGGGCCGCGAGCCGTCCATCGCCATGATGCGCTGGAAGGCACGGGCGGTGCCGTCGAGAGGGCTCTGCTTTACAAGGATATTCCCAGCCGTCTCGTCACCCCTGGCGACGACGTAGGCGGGGATGTCGGCCAGCCGCAGCCGGGTGAGGTAGGCCTGCACCCAGAACGCGCTGGTCAGGCGGGTCAAGCGTTGCCGTCCTTGAAATCAAGGCCCATCTCGTCGTAGCGCTCGCTCTCTTCGAGCCAGTTGGGCCGCACCTTCACTTGCAGGAAGAGGTGCACCTTGTGGCCGAGGAACTCTTCCAGCTCCTCGCGGGCCGCCTTGCCGATGGCCTTGATCGTCTCGCCGCGGTTGCCCAGCACGATGCCCTTGTGGCCGTCGCGCATGACATAGACGATCTGGTCGATCTTGGCCGAGCCGTCCTTGCGGTTTTCCCAGGCCTCGGTCTCGACGGTGAGCTGGTAGGGCAGCTCCTGGTGCAGCCTCAGCGTGAGCTTTTCGCGGGTCATCTCGGCGGCGATCATGCGCAGCGGCAGGTCGGCGATCTGGTCTTCGGGGTAGAGCCACGGACCTTCTGGAAGCTCGCCCGCAAGCCACTTGCGCAGGTCATCGACGCCATAGCCCTTCTCGGCGGAGATCATGAACGTCTCCGCAAAATCATGGGCTTCGTTGAGCCTGGCGGTCAGCTGGAGCAGCACCTCGGACTTGACTCGGTCGATCTTGTTGATCGCCAATGCCACCTTCTGGCCCTCGGTGCTGCGCTCCTTCAGGGCGTCGAGGATGGCCTGCACGCCCTCGGTCAGCCCGCGATGGGCCTCGACCAGCAGAACCACGACATCGGCATCGGCCGCGCCGCCCCAGGCCGCCGCCACCATCGCCCGGTCGAGCCGCCGCCGGGGCCGGAAGAGGCCCGGCGTGTCGACGAAGACGATCTGGCTCTCGCCCTCGATCGCCACGCCGCGGATGCGGGCGCGGGTGGTCTGGACCTTGTGGGTGACGATGCTCACCTTGGCGCCGACCATGCGGTTGGTCAGCGTCGACTTGCCCGCGTTGGGCTCACCGATCAGGGCGACGAAACCGGCGCGTGTGGTCATGGGGCGTGGCCTTTCATGGCGGCGAGTCTAGCCCGCCTCGGAAGGCGCTTCCATAGGGTCAGGCGAGGGTCAGCACAAGCGGGCAGTGGTCGGAGACCTCGGGATCGTGGATGACGTCGAACTGCGCCACGGCGAGGCCTGCGCTCACCATCATGTAATCGGCGTGGCGCTCGGGCTTGAGGTAGAGGCTGTTGCGGGTGCCGGGATGGCCGCCCTCGGTGACCAGCTCGCGGGGAGCGAGGCGGGAGAGGATTTGCAGGGTTTCGCTGCCAGGCAAGACGTTGAAATCGCCGCAGAGTATCACCTCGTCGCCGGGTTGCCGGACGGCCTCCACGAGTGCGGCGAAACGGGCGGCCTGGGCGGCGCGTTCGGGCGTGTCGGCCTTGCCCGCCTCGGGGTCGCGCAAGCCGTGCATATGGGCGACGACCACCGCGCCCTCGGGGCGCCAGAGGCGGAGCGCGTGGCCGGTGCGGGAGCGCGGGTGGGGGCCGAAGCCATCGGCCCCGAAGCTCCCGTGGACAAAGCCCTGCGCCTGATGGGTCACCGGGAGGCCGCGGCGGATGAGCGTGGCGAGGCCCCATTGGCTCCAGACCTGCGTGGCCCCCTGCCAGAGCGGGCCACGGGCGGCGGGGCAGAAGGTGATGTCGTGGGTCGGCAGGGCCTTGGCAAGATCGGCCAGCATGTCGGCCCGCTGGGGCAGGTTGCGGCCATCGTCGCGGTAGTCGAGCCAAGGGGCGGGCGCGTCGGGAACGTGGACAACCTCTTGAACACAAAGGATATCCGCGTCGTCTTGCGCGAGCCATGCGGAGAGTTCGGCGTGCATCCGGCCGCCCCAGGCGTTGAGGCAGGTGAGGTGCATCAGCCCTCGAGCCGGGCCAGCAGGGCGCGGGCGGCCTCGTGCTCGGCGAGCTTCTTGCGGCGGGCCTTGCCCGTGGCCTCCTTGCCATTGGCCAGCACGGCGGCCATGTGGAAGATGAACTCGTGGCCATCTCCCTCCTGCTTGCGCAGCTCATAGAGGGGCGGCGGCAGCCCGCGCGCCTGCGCCCACTCCTGCAGGGCGGTCTTGGCATCCTTCGCGTCGGCCTCCACGGCCTTCACCCGGCCCAGCCAGTGCCGGCGCACCACGGCGCGCGCGGCGTCGAAGCCGGCGTCGCGGTAGACGGCGGCAATGACCGCCTCCATCGCATCGCCCAGCAGCGCCTCCTTGCGGCGCCCGCCCGATTGCATCTCGCTGCGCCCGAGCTTGAGCACATCGCCCAGCCCGATCTCGCGGGCGACCTCGGCGCAGGTCTCCTTGTTGACCAGCACGTGAAACCGGGGCGAAAGCTGGCCCTCGGCTGCGTCAGGATCCGCCTCCATCAGCGATTCGGCGACGACGAGGCCAAGAACCCTGTCGCCCAGGAACTCCAGCCGCTGGTTGCTGGCCTGCCCCGCGGTCGAGAACGACGGGTGGGTCAGCGCGCGCAGGAGAAGCTCCGGATTGCCGAAGGCGTGCCCCAGTCGCGTGGAGAAGGCCTGAACATCCGCCGAGAGCTTCATTCGATCACTTTCCCGTATCTATCACTGCGCCAGTTACGAAAATCATAAAGCCACGACCCGGCGGCGGAAAAGAGCACCCTGTCGGCCTGGCCGCGGATGTTGGCGAGGGGCACCATGCCGATACCGCCGGCCGATTGCGGCACCCGGCTGTCGAGGCTGTTGTCGCGGTTGTCGCCCATCACGAAGATGTGGCGGGGCGGCACGGTGAACTCGGCCGTGTCGTCGAGCGGCCCGTTGGTTTGCGCGTTCAGGACGCGGTAGCTGCGCCCGCCCGGAAGATGCTCGCGCAGCAGGGATTTGAGGCAGGGCTGGCCGGGCCCGGGCTGGCCATTGGCGCAGCGAGGCAGGCTGCCGTGCGGCCCCTGGGGCGCCATGAGCTCTTCGAAATCGCCGAGAGGCTCCTGGGTGAGAGGCTCGCCGTTGAGGACAGGCACACCACCCCGCATGGCGATGGTGTCGCCCCCCAGAGCGACGACCCGCTTGACGAAATCGGCACCGCTCACGGGATGACGGAACACCACCACGTCGCCGCGCTCGATCGGGCGTGGCAGCCGCTCGTTGACGAAGAAGTAATCGCCCACCAGCAGTGTCGGCTTCATCGAGCCGGCCGGGATGTAGGAGGGCGCCCAGATCAGGCGCAGGGCAAGGGCGAGGGCGGGGAGGCCAAAGACGAGGGCTGCGCCCAGGCCGATGAAAAGCCAGTAGAAAACCCGCCGCAAGGGCTCACTCGACCTTCTTGAAAAAACGGTCGCTCCGCCATGTCCAGAAGTAGAAAAGCGAGCGCCCGGCAGAGGAGAACATGACCCGGTCGACGCGGCCGATGAGGTTTTCGTAGGGCACGTAGCCCACACCCATCAGCTGCTGCGACACGCGGCTGTCCTGGCTGTTGTCGCGGTTGTCGCCCATGAAGAAGTAATGGCCCTCGGGCACGTTGTAGACGTTGGTGCTGTCCTGGTGCCGGTTCGGGAAGTCGCTGACATTCAGCGTGGCGTAGCTGCGGCCCGAGAGGTCGGTTTCGATGAGGCGCTGCTTTTCGCAGATGCCGCCCTGTTCGACGGGCGCGTTGGAGCAGGCGGGCTCGGTGCCCTGACTGCCCTGCGGCTCCTTGATCTCGGTGAAGAGCCCGGCGTCCTGCTGGGGGTAGGGGGTGCCGTTGACGGTGAGCTGGCCGTTGGTGACCTGGATGGTGTCGCCCGGCATCCCTATGAGACGCTTGACGAAATCGGCCCCGGTGACCGGATGGCGGAAGACCACCACATCGCCCCGCTCGGGCTCGCCGGCCCAGATCCGGCCCGAGATCGGGCAGGCGGAGAAGGGGCAGGAATGGCGGGAGTAGCCGTAGGCCATCTTGTTGACGAAGAGGAAGTCGCCGATCAGCAGCGTGTCCTTCATCGAGCCGGTGGGGATCCAGAACGGCTGGAAGAACAGGGTGCGGAAGACGCCGGCGATGATCAGGGCCCAGAAGATGGTCTTGATCGTTTCCATCAAGCTGTCGCCGGCTTTGGTTTTTTCGGCCATGCGGCTCCCTCGCCTGTGTCTGCGCCCGGGTCGCTACATGGCTGCGGGGCGGGGGCGTGTCAAGCGGGGGTAACCGCATCGTCCGCCGGGGTTAACGGCGCCGTTAACCGCGAATAGCACTGATACACAACCCATGCACAATCCATGCACATCCCATACGCATGTCTTTTGACATGTCGCGGGTCGGTAACAGCTGTTAGCGGACCGCGCGCAGGGGCAGGGCCTCGATCACCACGAAGGCCTGCGCCCAGGGGTGGTCGTCGGTCAGCGTCACGTGGATCACCGCCTCGTGGCCCGGGGGGGTCATCGACGCCAGGCGCTCGGCGGCCCATCCGGTCACCTCCATCACCGGCTGCCCGCTGTGCAGGTTGCGCACCGACATGTCCTTCCAGGCGATGCCCATGCGCAACCCGGTGCCCAGCGCCTTGGAGCAGGCCTCCTTGGCGGCCCAGCGCTTGGCGTAGGTGCCGGGCGTGTCGGCGCGGCGCTCGGCCTTGCGCTGCTCCAGCTCGGTGAACACCCGGTTGCGAAACCTGTCGCCGAAGCGCTCGAGCGTGCCGGCGATCCGCTCGATGTTGCACAGGTCGGTGCCGATGCCGAGGATCATTCGTTGCCGAGTGTCTGGGTCACGCCGATCTCGCCGGTGGACTGGTTGAGGGTGATGGTCAACTCGGTCGAATTGACGAAGTTCTTCTCGGGCAGCCAGATCATTGCCGGCAGGGTGAAGGTGAGGCCCGCCGCCGGGTCGTAGCCCGCCTCCAGCAGCTCGAACTGGATGCCGGCCCAGCCGGAGGCGTTCTCGCGGGAGAGCACCTTGCACTGGCGGCCGCCGACCTCGTCGAAGGGCGGCGAGAGGATCATCAGGTGGTAGGGGGCGGCGGCGGGTTCGATGGTGTCGAGCAGTACCAGGCGCACGTCGCCATTGGCGAAGGTGCGGGTGCTGGCCTCCCAGGGTTCGGGGATGTTGCGGGCATCGCTGCGAAAGTCGCCGCAGTCGGAAAGCTCCTGCGCGGCCAGCGGCGTGGCGAGGAGGCACAGGAGGGCGAGTGCGCGGATCATGGGCGCCTTGCCTGCGCGCGCAGTTCCTGCCGGGCGCCCATGCCGAGGAACAAGCGGTTGACGAGGAAGGTGGCGACGAGCAGCGCCAAGGTGATGCCTGCCAGGAGGCCGGTGGGGAGCTGTGCGTACTCGGGCGTTCCGGCGGCGACGATCACCAGCATCAGCCCGGCGATGACGGCGGCGATGCCGGTCATCACCCCGGCGGCGCGCCAGGCCTCGCCCGGCGCGAGCGGCGCACGGGTGGCGCGAGCGTGGAACTGCCCCTCCAGCATGGCGGCCAGCATGGGGGGCAGGATGGTGCCGAGACCGGAGGGCAGGCTGTAGGAGGCAAAGGTCGCCAGCGCCCAGTTGAGCGCGGCGAGTGCCAGCATCGTGGCGACATAGACGCCCGTGTAGCGGAGATAGCTGATCTGCATGCCCTGATCTTCCTGCGGTTCGGGCGGAGGTTAACGCCCCGGGCGCGGCAGGGGAAGGTCGGCGAGGTCGCGCGGGCTGAGACGGCGCAGGGCGGGGTGGTCGATCGGGTCGGGGGCGGGGAGCGGCGGGAAGAGGCGCGCGAGGAGGCGTTTCATGCTGGGGCTCCTTGTTCAGATATCATGAACATAGAGGCTGCCAGAGGTCTGCCGTATTGCATGAGTTCTGCCACGGAGTTTAGATATGCTGAATGGCTGGCCTGAATGACATACCGCTCAACGCGCTTCGGGCCGCCGAAGCGGTGGCCCGGCTTGGCGCGCTTTCGAAGGCCGCGGCGGCGCTGGGGGTCTCGCCGGGAGCGGTGAGCCAGCAGGTGGCGCGGGCGGAGGCGGCGCTGGGGCGGGCGCTGTTTGACAGGCGGCCCGGCGGGATGGTGCCGCTGGCGGGCACCGAGGAGATCTTTGCCAACCTGGCCGACGGCTTTGCCCGGCTCACCCGCGCTGCCGAGGCCGCGCGGCGGGACCGGGCGCATGTGCTGACGATCGCGGTGGCGCCTGTCTTCGCCGCGCGCTGGCTGATCTGGCGGCTGCCGGAGTTCACCCGCGCGCATCCCGACATCCGGGTGCGGATGGACAATTCGCCCGCCCTCGTGGACTTCGCCACCACCGACGTGGACCTCGCCATTCGGGTCGGTCCCGGTGCCTACAGGGGCGTGGAGGCGGAGCGGTTGCATCCGCAGCGGATCGTGCCGGTTTGCTCGGCGGAGCGTGCGGCGCAGATCGCCTCGCCGCAGGACTTTGCCCGCCATCCGATCCTGAGGGACACTCTGGCGATGTACAGCTGGGACGACTGGCTGCGCCACGAGGGCGCGGAGGGGCTGGTGCTGCGCGATGGCCCCGAGTTCTCGGATGCCTCGCTCTGCCTCGATGCGGCGATGGCGGGGGAGGGCGTTTTTCTGGCCTTCGAGACCTTGGTGCATGACGCGCTGAAGCACGGGCGGATCGTGGCGCCGATCCCGAGGATGCACGCGACGCGCCATGCCTACTGGATGCTGCACGCCCAAGGCCGCAGCCTCTCGAACCCGGCACGGTTGTTCCGGCGGTGGATCAAGCGGGCGATGGCGGCGGAGGGGCTGGGCGGGGACCGGTGACGGCGCGGGGGCGTTGCACAGCTTCTGCGGGCTGAGACCTCTTCCGGAAGACGTCTCGGCGTGAAGGATTTTCCGGGTGGGGCGTGTCGGGCCGGGAGGGCTCAGGCGCGCGCTTCGTTCATCAGGCGGCGCATTTCGGCGATGGCGGGGACAAGGCCGCGGAAGATGGCCTCGCCGATGAGGAAGTGGCCGATGTTCAGCTCGCGGACCTCGGGGAAGGCGGCGACGGGCTGCACCGTGTCATAGGTCAGGCCATGGCCGGCGTGGACCTCGAGCCCGAGGGAGTGGGCGAAGGCCGACATCTCGCGGAGACGGTCAAGCTCCTCGTCGCGCTCCTTGACGCGCGCTTCGGCGTGGGCGTCGCAATAGGCGCCGGTGTGCAGCTCGACCACCGCCGCACCGATCCGGTGGGCGGCCTCGATCTGGCGGGCGTCGGCGGCGATGAAGATCGACACGCGGCATCCGGCCTCGGCCAGCGGGGCGATGAAATGGGCCAGCCGGTTTTCCTCGCGCGCGACCTCGAGCCCGCCCTCGGTGGTGCGCTCCTCGCGCTTTTCGGGAACGATGCAGACGGCATGGGGCTTGTGACGCAGGGCGATGGCCTGCATCTCGGCGGTGGCGGCCATCTCGAAGTTGAGCGGCACGGTGAGCGCCTCCATCAGCGCCTCGATGTCGGCGTCGGAGATGTGGCGGCGGTCTTCGCGCAGGTGCGCGGTGATGCCGTCGGCCCCGGCCTCCTCGGCCAGCTTTGCCGCGCGCAGCGGGTCGGGGTAGGCCGAGCCGCGCGCGTTGCGGACGGTGGCGACGTGGTCGATGTTGACGCCGAGGCGGAGATGGTCGGTCATTATGCGGTCCTCTTCGGGGCGGACCTTAGGGCGGGTTTGCGCCGGGTGGAAGGGGCCCGCGCCGCGCCGCAGCTAAGACGCCTCGAAGGGCGGATGAGCGGGCCCGCTACTCGCCCGCGACCTCGCCTTCCTGCTTCTTCCGTTTCGCGGCGATCTCCTGGAGCTTGGCCTTGAGCTGGCCCTTGCGGCGCTGCTGGTAGGCGGTGATCAGCGGAACCGAGACGTAGTAGCAGACCGTGGCGCAGATGATGCCGGGCACGATGCCGCCGACGAGGTAGGGCAGGAACACATCGTCGAAGAAGCCCGCGAGCTTGCCCCAATGGGCGCGCTCGGGGGTGAAGATGGCGAGAAAGTTGTTCCACAGGTCCGACATGGCGCCGGAGAAGGCCTGGATCAGCCCCTGGCTGTCTTCGGGCTTGGGGCCGCGCCCGAAGACCGGGCGGGTGCCCAGCATCCAGTGGCCCAGCCGCAGCGAGAGGGCCGCGATGATCGGAAAGGTGATCGGGTTGCCGAAGAAGGTGCCGAGGATCGCCGCGAGGATGTTGCCGCGCATGGCCTTGGCGACGATGAAGGCCGAGAGGAAGTGGAGACCGTAGAACGGGGTAAAGCTCACGAAGACCCCGGCCCAGATGCCGCGCGCGATGCGGTTGGGCGCGTCGGGCAGGCGGCGGAGGCGGTGGCGGACGTATTGCGCCGCACGATACCAGCCGCCACGCGGGTAGAAGAACTCGAGGACGATCCGCCCCCAGCTTCGCCTATCCCTGCGCCTGAATACCAATGCTCGCTCCCTCCTGTCGCGGCCCGCCGGGGGGCCGCGGGTTCATGGCTTGCGGTCCGTGTTCTTGACCCGCGCGATCTCGGCCACGTCGCTGTCGGCCTCCAGTGCGGTCTGCACCATGTGCAGGTGCTCCACGTCGCGCAAGTCAACATCTATCAGCAGACGATAAAAATCCTGTTTCCGGTCGATGAAGTGCAGGTCGGAGATATTGGCCTTCTGCTCGCCGATCAGGGTGCAGATGCGCCCCAGCACGCCGGCATCGTTGGAGATGGTCAGCTCGACGGTGACGGTGTTCACCGCACCGTGCTGGCCGGAGTGCCAGTGCAGGTCGACCCAGCGATCGGGCTCGTTCTCGAATTCGATCAGCACCGGGCAGTCGATGGCGTGCACCATCACGCCCTTGCCGCGGTAGGTAATGCCGACGATGCGCTCGCCCGGCACTGGCTGGCAGCATTGCGCGCGGGTCGAGATCTGGCCTTCGGGGAGGCCGACCACGGAGCGCGATTCGTCGACCACCTCGCCGCGGTGCGCCTCGGCGAGATCGGGGTAGAGGGTGCTGACCACGTCTCGGGCGGTCAGCTCGGCGGAGCCCAGCCGTGCCAGAAGCTCCTCGGGGCCGAGCAGGCCGAGGTTGCGGGCGGCGGTGGTCAGGGCCTTTTCGGTTGCCTTCTTGCCGATGTGCTCGAAGGCCACGCGGGCCAGCTCGCGCCCCAGCTTGATGAACCGCTCCCGGTCTTCCTCGCGGAGCGACCGGCGGATCGCCGACTTGGCCCGCCCGGTCACCACGATATCGAGCCAGGTGGGCTGCGGGCGCTGGCCCTCGGCGGTGATGATCTCGACCTGCTGGCCGTTCTTCAGCCGGGTCCAGAGCGGCACGCGCAGACCGTCGATCTTGGCGCCCACGCAGCTGTCGCCGATGCGGGTGTGGATGCCATAGGCATAGTCGATCGGCGTGGCCCCGCGCGGCAGCTTGATGACGTCGCCCTTGGGGGTGAAGCAGAACACCTGATCCTGGTACATCTCGAGCTTCACGTGCTCGAGAAACTCGTCGTGGTCTTCCTCGTCGAGCCGCTCGGTGAGCGCCCGGATCCAGAGGGCCGGATCCACCGCGAAGGGGTTTTCGGCGCGCACGCCGTCGCGGTAGCTCCAGTGCGCGGCCACCCCGGCCTCGGCGACCTCGTGCATCTGCCGGGTGCGGATCTGGACCTCGACCTGCTTGCCGTCGCGGCCCGCGACTGTGGTGTGGATCGAGCGGTAGCCGTTGTTCTTGGGGTTCGAGATGTAGTCCTTGAACCGGCCGGGCACCGCGGACCAGCGCGAGTGGATCGCGCCCAGCACGCGGTAGCAGTCGTCCTCGGTGCCGACGATCACCCGGAAGCCGTAGATGTCGGCCAGACGCGAGAAGCTCTTCTGCTTTTCCTGCATCTTGCGCCAGACCGAGAAGGGCTTCTTGGCGCGGCCGTAGACCTCGCCCTTGATCCGCGACTTCTTCAGCACCTTCTGGATGTCGCGGGTGATGCTGTCGATCACGTCGCCGCTCTCGCGCTGGAGCAGGATGAAGCGGCGGATAATGGAGTTGCGCGCCTCGGGGTTCAGCACCTTGAAGGCGAGATCCTCGAGCTCCTCGCGCATCCACTGCATGCCCATGCGGCCGGCGAGGGGGGCAAAGATATCCATCGTCTCGCGGGCCTTCTGGGCCTGCTTCTCGGGGCGCATCGACTTGATGGTGCGCATGTTGTGCAGCCGGTCGGCCAGCTTGACCAGCAGCACGCGCGGATCCTTGGACACCGCCATGAACAGCTTGCGGAAGTTCTCGGCCTGCTTGGTCTCGGTCGAGCTCAGCTGCAGGTTGGTCAGCTTGGTGACGCCATCCACCAGCTCGGCCACGTCGCGCCCGAAGCGGTCGGCCACGTCGGAGTAGCTGGCCATCGTGTCTTCGATGGTGTCGTGCAGCAGCGCGGTGATGATGGTGTCATCGTCGAGCATCTGGCGGGCCAGGAGCTCGGCCACGGCGACGGGATGGGTGAAGTAGGGCTCGCCCGACTGGCGGAGCTGGCCATCGTGCATCTTGGCGCCGAAGGCGTAGGCCTCGGCGATCCGCTTGGCATTGCAGTTCGGGTTGTAGGAAGAAACGAGGGCGACGAGACCGTCGGAGTCCATGCCTGCCGCCCTTTGCGCGTTCGTTTACTTCTGTTCCTGGGCTTCCATCAGCGCGCGGAGCAGCTTTTCTTCCGACATGTCGTCGTCGGCGGGGCGGTCCTGCTCGGCGCCCATGAGCAGCGCCATGGCGTCATCCTCGGGCTCGTCGACCTCGATCTGGGTCTGGTAGCTCTCGATCATGCGCTCGCGCAGATCCTCGGCCTGCTGGGTCTCCTCGGCGATCTCGCGGAGCGAGACGACCGGGTTCTTGTCGTTGTCGCGGTCGACGGTGATCGCGCCGCCGGCAGCGATCTCGCGGGCCCGGTGCGCGGCGAGCATGACCAGCTCGAAGCGGTTGGGGACTTTATCGACGCAATCTTCAACGGTGACGCGGGCCATTGGGGTCTCCTGCAGGGAGGGTTGGGCGGTGAAGGCCGGTATGTAACGGGGGCTTGCCGGGTTGGCAAGGGGTGCGGCCCCGGTTTTGCAGGCGCGGAGCCCGGTTTTGCAGGGTGTTGCGACCCTATGACAGAGGTTTGACCTCGGCGCGGGCGGATTCGGCCAGGGCGGCGGCCATCTCGGCCACAGTGAGCCCGGTGACGGGGTGGACCCAATCGGGGGCGACATCGAGCAGCGGCACCAGCACGAAGGCGCGCTCGGCGAGGCGCGGATGGGGCAGGATGAGCTCTTCCGGGGTCTCGCGTGCGGCACTTTCCGGCGAGAGCCGTGCCCAGCGCCGCCAGGTGGGCCGGTCGGGGCGCACGGCATCTCCCCAGCCGATCAGGTCGAGATCGAGCGTGCGCGGGCCCCAGCGCACCGATCGCTCCCGCCCGTGCGCCGCCTCGATGGCATGGAGATGCGCCAGGCACGCCTCGGGAGAGAGCGTGGTTTCGGCCACAACCGCCGCGTTCACGAAGGCCGGGCCGTTGCCGGGCGGAAAGGCGGGGGTCTCGAAGAGGCGGCTTTTTGCCAAGACGGCAAACGAATCATTATTCGCGGCGGAAAATGACGACAGGATCGTTAAGCTGGGTGAACCTGCGGGTGACGCCGCGTTTGACCCAACGGCAAAAAGTGCTTTTGTAACCATGATATGACATTCGGAGGGTTGCGACCCGATTTTATTACACTATTTTCCGCCACGCTCCGGGTGCAAGCCCACTCTTCCCCGCCGCGCCACCACCACAGACCGCAGGGGCCTCGGAGCACATAGAGAAAGGGTATTTGATGTTCTATCGCGACGAGCGCCTTGCGCTCTTCATTGACGGATCGAATTTGTACGCCGCCGCCAAGGCGCTTGGCTTCGACATTGACTACAAGCTGCTCCGCCAGGAGTTCATGCGCCGCGGCAAGCTGCTGCGCGCCTTCTACTACACCGCGCTGCTGGAAAACGACGAGTACTCGCCGATCCGCCCGCTGGTGGACTGGCTGCACTACAACGGCTTCTCGATGGTGACCAAGCCCGCCAAGGAATACGTGGACAGCCAGGGCCGCCGGAAGGTGAAGGGCAACATGGACATCGAGCTGACGGTCGATGCGATGGAGCTTGCCCCCCACGTCGATCACATCGTGCTGTTCTCCGGCGATGGCGACTTTCGCCCGCTGGTCGAGAGCCTGCAGCGGCAGGGCGTGCGGGTTTCGGTGGTGAGCACCATCCGCAGCCAGCCGCCGATGATCGCCGACGAGCTGCGCCGCCAGGCCGACAACTTCATCGAGCTGGACGAGCTGAAAGAGGTGATCGGACGTCCGCCGCGCGAGCCGCGACCGGAGCCTGCGGGCGCCGAGGAACTCACGCGCGACTGAGACAGGAGGGTGGGCCGGGGCCCACCCTTTTTGATTGGCGCGGTCAGGAGAGCAGGCGGCGGGCGATGACCTGGGCCTGGATCTCTGCGGCCCCTTCGAAGATGTTGAGGATCCGGGCGTCGCAGAGCACGCGGCTGATGGCATACTCCAGCGCGAAGCCGTTGCCGCCGTGGACCTGGAGCCCGTTGTCGGCTGCCGCCCAGGCCACGCGGGCGCCCAGCAGCTTGGCCATGCCGGCCTCGAGGTCGCAGCGCTGGCCGTGGTCCTTTTGCCAGGCCGAAAAATAGGTGAGCTGGCGGGCGATCATGATCTCGACCGCCATCATGGCGAGCTTGGAGGCCACGCGGGGGAAGGCGATGAGCGGCTTGCCGAACTGCTTGCGGTCCTGGGCGTAGCGCATGGAGATGTCGAGCGCCGACTGGGCCACGCCGATGGCACGGGCCGCTGTCTGGATGCGGGCGGATTCGAAGGTTTCCATCAGTTGCTTGAAGCCGCGGCCCTCCTCGCCGCCCAGCAGGTTCTCGGATTTCACCTCGAAGCCGTCGAAGCCAAGCTCGTATTCCTTCATGCCGCGGTAGCCCAGCACCTCGATCTCGCCGCCGGTCATGCCGGGCGTGGGAAACGGCTCGGCATCGGTGCCCGGGGTCTTCTCGGCCAGGAACATCGACAGGCCCCTGTAGTCGGAGGTCGACGGGTCGGTGCGGGCCAGCAGGGTCATCACATGGGTGCGGGCGGCGTGGGTGATCCAGGTCTTGTTGCCGGTGACCCTGTAGGTGTCGCCGTCCTTCACCGCGCGGGTGCGCAGCGCGCCGAGGTCGGAGCCGGTGTTGGGCTCGGTGAAGACGGCGGTGGGGAGGATCTCTCCGCTGGCGATGCGGGGGAGCCATTGCTGCTTTTGCGCATCGGTGCCGCCGCAGAGGATCAGCTCGGCGGCGATCTCGGAGCGGGTGCCGAGGCTGCCCACGCCGATATAGCCGCGCGACAGCTCCTCGGAGACCACGACCATGGAGGCCTTCGACAGCCCGAGGCCGCCGAACTCTTCGGGGATGGTGAGGCCGAAGACGCCCATTTCGGCCAGTTCCTCGATCACCTCCATCGGGATCAGCTCGTCCTTCAGGTGCCACCCATGCGCGTGCGGCTCGACGCGGTCGACCGAGAAGCGGCGGAATTGCTCGCGGATCATCTCCAGCTCGTCGTCGAGGCCGGAGGCGCCGACGGTGATTTCGGCGGCGCGCTCCTGCATCAGCTCGACGAGGCGCAGGCGGGCGGCCTGGCTGTTGCCGCGGGCGATCAGGGTGCGGACTTCCGGGGTGAGCAGCGGTTCGGCGCTCTCCACGCCCAGGTCGGAGAGGCGGACGATCTCGCCCTGGCTCATCGGGATGCCGCCCGCCATCTGGGCGAGATACTCGCCGAAGGCGATCTGGTGGATCAGCTGCTCGACTTCGCCGAAGGTGCCCTCGCCGGAGAGCTTTTGCGCCCAGGCCTGCATCTGGCGCAGCGACTGCACGTAGGTGGCGAACCAGGCCAGCGCATGGGCGGCGGTCTGGTTGGCCTCGATGGCGGCGCCGGACACGCGGCCCTCCTCGGCCAGCGCGCCCGAAAGCCCGGCCCTAGCGGCCTCGAGCAGCGCCTCGGCGGGCGGCACGGCGGCGCCGGTGAGGGTGAGAAGATCATCGAGAAGGATGGGCTGGGTGGGCATGGCCTGGCCGTCGTGGGGCATGGATTCGGTCCTCGCTGTCGTGCGGGGAAGGGATAATCCCTTCGCAGGTGCAGCGCAACTTAATTTCGCCAAGGCCTCGGTTCCTGCATAAAAATGTCGCGGTCGATTCGGCGTGCGGGCCGAACGGTGGCGCGATAAGAGGCAGCATGGACATGCTGCCCGATCTGCTGACCCCCGGCCTGCTGGCCTTTGCCCTCGGCGTCACCGTGCTTGCGGGCGTGGTGAAGGGCGCGGTGGGCTTTGCGATGCCGCTCATCATGATCTCGGGCATGGGGATCCTGCTCGACCCCAAGCTGGTGGTGGCGGGCATCATCCTGCCCATCGTGCTGTCGAACCTGCTGCAGGTCGCCCGCTGCGGCTGGGCCGAGGCCAAGGCGGCGGTGCGGGATTACAAGGCTTACATCATCATCGTCTGCGTGATGATCCTGCTTTCGGCGCAACTGGTGACGGTGATCTCCGACAAGGTGATGTATCTCGTGCTGGGCATCCCGGTGACGCTGCTCTGCGCGATCCAGCTTGCCGGGCTGAAGCTGGTGATCCCCGAGGCGCGGCGGCCGTTGGCCTCGGTGGTGGCGGGCCTCGTCTCGGGGCTGCTGGGCGGGCTGGCGGGCACCTGGGGCCCGACGACGGTGCTCTATCTGGTGGCGATCGAGACGCCCAAGGCGCGGCAGATCGTGGTGCAAGGCGTCATCTACGGGCTCGGCGCGGTGATGCTGCTGCTGGGCCACATGAAGAGCGGCGTGATGAACAGCGAGACGGTGTGGTTTTCGGCGCTGCTGCTGGTGCCCGCGGTGGCGGGGATGTGGCTGGGGTTCAGGATCCAGGACCGGATCGACCAGGCGACCTTTCGCAAGGCGACGCTGGCGGTGTTGCTGGTGGCCGGCCTCAACCTGGTGCGGCGCGGCCTGATGGGCTGAGCGCCGCCGAGCGCGGCGACCGGCGAAAGGGGGCGGGGGCTGACGGGCCCTTACGTAATGGCTGGTCCGGGCGCGGGTGGCCAGTTATCATCTCAGGCAGATACAAGTTATCGGCACAGGGGGGCGGCGGCGTGGACGAGAGCTTTGACCTGAAGGCCCACCTGGCGGCCATTGTCGAGAATTCGGATGATGCGATCATCACCAAGAACCTCGACAGCATCATCCAGAGCTGGAACCGAGGCGCCGAGGATCTGTTCGGCTATCGGGCCGAGGAGGTCGTGGGCCGTCCGATCACCCTGCTGATCCCCGAGGAGCGGCTGCACGAAGAGGAAGACATCATCGCCCGCCTGCGACGCGGCGAGCGGATCCGGCATTTCGAGACCATCCGCATGCGGAAGGACGGCAGCCTCGTGCCGATCTCGCTCACGGTTTCGCCGGTGCGCAATGCGGCGGGAGAGGTGGTGGGGGCCTCGAAGATCGCCCGTGACATCACCGAGCAGCACCGCGCGCGGGAGCTCGAACGGCAGCTGCTGGCCGAGATGCGGCATCGCGTGGGCAACTGCTTTTCGGTCGCCAGCGGGCTGCTCAACGTGTTCGGTCGCCAGGCCAGCACGCCCGAAGACCTGGTGACGATGATGCGCGAGCGGCTTCAGGCGCTGGCCCGCGCCCATGCGCTGGCGGTGGCCAACCCCGACGATCCGCAGGGCGGCTCGGGGGTGATGCTGGACGAGCTGGTGCACTCCATCGTGGCGCCCTTCACCGGGCAGGCCGCGCCCGAGATGAAGCTCGATGCAATCGAGCTGAAGCCCGGCGCGATCACCCCGATGAGCCTTGTCATCTACGAGCTTTGCACCGATGCGGTGAAATACGGCTGCCTCTCGCCTCTGGGCGGGCGGCTTTCGATCAGCAGCGCGCGGGAGGGCGACCGGCTGCGCATCACCTGGGCGGAGACCTGCCCACTGGGCGAGGCCGCCGACGAGCCGGCAAGCGATGGTTTCGGGACCAGGATGATCCGCAGCACGCTGGCGGGCTATTTCGAGGGCAGCATCAGCCGCGCGTTCAGCCCCGATGGCATGGTGGCGGTGCTCGACCTGGACTTCGACAGCCTGACCCACCGCGCGGCGGACCCGGCGCGCGCCGCCGAATGAGCCGGCGCCGCCTGCGCCGGGGTCAGCCGCCGCGGTGGCGAGCCTCGAAGCGCGGGAGCATGGCGGAGAAGTCCTTGTCGCCCGCGCCCTCCTGCTCGACGAAGGCCTCGTAGAGCCGCATCGCGGCGAGGCCCATCGGCGTGTCGGCATCGGCGGCCTCGGCGGCCTGCTGGCTGAGACGCAGATCCTTCAGCATCAGCGCAGAGGCGAAGCCGGGCTGGTAGCCGTTGTCGGCGGGCGACTTGGGGCCGACGCCGGGGGCGGGGCAGTAGGCGTTCATCGTCCAGCTGTAGCCGGAGGAGGTGGAGACCACGTCGAACATGGACTGGCGGTCGAGGCCGAGCTTGTCGGCGAGCGCGAAGGCCTCGCAGGTGGCGATCATGGTGACGCCGAGGATCATGTTGTTGCAGATCTTGGCGGCCTGCCCCATGCCTGCGCCGCCGCAGAGCACCGATTTCTGGCCCATGACCTCGAAGAGCGGCAGGGCGGTGGCATAGGCATCTTCGGGGCCGCCGACCATGAAGGTGAGCGTGCCGGCCGTGGCCCCGCCGGTGCCGCCGGAGACGGGCGCATCGAGGGCGGAGAGGCCGGCGGCCGTGGCGGCCTCGGCCACCTTCTGGGCGCTTTCCACGTCGACGGTGGAACAATCGAGATGGATGGCGCCGGGTTTCATCGCAGGGTGGATCTCGGCGGCGACGGCCTGGAGGATCGCGCCGTTGGGCAGCATGGTGATGACCACGTCGGCCCCCGCTGCGGCCTCGGCCGCGGAGGCGGCAAGGCCGATGCCCTCGGGCCGGGCCTGGGTGTCGAAGCCGCTGACGAGATGGCCTGCGGCGGAAAGGTTGCGGGCCATGGGTGCGCCCATGTTGCCCAGTCCGATGAAGCCGATTTTCATGGGGTGTCCTCCGGAAGTGTGAGTTCGTCCGCGCCCAGCGGCGCCAGCATGGCAGAGACCTCGGCGTCGGTGACATCGGACAGGGTCGCATGGCGCCACTTGGGCGTGCGGTCCTTGTCGATCACGGCGGCGCGGATGCCTTCGAGGAAGTTGCCCTGCTCCATGCAGCGGTGGGTGAAGCGGTATTCGAGGGCCAGCGCCTGCTCGATCGTGCTGCCGGGCCCGAGGCGGGAGAGGATCTCGATATGGCAGGCGGCGGCGAGCGGGTCGGCGCGGGTGAGGGCCTTGAGGGCCTGGGCGGCCAGATCTGAGGGGTCGGCGGCCAGCGAAGCGGCGATCTCGGTGCGGGGCCGGGCGAAATGGGCCGCCATCTGGCGCATCTCGATGTAGAAATCGGCCTGGGCGGCGAGGTCGGAGGCGCCGATGCCCGGCGGAATCTCGGCGCGGCCACTTTCCACCATGCGGGCCTTGAGCTCGGGCCAATGGTGCTCGGCCACGAAGTGATCGGCAAAGCCGAAGAGGCCGTGCATGCCGCGCAGCCGGTGGCCGGTGATTCCGAGCCAGGCACCCGCGCCGGGGTGGAGCGCGGAGAGCCTTGCGAGGATGTGGCTGCCGCCCACGTCGGGCACCAGGCCGATGCCGCACTCGGGCATGGCGAGCTGGGCGCTGTCACCGATGATGCGGACGGAGGCATGGCAGCCCAGCCCCACGCCGCCGCCCATGGTGAAGCCCTGCATGAAGGCCACGACCGGCTTGGGGAAGCGGGCGATGCGGGCGTTCATCGCGTATTCATCGCGCCAGAAGGTGCGGCCGTAGTCGAAGTTGCCTGCGGTGCCGGTCTGATACATCTCGACGATGTCGCCGCCGGCGCAGAAGGCCTTGTCGCCCTCGGCGTCGATCAGGACGAGGTCGGTGGCGGGGTCGGTGGCCCAGCCGATCAGCGCGGCGTCGATGGCGCGGCACATCTCGTAGGTGAGCGCGTTCAGCGCCTTGGGGCGGGTCAGGGTGATGCGGCCGGCGCGGCCTTCGGTGCGGATGTGGATATCGCTCATGAGGCCAGCATGGCACGGGCGACGATCATGCGCATGATCTCGTTTGTGCCTTCGAGGATCTGGTGGACGCGGAGGTCGCGGACCAGCTTTTCGATGCCATAGTCGGCGAGGTAGCCGTAGCCGCCGTGGAGCTGGAGGCATTGGTCGACGATGCGCGAGCCCGCCTCGGTGCAGAACTTCTTGGCCATGGCGCAGGCTTGCGTGGCGTCGGGGGCCTGGGTGTCGAGCTTCCAGGCGGCCTGGCGCAGGAAGACGCGGGCGGCCTGAAGCTCGATCTCCATGTCGGCGAGGCGGAACTGAAGGGCCTGGAACTGGTCGATCGAGCGCCCGAAGGCCTTGCGGTCGTGCATGTAGGCGAGGGTGGATGTGAGAGCCGTCTGGGCGGCGCCGAGGGAGCAGGCGGAGATGTTCAGCCGCCCGCCGTCGAGACCCATCATGGCGTATTTGAAGCCCTTGCCCTCCTCGCCCAGCAGGTTCTCGGGGGGGACGGGGCAGTTATCCATCTGGACCTGGCGGGTGGGCTGGGAGCGCCAGCCCATCTTGTCTTCGAGCCCGCCGAAGGAGAGGCCGGGTGTGTCGGCCTCGAGGACGAGGGCGGAGATGCCCTTGGGGGAGTCGTCGCCGGTGCGGGCCATGACGATATAGGCATCGGAGTAGCCGCCGCCGGAGATGAAGGCCTTGGTGCCGGTGAGCTGGTAGCCCGCGTTGGTTTTGGTGGCTTTCGTCTTCAGGGCCGCCGCGTCGGAGCCGGAGCCGGGCTCGGTGAGGGCGTAGGAGAAGACCGTCTCCATGGTGAGCGCCTTGGGGAGGTACTTGTCGCGGGTCTCCTCGGAGCCGAAGGCCGAGAGCATCTTGGCGCACATGTTGTGGATCGACAGGAAGGCCGCGACCGAGGGGCAGGCCATGGAAAGGGCCTCGAAGACCAGGGTGGCGTCGAGCCGGGTCAGGCCGGAGCCGCCGTGCTCTTCCGGCACGTAGAGGCCGGCGAGGCCGAGGGCCGCGAGTTCGGGCCAGAGGCTCTTGGGAATGGTGCCGTCCTTCTCCCATTGGGCGGCGTGGGGGGCGATGTTGTCTTGCCCGAAGCCCTGGGCCATGTCGAAGATGGCCTGCTGCTCCTCGGAGAGCGCGAAATCCATGATGTCCTCCCGTATGCGTTTATTGAACGCGGGTTCAATTTGGCCGCTGGCGTCCTGTTTGGCAAGTGTCGGAGTGGGGGCGCTGCCCCCACACCCCCGAGGTATTTGGGCCAAGAAGAGGGGGCGTGGCGGGAGGATTTTAGACGAATTGGAAGGGTTGGGGGCGGAGCCGGGCCGGACCCTTCGGGCTCAGAGGGTTTGCAGCAGGGCGCGGGCGGTGGACTCGCCGCTGAGGCGGGCGCCGCCGGCGGTTTGCATGAGGCTGCCGGCGAGGGCCTCGCCGGCGAAGAAGATGCGGTTGGCGACCGGGGTGGCGAGGGCGGCGCGGGCGGCGGCGCGACCGGGCCGGGCGGAGGCATAGGCGCCACGGGTGCGGCGCTCGCCGGCCCAGTTGGTCATCTGGCTGCGGCCGATGCGGGGGCGCAGCGAGGCGCCGAAGATGTCGACCAGGCGGTCGGTGATGAAATCGACGGCGGCGGCCTCTCCGGCGGCCTCCATCTCCCAGGCGAAATCGCCGCCGACGAAGCCGACCATCAGGGGCAGGGAGAAGGGGAAGCAGAGGAAGTAGAGGTCGTGTTGCGCCCGGCGTTCGATGAGGAGGTCGTCGAAGGGAGAGAGGCCGGGGAGGCCGCCCTCGATCTCGACGGGGATCTTGGTGAGCAGGCCCATCGGCAGGTCGAATATGGCCTCGAGGTGGGACTCGGGCAGGGCCGGGGTGAAGCGGATGTCTTCGAAGGCTAGAACGCCGGTGGAGACGGTGACGATGCAGGCCCGGGCGCGGAGCGTGCCGCGCGGGGTTTCGACGGCGACGCCCTGGCCGGACCAGTCGATGGCGGTGACGGGGGTGGAGAGCTCGACGGGCACATCGGCACCCCAGGCGTGGATCAGGGCGCCGAAGCCCTCCTTGGTGAAGTAATCGGGGTAGAGGTCGGCGGCGGCGTTGAAATCGGCTGCGGAGATCTCGTCGGCGTCCTTTCCGAAGTCCATCGGCCCGGCGTAGGTGGCGCTGGCGCGCATGGCACCGGTGTCGGCGAGCAGGGAGGACAACCTGTCATCCGGGGTGCCGGCGGCGAGCGCCTCGGCCACATGGTCGTCGGCGGAGGTGACGGCGGCCAGCTCCTCGGGGCTGGCCTTTCGGGCGCCGAAGTAGAGATGGTCGAGGCCCATGTCGTGGTGGTGGGTGGTCCAGCCGAGGCGGGCGGCATCGGCCATGAAGGGATTGCGGTCGCCGGCGTGGAGCCAGGCGCAGCCGATGTCGAAGGGCAGGCCGAAATCGCTGGAGCGGGTCCAGGCGCGGCCGCCGATGCGGTTCATCGCCTCCAGCACGGTGACGGACCTGCCGGCGGCCGTGAGGGTCTTGGCGGCGGCGAGACCGGCGGCACCTGCGCCGATGATGATGACGTCGGGATTGGGCATTGGTCGGGCCTCCGATCCGCGGATGGGGCGGAGCGGGGACAGGGCCCCCACTCCCCGGAGAAAGGTGTAGCAGAAAACGGGGCCGGGGCGGCGCGGATTTTGACCGATGCGGAGGGAGCTTGGGCGGGTGGCGCGCCCCGGGGAGGCGGGCGCGCCTGCTGGCCGGTCAGGGGCGCCTGGGCGCGGAGGCGGCGAGGGCGCTATCGACGGAATCGGCCGAAACCTTGTGGCCGGCCTCGGTGAGGCAGGAGGCGATGGCGCCGGCTTCGGGGCGGGGCGGGCGCTGGCCTTCGGCGGGGCGCTCGCCCTGGCCGGAGGGGCCCGGGCCCATGCAGCCCTCGAGCGCGGAAGTGGAGACGCCGATCTGGGAGGCGAGGGCCGCCAGATCAGGGCCGGGCCGGCGCTGCTGCTGCTGGGCGCTGGCCGAGAAGGCGATGGCCGAAAGGCTGAGAATGGCGAGGGCCAGGGTGAAACGCTTCATCTTTGTATCCTTGTCTGGTGCCGCGATCATGCGATGCCAGGGTGATACGGGGAGGATGCGGGGTTCCGTCGGGGGGCTCTTAGTGAAGGGCGATGACGTTCTGGCCGAAGCTGTGGGTCATGTCGAAGATGGCGGTTTGTTCTTCGGTGAGTTCGAAGTTCATGTGTGCTCCTCCCCGGGGACGTTATTGAACGCTGGGTCAATTTGGGGGAAGGGGGAGGGTTGGCAAGGGGGTGGGGGCGCCCTCTCGGAGAAGCGGGAACGAAAAGCAATCCCAATCGAGCTTAGTTCCAAGGCCGTCCTTGATTGGTTGATCAACTGCTTGACTTGGGTGAGGGCCAAAATGCACTCTGCCTCAAATCATATGATGAGAAATACATGAGAAACTTTAACGAAGAAGAGTTTAATAGACTGAACGAAAGAATTGATCAACTTCTTTCGTCTCGTGAGATTCAAAGCCGAAGTCAAGCGCTTATTCACATCTTTTTGTCACATCGGTTCTATTGTGAGAAGGTAGTAATAGACGAGGCGTGGACTGATGGTGGAAACGATTGCGGCATCGACGCCATTCATATTGATAGGCGAGGTGATGAGGCGGTCATCCATCTGATGCAGTCGAAGGTTTTTGAAAGTGTGCGAAAGGCTTCCAATCCATTCCCCTATAGTGGTGCTGAGAAGACAGTAAGGTTTTTCGAGATTTTGAAGGATAGACGGTGTGATCTATCCAAGATAGTTAATCCGAGGCTGGAACAAAAAATCTTAGAGATAAGAGATATTGTTAAGCGCGAGTTCCCGACCTTCAAGCTTTGGCTTTTGGGGAATGGGATGCCCTGCAACTCCGCTCAGATTGCACCGTGCCTAAAGGCTTTGGAGCGGGAAGATGTTCAAGTTGAAGAGTTCCACCTCGATGAAATAGTTGAGTTTTGCCTGAACACCCACAGCGCGAGATTGAATCATGTTTTCTACGCCAGGGATGTTGGTGTTCTTGAATCCGGAACTTCAGAACTTAGAAGTGTGGTGGGTTACATTTCCGGATTTGAGCTATACAAGCTTCTACGCGACATGCGGGATGAAAGTAAGATTGATTACACACTTTTTAGCATGAATGTTCGTGGCTTCCTTGGGTTGGATAATCCCGTTAATAAGGAGATCTTTAGAACGGCGGCTTCTAGCGAAAACATCAACTTTGCCTCGATGAACAACGGTATAACGATAGTTGGCTCCCAGTGCAGAGTTAACCGAACTGCATCTGATATGCCAAAAATTGGCGTCAAGAGAATGAGTATTGTAAATGGTGCGCAGACCTGTTCTGCCATCTTCGACGCGATCAAAGACTTCTATCCTGATATGAAGAAGTTTGAAAAATTGTCAGTCTTGTTCAGGGTTTTTGAGACGGAAGATCCGGACCTTATATCGAAGATTGCTGTTTCAACAAACAATCAGAGCCGAATTAATCCTCGTGACCTCAGGGCAAACGATGATATTCAAAGAAGACTGGAGATGGAGCTTCGCGAGCTTGGTATCACGTATAAGAGGAAGCGAGGGTTTCAGCCTGATGGCGATTTGGATGGGCGAGTGCTGGATGCCTTGAAAGCTGGGCAGATACTACTGAGTTACGTCCATCATGATCCTGTTAAGGCAAAGAGGGACTCAGACGTCATCTTTACAGAGCTATATCCAAAAGTCTTTGGGAGCGTCGATGCTAGCCAGCTTTTGGAAGCGGTCTCTTGGTTTGAGATCATCGAGGAGAGAAAAAGAATTGTACAAGATGATATTCGAATTCGTGGGCAGTCGAGAACGCAGAACACTTTTCTTACATATGGTGTGTTCCATGTTCTGATGCTCTGTAATCTACTAGGTCCAAATGTGGCCGAGCAAGAAAAGCCAAAGATAGTTGATCAAGCCATCAAGATAATTTCTGATCACATAGAGCTGGCAGGTAATCCTGCTCACTACGCATTTTTCAGGGACGCAAAGCAAGCCGAAGCAATTAGAACCGCGGCGATCGAACCAAAATTGCTTTGATTCTCTAACATGCTTTTGTCGAGGTGCCCGTCACTGTCGTCTGGTCGGGAGTGCGCATACGCCGCTCTAGTTGAGATTGATTACCTTCTCCTCTCAAACCCCCTCCGCAAACTCGTCCACCAGGCTCTCCACCACCCCCCGCATTGCGGCACCGTGGGAGGCGCCGGCCTTCATATGGCCCGCATAGACCGCCCGTTGGCGGTCGGCGGCGTTGCCCTTCGCCACGATCTCGGGCAGGCGGGCGATTTCGGCCTCCGAGCCGAGGGCCTGGGCGTCTTCGGCGAGGATGTCGACCAGTTCGGAGGCGAGGGTGGCCATGGGGATGATCTCTCGGGCGCCGAAGTCGATGAGGCCTTCGGACACGCCGTAGCGCTGGGCGCGCCAGCGGTTTTCCATGATCAGGAAGCGGTCGTAGCGGCGCCAGCGGAGGTTGCGGGTGCGCAGGCGCCAGAGCATGCGCAGCAGGGCCTGGGTGGTGGCGGCCAGCGTCAGGGTGTCTTCGAGCCTCGGCGACACGTCGCAGATGCGGGTCTCCAGAGTGGGAAAGCGGTGGGAGGGGCGCAGGTCCCACCAGATCTTGGTGCTGTCCTCGATCACGCCGAGGTCGATGAGCACCTGCACGGTGCGCTCGTACTCGGTGAAGCTCTCGAAGGTGGGCGGCAGGCCGGTGCGCGGCAGGTTGTCGAAGACCGTGAGGCGGTAGGACGACAGGCCCGTGTCCTGCCCCTGCCAGAAGGGCGAGGAGGCGGAGAGGGCGAGCAGGTGGGGCAGGAAGTAGCTGAGTTGCGGCAGCAGGTCGGCGCGCAGGTCATCGTCCTCGATGCCGACGTGGACATGCATGCCGCAGATCAGCATCCGCCGGACCACGCCGCCGAGATCCTGGCTGAGCGCATTGTAGCGCTCGCGGTCGGTGTGGGGCTGGTCCTTCCAGTCGGCGAAGGGGTGGCAGGACACGGCGATGGGGGCGAGGTTGAACGCGGCGGCGCAGCGGGCGACGGTGCCGCGCAGGCGCTTCAACTCCTCGCGGGCGGCGCCGATGTTCTCGCACACACGGGTGCCGATCTCGATCTGGCATTGCAGGAACTCGGGGCTGACCTGCTCGGAGAGCTCGGCGGTGCAGGCCTCCATCAGCGCCTCGGGGGCGCGGGCGAGGTCGAGCGTGTCGCGGTCGACCAGCAGGTATTCTTCCTCGATGCCCAGGGTGAAGCTGGGGGTGGTGACGGCCATGCGGTGCCCTCCCGTGTTTGGGCAAGACTGGCAGAGCCGGGCGGATCGGGGAAGAGAAAGACGTGTGCCGGGGGCACAGGAGTGCGGCCGGCGGGGCGCGGTCAGGCCGGGTGGCGCGGGAGGGCGTTGAGGCTCAGCAGGCCCTCGGGGTCGCAAAGCTCCCTGGCGCCGGGGTAGGCCTCGGGCGGGACCACGGTGAAGGGGATGCGGTAAAGCAGCTCGCCCTCGTGGACGGCCTCCATCACCCAGGTGCCGGTCATCGCCTCGTAGGGAAAGTCGAAGCGGTAGAGGTGGGTGGAGAGCGCCTTGTCGGTGTAGCTGGCCTGCCAGCTCTGCTCGGTGGTGCCGGTGCCGTCGAAGGGCGGGTGGATCACATGGAAGATGGCCCCCGAGATGCTGACCCCGTCGGCGGCGCGGGCGCGGACGCCGAAGCCGAGGCCCAGCAGCGCGGGCACCACCTGGCCCAGCGGGGAGAGCTCGGGCGGCGTGTCGAACACGTCGACCCGGCCGCGCTCGGTGCCGGGTGCATCGAGGGAGCCCACGATCTCGACGGCGCAGTTGAGGCCATAGCTGACCTCGGCCATCAGCGCGTGGTTGATGTAGAGATCGGCGCTGGTTTCCTGCGCGGCGGCGGGCAGGGCGAGGGCGGTGGTGGCGAGGAGGGCGGCGCGGATCATGCCGGGCCCCCGTTGCGGGGCGCTGGCGCGCGGCCGAGAACCGGCGGCGTGTCGCACGCCGGCAGAGGGCCGTCATACGCGGCCTCGGGCACCACCTGGAAGGGCACGGAATAGAGCAGCTTTCCCTCCGCCTCTGCCTCCAGCCGCCACAGGCCGGGGGCGGCCTCGTGGGGCATGTCGAAGGTGTAGATATGGGTCATCGGGCTGCCTGCCGCAATGGAGGACGCGAAGGTTTGAACGGAGGTGCCGGTGCCCGCGAAGGGCGGGTGCAGGCTTCGGATGGTGACGGAAAGCGCCGGTGCGCCCTCCTGCGCCCAGGCGCGGACGCCGAAGCTGATGCCCAGCGCGGCGGGCACCACCCCGCCGGTGTCGAGGAACTGCGGCGCGCCGTCGAAGATGTCGACCCGACCGTTCTCGGTGCCCGGCGCGGCTTCGGAGCCGACGATGCGGAGCGGGCAGGCGAGGCCGTATTCGAGCGCGGCGATGCGGCTGTTGTCGAGGGTGACGCCCGCCTCGGCGGCGGCGGTGGCGGCGGACAGCAAGAGGGCGGCGAGGGCCAGCCCGGCCCGCACCGCCCCTGATCTGGCAAGGACCCGCATCAGCGGCCCCTGTCAGCCAATGGCGACGGCTTTCACGTCGTCGTCGATATAGGGATCATACTGGGCGAAGTTCTCGGCGAACATCTCCACGAGCTTCCTGGCCTGTGCGTCGTAGGCCTCCTTGTCGGCCCAGGTCGAGCGCGGGTCGAGCAGGGCGGCATCGACGCCGGCGACGGTCACCGGCACCTGGAAGCCGAAGTTCTCGTCCTTGCGGAAGGTGGCCTCGTGCAGCGAGCCGTCGAGCGCGGCGGTGAGCAGGGCGCGGGTGGCCTTGATCGGCATCCGGTTGCCGGTGCCGTAGGCGCCGCCGGTCCAGCCGGTGTTGACCAGCCAGCAGGTGGCGCCGTGGGTGTCTATCTTGGCGCGCAGCAGGTTTCCGTAGACCTCGGGGCGGCGCGGCATGAAGGGGGCGCCGAAGCAGGTGGAGAAGGTGGGCTCGGGCTCGGTCACGCCGCGCTCGGTGCCCGCCACCTTGGAGGTGAACCCGGAGAGGAAGTGATACATCGCCTGCGCGGGCGTCAGCCGGGCAATCGGGGGAAGCACCCCGAAGGCATCGCAGGTGAGCATGATGATGTTCTTGGGGTGGCCGCCGAGGGCGCTTTGGGAGGCGTTGGAGATGTACTCCAGCGGGTAGGCGCAGCGCATGTTGGCGGTGAGGCTGTCATCGTCGAAGTCGAGCTCCTTGGTCTCGGGATCGTAGACCATGTTCTCGATGACGGTGCCGAACATCCGGGTGGTGGCGTAGATCTCGGGCTCGGCCTTGGGGCTGAGGTTGATCGTCTTCGCGTAGCAGCCGCCCTCGAAGTTGAAGGTGCCGCGATCCGACCAGCCGTGCTCGTCATCGCCGATCAGCACGCGGTTGGGGTCGGCCGAAAGGGTTGTCTTGCCGGTGCCGGAGAGGCCGAAGAACACGGCGGCATCCACCGGGTTGCCCTCGGCGTGGTTGGCGGAGCAGTGCATCGGCATGATGCCGCGCTCGGGCAGGATGTAGTTGAGCAGGGTGAAGACGGATTTCTTGTTCTCGCCGGCATATTCGGTGCCGCCGATCAGGATCAGCTTCTTGTCGAGGTTCAGCGCGATCACGGTGTCGGAGCGGCAGTCGTGCCGGGCCGGGTCTGCCTTGAAGCTGGGGCAGTTGATCACGGTGTACTCGGGCACGAAGCTGTCGAGCTCCTCGCGGGCCGGGCGGCGCAGCATGTGGCGGATGAAGAGCGAGTGCCAGGCCAGCTCGGTGACCATGCGCACGTCGAGCCGCTGGGCCGGATCGGCCCCGCCGAAGAGATCCTGCACGAAGTAGTCGCGGCCCTTCATGTGCTCGAGCATGTCGGCGTGGAGCGCATCGAAGCCGGCCTCCGACATCGGGCGGTTGTTGTCCCACCAGATGGTGTTTTCGGTCGCCGCGGAGCGGACCACGTGCTTGTCCTTGGGAGACCGGCCGGTGAACTTGCCGGTGGTGCACAGAAACGCGCCGCCGATCCCCAGCTCACCCTCACCGCGCTTGATGGCCTCTTCGACGAGGACCGGCTCGATGAGGTTGTAATAGACGTTACCCAGGCCGTTAATTCCTTGATCTTCCAGGCGTTTGGCGGGGTTGACGCGTCCGATGGTCATCGCTGTTCCTTGCTCCTGAGGCAGGCTTCGATCTGGCTTTGGCTCCCGTCCGAGCGGGGCAGGAGCACCTCCCCGACCCGGGGGAAGTTCCGCCCCTATAACATGTCGTTTTTGCAATGAAACCGGCGCAGGCGCGGCGTTAGCGCAACCACCGGCAGTTTAACGCAAACATCCGCCCAGCGGAACGGATCGTGGCGGTGCAGTGATGCAAATTAGCCATTCGTTGGCACTTTTGCGGTTTAAATCATCCCGCGGGCCTGCGCGATTCGCACTTAGTGGTTGATTCCAAAGGTCCGATTCGGGATGTTGAGGCAAAATAAGGCCAACGAGCAGTAACAATAAGGAATGCAGGCATGTCGAGAATTGCCCTGGTCGACGACGACCGTAATATCCTGACGTCGGTTTCGATGACTCTGGAGGCCGAGGGCTTCGAGGTCGAGACCTACAACGACGGACAGACCGCGCTGGATGCCTTCAACAAGAAGCTGCCCGACATGGCGGTGCTCGACATCAAGATGCCCCGCATGGACGGGATGGACCTGCTGCAGCGGCTTCGCCAGAAAACCACCATGCCGGTGATCTTTCTCACCTCCAAGGACGACGAGATCGACGAGGTCCTGGGCCTGCGCATGGGCGCCGACGACTACGTGAAGAAGCCGTTCAGCCAGCGCCTGCTGGTGGAGCGCATCCGCGCGCTGCTGCGCCGGCAGGAAGTGATCGCCGGCGACGGCCCGACCGAGGCGGAGACCGCCCAGGTGATGGTGCGCGGCGAGCTGGTCATGGACCCGCTGCGCCACTCGGTGAGCTGGAAGGGCATGGACGTGTCGCTGACGGTGACCGAGTTCCTGCTGCTCCAGGCCCTCGCCCAGCGCCCCGGCTTCGTGAAGAGCCGCGACCAGCTCATGGACGTGGCCTATGACGACCAGGTCTACGTGGACGACCGCACCATCGACAGCCACATCAAGCGCCTGCGCAAGAAGATGCGGTCGGTCGACGACGAGTTCTCGGCGATCGAAACCCTCTACGGCATCGGGTATCGCTACAACGAAGAGTGAGGCGACGCGGTCAGGAGGCGGCCCCCGTGCGGGACACAAGCCAGAGATACGAGGCCGATGTCGTTCTCGGTGAGGACTGGGAAAGCCCCCAGCACGCCGATCACGCCATGCGCGAAAACCGGGCGCGTCGGGGTTTCCTGACGCTCAACCGGTCGCCGCTTGCCCGCAAGATCATCACCTTCAACCTGCTCGGCCTGCTGCTGCTGGTCGCAGGCGTGTTCTACCTCAACCCGTTCCGCGACAGCCTGGCGCTGCAGCGGGAAGCCGGGCTTCAGGCCGAGGCGCAGCTCATCGCCGATGTCTTCGAGGTGCAGCTGACCGGCGCGCCCGTGGCGCTCGACGCCAGCGGCGTGGATGTGCAGTCGGTCGTGGACGGGCTCGACCTGTCGTCGGGCGTGGAGGTCTTTGTCTTCGGGCAGGAGGAGACGATCCTCGGCTCCACTCTGGGCCGCGAGGCCGAGAGCGCGGTGACCCAGGCGCAGAAGGAGCGCCGCACCGTCATCACCGATTTCCTCAACGCGATCTGGGAGGGCATGTCTTCGATCTTCTCGTCGCAGCGCGCCGACATTCCCGACGTGGACGCGGAGGGGCTGGCCCGCGCCATGGTGGCCGATGCCGCCACCGGCCGGACCACGGTGCGGACCGGCTCCAACGCGGCGGGCGGCACGATCTTTTCGGTCGCCACGCCGGTGATTGCCGGCAACCAGGTGGTGGGCGTGGTGGCGATCACCTCGGCCCGGGGCGAGATCGACACGCTGGTGCGCTCGGAGCGCGAGCAGGTGCTGCAGATGTTCGTCATCGCCATCCTCGTCTCCATCGGCCTGTCTCTGCTGCTGGCCTCGACCATCGCCAACCCGATCGCCGACCTCGCCTCGGCCGCCGAGATCGGCCGCGAGCGCGGCGGGCAGAAAATGAGCCCCAACCGGGTGCGCATCCCCGACCTCACCGGCCGGCCCGA
This sequence comes from Vannielia litorea, assembly GCF_900142295.1. Taxonomy (NCBI): domain Bacteria; kingdom Pseudomonadati; phylum Pseudomonadota; class Alphaproteobacteria; order Rhodobacterales; family Paracoccaceae; genus Vannielia; species Vannielia litorea. The sequence goes on from NZ_FSRL01000002.1 coordinate 434,371, forward strand.
CGAGATTGGCCGTCTCTCAGGCGCGCTGCGCGGCATGGTGGCGGCGCTATACGACCGGATCGACGCCAACGAGCAATTCGCCGCGGACGTCAGCCACGAGATCAAGAACCCGCTGGCCAGCCTGCGCTCTGCCGTCAGCTCGCTGCGGGTCGCCAAGCGCGACGACCAGCGCGCCAAGCTGCTCGACGTCATCGAGCATGACGTGCGCCGCCTCGACCGGCTGGTCAGCGACATCTCCAACGCCTCCCGGCTCGACAGCGAGCTGGTGAAGGAGGAGGAAGACAACTTCGACCTGCTGCGGATGCTGGGCAACCTCACCGAGTATCTCGGCGGCGAGGCGCAGCGGAAGGGCGTGGAGTTCATCACCGACGTGCCGAAGCAGCCGATCCGGATCACCGGGCTGGAGGCGCGGCTGGCGCAGGTCTTCGTGAACCTGATCACCAACGCACTCTCGTTCTGCGAGGAGGGCGACGCGGTGCGCGTCTGGGTGCGCCGCCGCGAGAACCGCGTGCTGGTGGTGGTTGAGGACACCGGCCCCGGCATCCCCGAGCAGGCGCTGACCAAGGTGTTCAACCGTTTCTACTCCGAGCGGCCCGAGGGGCAGTTTGGCGACCACTCCGGCCTCGGCCTTGCGATCTCCAAGCAGATCGTCGAGGCCCATGGCGGCGTGATCTGGGCCGAGAACATCCGGCCCACCCATGACGACATCACCTCCGAGCCGCTGGGCGCCCGCTTCGTGGTGGGCCTGCCCGTCTGACAGGCGTCACGCGGGGCCGGCCCGGAGGCCAGCGCAGGACAGACCCGATGGCCGGGCCGCACAAGACCGACGATCCCTTCTTTCACGCCACCGCCGTGGCCTTCGGGCGGCGCGGCGTGTTGATCCTCGGGCCCTCCGGCGCGGGCAAGTCGGCGCTGGCCGTCGAGCTGATCTCGCGCGGGGCGCGGCTGGTGGGGGACGACCGGGTGATGCTGTCGGGCGCAGGCGGCCTGCTGACCGCGCGCCCGCGCCCCGGCTTCGAGGGGCGCATCGAATGCCGCGGCGTGGGGCTGCTCACCGTGCCCTGGGTCGCGGAGGCCGAGATTGCCCTTGTGGTAGACGCCGGCCGCGAAGAGCGTGACAGGCTGCCGCCACCGCGCGAAATTCTTCTGTTCGGATGCAGTCTGCCCTTGCTTCACCGCGCGGCGGGGGCGCAGTTTCCGGCAGCGGTGCAGCTGATGATGACCCGCGGCACCCGAGACGAAGACCCGCAAGGCACCCCGCACCCGTGACCGAAACACCCGATCCTGACCTGCCGACCGGCACCCTGCCCCACGGCGCCGCCGTGCAGCGGGTGGTGCTGGTGACCGGCCCGGCGGGGGCCGGGCGCAGCACCGCGGTGCGGGTGCTGGAGGACCTCGGCTACGAGGCGATCGACAACCTGCCGCTCTCGCTGGTGCCGAGGCTGCTGGAGGGCGCGCCGCGCGGCGGGGCGCTGGCCCTGGGGATCGACAGCCGCAACCGCGAGTTCGACCCGCCGATGCTGCTGGAGCTGATCACCCGGCTCGACGCGCGGCCCGACGTTGCCCGCGAGGTGCTCTATCTCGATTGCGCGCCGGATGTGCTTCTGCGCCGCTACTCGGAGACCAGGCGGCGCCACCCGCTCGCCCCTGCCGAGAGCCCGGAGGCGGGGATCGCGCGCGACTTCGACCTGCTGGCCGGCATCCGCGAGGCGGCCGACGTGCTGATCGACACCTCCGACATGTCGATCCACGACCTGCGCGAGGAGCTGGACCGGCTGTTCTCGCTGGAGGCCACGGTGCGGCTCGGGGTGTCGGTGCAGAGCTTCTCCTACAAGCGCGGCCTGCCGCACGGGCTCGACATGGTGTTCGATTGCCGGTTCCTCGACAATCCGCACTGGGTGCCCGAATTGAAGCCGCTCGATGGACGCGACCCGGCGGTGGTGGCCCATGTCGAGGGCGATGCCCGCTTCAGCGAATTTCACAACCGCGTGCGGGGCCTTGTAGACATGCTGCTTCCGGCCTTTGTAGAGGAAGGCAAATCCCACCTGTCGATCGGCTTCGGCTGCACCGGGGGGCAGCACCGGTCCGTTGCCCTGGCGGAACGGTTCGGGAAAGAGCTTGCAGGTGCTGGGTGGCGCGTGTCTATTCGGCATCGGGAAATCGAAAGGCGGGCTGGGGCACGGACGGCGGAGCCGTCTGCCGCAGCTTTGGGGACTAGGGCTTGATCGGAATCGTGATCGTGGCGCATGGCGGGCTGGCGACGGAATACCTCGCCGCCGTCGAACATGTGGTTGGCCAGCAGGCCGGCATCCGTGCCATCACCATAGCGGCGGATTGTGACAGATCGAAGAAGCAGACCGAGATCTGCGAGGCCGCCGACGCGGTGGATGACGGTACCGGCGTGGTGGTGGTGACAGACATGTTCGGCGGCTCGCCCTCGAACCTCTCCCTGCTCGCCTGTCGACCCGAAAACCGCAAGATTCTCTACGGCGCCAACCTGCCGATGCTCGTCAAACTGGCCAAATCCCGCCACCTCAAGGTAGAAGATGCCGTGAACTGCGCCATGGCGGCGGGACGTAAATACATAAACAGCTACGACGGCGGTGTCGTCTGACGCGAAACGGGGATGTCGGTGCAAAGGTTGGAAATCGTGAACGAAAAGGGCCTGCATGCGCGGGCCTCGGCGAAGTTCGTGGAATGTGTGGAGCAGTTCGACGCGGAGGCCGAGGTGTCGAAGGACGGGCTCAGCACCGGGGGCGACAGCATCATGGGGCTTTTGATGTTGGCAGCGTCCAAGGGAAGCATTATTGAGGTCGAAACTCGCGGGGCCCAGGCCGAAGAGCTTGCTGCCGCGTTGGCAGAGCTGGTGGCCGACAAGTTCGGCGAAGGTATCTGAGAGTCGAGAGCGGAGGGGGCACGGACCTCTTGGTGGAAAGCTACCAGCCCAAGACGATGAGCCTGCGACGTCCGCGCCGCGGGCTGGACGTGGTTGCGGATCCGGCAACGCAGCCGGAATCGGAGGCGCTGAACGATGCGCCCTATGACCGCCGCCGCCTGAGCTATGCCAACACCTTCCCCAACCCGATCCAGGCCAATTTCATCCGGGTGATGGAATGGGCCACGGCCAAGCTGCGCCTGCTGCGGCTGATCCGCCGGTTCGAGGCGATGGGCGTGCCGCATGGTCAGGGGTTCTGGGCGCAGGCGCTGGGCGTGATGGGGATCAAGCTGACCACCCCGCAGGAGCAGATCGACAACATCCCCGAGACCGGGTCGCTGGTGATCGTGGCGAACCACCCGCACGGGCTGGTTGACGGCATGGTGCTGGCCGAGCTGATCGGCCGCCGCCGGACCGACTACAAAATTCTCACCCGCTCGCTGCTGACCGGGGTGGCCGAGATCGACGATTTCATGATCCCGGTGCCGTTTCCGCATGAGCCGGATGCGCTGGAGCGCAATCTCGAGATGCGCAAGAAGGCGATGCAGCACCTCGATGCGGGCGGCTGCGTCGTGCTGTTTCCGGCGGGCGAGGTGGCCTCTTCGAAAACCTGGTTCGGACCGGCGATCGAGAAGGAGTGGCACGCCTTCACGGCGAAGATGGTGCTGCGCTCCCAGGCGCGGGTGGTGCCGATCTACTTCCAGGGGCAGAACAGCCGCTGGTACCAGATCGCCAACCGGGTCAGCGCCGTGCTGCGCCAGAGCCTGCTGCTCTACGAGGTGCGCCACGCGCTCAACAAGCCGCAGGCCCCGGTGGTGGGTGCCGTGATCGACCGCGAAGAGATCGAGGCGCGCAAGGACAACCCGCGCGGCTTCATCACCTGGCTGCGCGACGTGACCCTGGCGCTGAAGCCGGCCAAGTAGAGGTCTCAATGGAAATCCCGCAGGGCGGCAGGATCCTTGTGAGGATCCGTCAGCGCGTGGGCACCGGCTCCTCGCCGCGATAGTCGTAAAAGCCGCGCTGGGTCTTTCGGCCGAGCCAGCCGGCCTCGACGTATTTGGTGAGCAGCGGGCAGGGGCGATACTTGGTGTCGGCCAGCCCGTCGTGCAGCACGTTCATGATGGCGAGGCAGGTATCGAGCCCGATGAAATCGGCCAGCTCGAGCGGGCCCATCGGGTGGTTGGCGCCGAGCTTCATGGCCATGTCGATCGACTTCACGTTGCCGACGCCCTCGTAGAGCACGTAGACCGCCTCGTTGATCATCGGCATCAGGATGCGGTTGACGATGAAGGCGGGAAAATCCTCGGCCGAGGAGGCCGTCTTGCCGAGCCTCTCCACCACCCTTGCACAGGCCTGGTAGGTGGCCTCGTCGGTGGCGATGCCGCGGATCAGCTCGACCAGCTGCATCACCGGCACCGGATTCATGAAGTGGAACCCCATGAACCTTTCGGGCCGGTCGGTGCGCGAGGCGAGCCGGGTGATGGAGATGGAGGAGGTGTTGGAGCTCAGGATCGTGGTGGGCTTGAGGTGCGGCACGAGGTCTTCGAAGATGGCGGTCTTCACCGTTTCGCGCTCGGTGGCGGCCTCGATGATCAGGTCCGACGGCCCGAGATCGGTGAGGGTGAGGGTGGAGGAGATGCGGCCCAGGGCGGCATCGCGCTCCTCGGCGGTGATCTTCTCGCGGCTGACCTGGCGATCCATGTTCTTGCGGATGATGTCGAGCGCGCGGTCGATCGCCTCCTGCTTGATGTCGTTGAGCTTGACGTCATAGCCCGCGAGCGCAAGCACATGGGCGATACCGTTGCCCATCTGGCCCGCACCGACCACGCCGATGGTCTGGATCTCCATGTCATGCACTCCGCTTTTGCTGTTGCGGCGAGATTAGGGAGGCGGTGCATCCGCAGCAAGGCCCGGAGGGCAAAGAAATATCGGTCGAATTCGAAACTTTAGCGAAATCGAAAGGGCCATCGGGCAGGGTCTCTTCCGGGTGAAGAGAGTTTGTGAGGTGGTGGAATGACCTTTGATTCAGCGGGTCAGAGTGCCCTGGATTATCTGCATTGCCGGTATGGCCAATCGCGGCTGCTGTTCCGCGGGCCCCGGCGCAAGCTGGAGGGTTGCTATGCGGCCTTCTTCGGCGGCACCGAGACCTATGGCAAGTTCGTGGAAGAGCCCTTTCCCGAGCTGGTCGAGGCGGCGACCGGCACGCGCTGCGTGAACTTCGGCTGCCTGAACGCGGGCGCGGATCTTTACGTGAACGATCCGACGCTGATCGACGCCGCCGCGCGGGCCGCCGTGACGGTTGTGCAGGTGATGGGGGCGCAGAACATGTCGAACCGGTTCTACGCGGTGCACCCGCGCCGGAACGACCGCTTCTTGCGGGCCTCCAGCCTGATGAAGACGGTGTTCCGGGAGGTGGATTTCACCGAGTTCAACTTCACCCGCCACATGCTCGCGACGCTGCACCGGGTCAGCGCGGAGAAATACGCGATGGTGGTGGAGGAGCTGAAATCGGCCTGGGTGGCGCGGATGCAGACGATGCTCGCCAAGATCCCCGGCAAGGTGGTGCTGCTCTGGGTGCACGACCGGCGGGAGCGGTGCCGGGACGAGGTTCATGACTGCCTGGGCAACGATCCGCTTTTCGTGGAACCCGAGATGGTCGAGCAGCTGCGGCCGAAGCTCGCGGCGGTCGTGGAGGTGACGCCCAGCGCGGCGGCCTGGCGGGCGGGCACTGCGGGGATGGTCTTTACCGAGATGGAGGCCCCTGCCGCCGAAGAGATGCCCGGACCTGCGGTGCACCAGGAGATTGCCGAGGCGCTGGCGCCCGAGATCGCCCGGCTGATGAAATAGCAAAAGGCCCGCCGGGGGAGGCGGGCCTTTCGGTTCTGGTTTCGACCGGGCCGGTCAGAGCTTTTCGATCAGCTCCGGGACGGCGGTGAAGAGGTCGGCCACCAGGCCGTAGTCGGCAACCTGGAAAATCGGGGCCTCCTCGTCCTTGTTGATCGCGACGATGACCTTGGAGTCCTTCATGCCGGCGAGGTGCTGGATGGCCCCGGAGATGCCCACGGCGATGTAGAGCTCGGGCGCGACGACCTTGCCGGTCTGGCCCACCTGCCAGTCGTTCGGTGCGAAGCCCGAGTCGACCGCGGCGCGCGAGGCACCGACGGCGGCACCAAGCTTGTCGGCCAGCTTTTCGATCAGGGCGAAGTCCTCTTCGGAGCCCACGCCACGGCCGCCCGACACGACGATGCCGGCGGAGGTCAGCTCGGGGCGGTCGGAGGCGGCCACCTTGTCTTCGACCCACTCGGACAGGCCGGGATTGTCGACGGCGCCGATGGTCTCCACGCTGGCCGACCCGCCGGAGCCGGCGGCGTCGAAGGTGGAGGTCCGGAAGGTGATGACCTTGGTGGCGTCTTTCGACTTCACCGTCTGGATCGCGTTGCCGGCGTAGATCGGGCGCTCGAAGGTGTCGGCGTCGACCACGGCGCTCACATCGGAGAGCACCATCACGTCGAGCAGGGCGGCGACGCGGGGCATCACGTTCTTGGCGTCGGTCGTGGCGGGGGCCACGATGTGGCTGTAGTCGCCGGCAAGGCTGACGATCAGCGCGGCGGTGGGCTCGGCGAGGCGGTGGCCCAGGGAGGCATCCTCGGCGACCAGCACCTTGGCCACGCCCTCGATCCTGGCGGCTTCCTCGCCCGCGGCGGAGGCGGAGGCCCCGGCGCAGAGCACAGTCACGTCACCCAGCGATTTGGCCGCCGAGACGGCCTTGGCGGTGGCATCGACGGAAAGTTGCCCGTCGGTCACTTCGGCAAGCAGCAGAACGGCCATCAGACGACCCCCTTCTCTTTGAGTTTGGCCACCAGCGTATCGACATCGGGCACGATCTCGCCGGCCTGGCGGGTCTCGGGCTCGGAGGTCTTCACCACTTCAAGCCGCGGCGAAACGTCGACGCCGTAGTCGGCGGCGGTCTTCTCGTCGAGCGGCTTTTTCTTGGCCTTCATGATGTTGGGCAGCGAGGCGTAGCGCGGCTCGTTCAGGCGCAGGTCCACGGTGACGATGGCAGGCATCTTCACCTTGATGGTCTGGAGGCCGCCGTCGACCTCGCGGGTCACCACGGCATGCTCGCCCTCGATCTTCACCTCGGAGGCGAAGGTGGCCTGGCTCCAGCCCAGCAGGGCCGAGAGCATCTGGCCGGTGGCGTTCATGTCGTTGTCGATGGCCTGCTTGCCGGCCAGCACGAGGCCGGGCTGCTCCTCGTCGATCACCGCCTTGAGGATCTTGGCGACGGCGAGCGGCTCGATGTCCTGGTGCACATCGTCGGCGGCGATCACGAGAATCGCCCGGTCGGCACCCATGGCGAGCGCGGTGCGGAGCGTTTCCTGCGCCTGTTTCACGCCGATGGAGACGGCCACCACCTCTTCGGCTGTCCCGGCCTCCTTCAGGCGGATCGCCTCTTCGACGGCGATCTCGTCGAAGGGGTTCATCGACATTTTCACGTTGGCAAGATCGACACCGGAACCGTCCGACTTGACCCGGACCTTCACGTTGTAGTCGATCACCCGTTTCACAGGCACAAGCACCTTCATGGGGGGTCTCTCCTCGCGTCATGGGCGGCGGAACCGCCCGGAATGGGGCATGGTTAGCGGGTTGAGCGCCGCGCTTACAGGGCAAAATCGACGCAATCCGCCGAGCCGACGCCGCGTTTTACGACGTTAGCGCTCGCAATTCCGGCCTCTAGCGGCTCGCGCCGGGCACCCAGAGCACATCTTCGCCGCCATTGGCCACGCGAGCGGCGACGAAGAACCAGTCGGAGAGGCGGTTCAGGTAGCGGATGGCGATGGTGTTCACATCGCCCGGTTCGGCCTCGGCCAACTCGGTGGCCAGCCGCTCGGCGCGGCGGCAGGTGGTGCGGGCAAGGTGGAGATGGGCCGCGAGCGGCGAGCCGCCGGGCAGGATGAAGCTGCGCAGCGGCTCGAGCCCCTTGTTCATCATGTCGATCTCCGTCTCCAGCCGGGTGACCTGGCTCTCGACCATGCGCAGCGGCGGGTATTCGGCGGCGTCGTCCTCGGCGAGGCCGGGGCGGCAGAGATCGGCCCCGAGGTCGAAGAGGTCGTTCTGGATGGTGGCGAGGCGGGCATCCATCGCGCCTTCGGCGTGCAGACGGGCGATCCCCACGACCGAGTTCAGCTCGTCGGAGGTGCCATAAGCCGCCACGCGCGGCGCGTGCTTGGCCACGCGGGCGCCGGTGCCGAGCGCGGTATCGCCCTTGTCGCCGGTGCGGGTGTAGATCTTGTTCAGGACAACCATGTCAGCCTCCCCGGCGCAGCCAGACGAAGAGCAGGATCAGCACGATGGCCACCGCCTGCGCACCGATCCGCCAGCGCATCACCCTGTTGGCATGTTTCTTGTTGAAGTCGCCGCCCTTGGCGAAACCGCCGATGCCGAACAGCAGGATGCCGACCACGACGAGGCAGGCGACGGCGACGAGGATGAAAAGCGGATCTTGCAGCATCGGTCTCTCCGGTTTTGCCCCATGTAGCCCTGCGGGCGGCAAAAGCGAAGGGGGGCTTCAGATCTTGCGAATCGCCCAGTCCTGCACGCGGGTCGGCAGCAGGCGCTTGGCGATGGCCATGATGTGGGTGGGCGTGGTGATGCGGTAGCGGGCGCGGGGGCGGCGGGCGGTGAGGGCCTTCAGCACCGCTTTGGTCACCGCCTCGGGGCCAAGCTCGAAGGGGTCGGGCTTGCCTTGACGCTTGTAGAGCTGGTCGAGCAGTTCGCTCTCGTATTGCGCGCGGCGGGGCGAGGCCTTCCAGTCCACCCATTGCTCGAACTTGGCGATGGCGTTGCGGCGGAACTCGGTGCGGATCGGGCCGGGCTCGATCAGCACCACGTCGATGCCGGCGTCCGACATTTCGAGGCGCAGCACGTCGGAGAGGCCCTCGAGTGCGAACTTGGAGGCGACATAGGGGCCGCGCCAGCGCATAGCCATGAAGCCGAGCACGGAGGAGCAGTTGAGGATGCGGCCGTGGCCCTGGGCCCGCATGGCGGGCAGCACGAGGCGGGTGAGGGTGTGATAGCCGAAGAAGTTGCTCTCGAAGAGGTCGCGCAACCCGTCGGTGGGCACATCCTCCAGCGGGCCGACGAGGCCGTAGGCGCCATTGTTGAAGAGCGCGTCGAGCGTGCCGCCGGTGGCCGCGAGCACCCCGGCCACGGCGGCCTCCATGCTGGTGGTATCCTGATGGTCGAGCAGGTGGCTCTCGAAGCCTTCGGCGCGGAGCCGGTCGACATCCTTTTGCTGGCGGCAGGTGGCGAAGACGCGCCAGCCGGCGGCGCGCAGCCCGTGGGCGGCGTCGTAGCCGATGCCGGTGGAACACCCGGTGATGAGGATGGACTTCTGGCTCATGGCGCCGGGATGCCCCGCCGCCGGGCGGGGCGCAAGGGGCGAGATCAGCCCTGCGGCACTTCGCGGAGGAAATCGCCTGACATGAAGCCCTCTTCGCCGTCGAGCAGGATCCGGGCCCAGCCGTTGCCTTCGTAGCCGAGGATCTCGACCTCCTGGTTTTCGACGACCTGGCCGATCACGCCGTCGGCGGTGGAGGGGCCGGAGCGCACGTTGACGCGCTGGCCGAGCACGACCCCCACGGTGGTGAGCTCCAGCGCATCGACGGGCGCGGGGCCGGCGTCATCGCCTTCGTCGGCGGGAAGTTCGGCAAGGGCGGCCTGCACGGCGGCATCGGTCGCGGTGCCGAGCGAGGCCTGGAGCACGGGCTCTGCCTGCGGCGCCTCGGCCTGCGCCTCGGCGGCGGTGGCGGCGAGGATGGCCGGGTTTTCCTCGGCTTTGGTCACGGTTTCGGCGAGGGACTCGGTCTGGGCTTCGAGCGCGGCCAGCTCATCGGTGGTGATTTCGGGGTCGTCGGAGCCCATTGCCACCTCGGGGCCTTCCCCGACCAGCACCATCGACCCGAAAATCAGGGCCAAGAGTGCCACGACCATCTTCAACAAGCCCCGCGCGCCCATCGCACCCTCCGCTCAACCTTGCAGGTCAATCAATTCGTGTCACAACAACTCCACTATAGCGTGAAGCGTTCCATGCGGCCATGCTCTTAGCAGAACTCAAAGCGCTTCGAGTACCCTTGAGTCAGCTCTGCGGCAGATCGCTTTCGCTTTACCGCCTGTCGTGGCTTCGGTATCACATCATCTATGGATAACGAGGCAGACACCCCCAATATCGAGCCGAAAGAACGGGCCGAAACGTTACGTCGGGCCATCGGCGAACGGTATCTCACCTATGCGCTCTCGACGATCATGCACCGGGCGCTGCCCGATGCGCGCGACGGGCTGAAGCCGGTTCACCGGCGAATCCTTTACGCGATGCGGCGGCTGCGGCTGTCGCCGACCGGGGGCTTCTTGAAATCGGCCAAGATCAGCGGCGACACGATGGGGGATTTTCACCCCCACGGGAACCAGGCGATCTACGACGCGATGGCGCGGCTCGCGCAGGATTTCGCGGTGCGCTACCCGCTGGTCGACGGGCAGGGCAACTTCGGCAATATCGACGGCGACATGCCGGCGGCCGAGCGCTACACCGAGGCGCGGATGACCGCCGCCGCCGAGGCCTTGATGGAAGGGCTGGACGAGAACACCGTCAACTTCCGCGACAACTACGACGGCCGGTTGCAGGAGCCCGAGGTTCTGCCCGCCGCCTTTCCGAACCTGCTGGCCAACGGGTCGAGCGGGATTGCGGTGGGTATGGCCACCAACATTCCGCCGCATAACATCGACGAGCTGATCGGGGCCTGTCTGCACCTGCTGAAGACGCCGGATGCCCGCGACGACACGCTGCTGAACTACGTGAAGGGCCCGGACTTTCCGACCGGGGGCGTGATCGTGGAGCCGCCGGAGAGCATTGCCGAGACCTATCGCACGGGCCGTGGCGCGATTCGGCTGAGGAGCCGCTGGCAGGTGGAGGATCTCGGGCGCGGGACGTGGCAGGTGGTTGTCACCGAGATCCCCTACCAGGTGCAGAAGTCGAAGCTGATCGAGAAGATCGCCGAGCTGATCCAGCTGAAGAAGCTGCCGATCCTCGCCGATGTGCGCGACGAGAGCGCCGAGGACATCCGGCTGGTGCTGGAGCCGCGCTCCAAGAACGTGGACCCGGAGATCCTGATGGGGATGCTCTTCCGCAACACCGACCTGGAGGTGCGGTTCAGCGCCAACATGAACGTGCTGATCGACGGGCGCACGCCCAAGGTCTGCTCGCTGAAGGAGCTGCTGCGGGCCTTCCTCGACCACAGGCGGGACGTGCTTCAGCGCCGCTCGCAGCACCGGCTCGACAAGATCGACGCCCGGCTGGAAGTGCTGGAAGGCCTGATGATCGCCTTCCTCAACCTCGACCGCGTGATCGACATCATCCGCTACGACGACGAGCCGAAGCGGGCGCTGATGGCGGAGGACTGGTCGGTCAAGCACCGCCGCGCCACCGACGAGCGCGACTACGTGAGCCCGATCGGCCCCGGCACGCCGGAGGAGCCGCAGGACGGGCTGACCGAGGTGCAGACCGAGGCGATCCTCAACATGCGGCTGCGCAGCTTGCGGCGGCTCGAGGAGATGGAGCTGAAGAGCGAGCAGGACGCGCTGATGAAGGAGCGCGCCGAGCTGCAGGATCTGCTCGACGACGAGGGCCTGCAGTGGGGCCGGATCGGCGACGAGCTGCGCAAGGTGCGCGACGACTTCGGCGCGAAGTCGGAGGGGGGAAAGCGGCGCACGACCTTTGCCGATGCCGCCGACGTGGAAGACGTGCCGATGGAGGCGATGATCGAGCGCGAGCCGATCACGGTCGTCTGCTCGCAGATGGGCTGGATCCGGGCGATGAAGGGTCATATCGACCTGAGCCAGGAGCTGAAGTTCAAGGACGGCGACGGGCCGCGCTTTGCCTTTCATGCCGAGACCACCGACAAGCTGCTGCTGCTGGGGGCGAACGGGCGGTTTTATACCCTCCCCGGGTCGCAGCTACCCGGCGGGCGCGGCATGGGCGAGCCGGTGCGGCTGATGGTGGACCTGCCGAACGAGGCGGAGATCGTGACGATCTTCTCCCATGTGCCGGGTCAGAAGCTGCTGCTGGCCTCGTCGGCGGGCGACGGCTTCATCGTCAACTCCGACGAGGTGGTGGCGCAGACCCGCGCCGGCAAGCAATCGCTGAACGTGAAGGATGGCGTGGTGGCCCGTGTCTGCCGCCCGGTGAGCGGCGATCACGTGGCCGCGGTGGGCGACAACCGCAAGGTGCTGGTCTTCGCGCTCGACGAGCTGCCGGAGATGGCGCGCGGAAAGGGCGTGCGGTTGCAGAAGTTCAAGGACGGCGGGCTTTCGGACGCGGTGACCTTTGCCCTGGAAGACGGCCTGAGCTGGAAGGACCCGGCAGGCCGGACCCGCACCGAAACCGACCTGGCCGAATGGATCGGCAAGCGCGCCTCTTCGGGCCGCATGGCACCACGGGGCTTTCCGAGAGACAACAGATTTACCGATTGAACGTCATGATTTCGCCCGATCCGTCCCGCTAAGAGGGCCGGGCATTAAAACGAGGGAACAGGAATGGCTTACACTGAGGCACCGCTTGTAGAGGACGATGTGCTGAACGGCGCATATCGGGGAGAGGGTGGCCGACTGTTCTGGCTTGCGCTCGGCACCGGGATGCTCACGCTGCTGACGCTGGGGATCTACCGGTTCTGGGCCAAGGCGCGCATCCGCCGCTACCTGTGGAGCGCCACGGCGCCCGGCGGCAACCCGTTCGAGTACACCGGCACCGGGCTGGAGAAGTTTCTGGGCTTCCTGGTCGCGGTGGTGATCCTGGCGGCCTACCTCGGCATTCTCAACGTGATCCTGCTGTTCCTCGGCTTTTCCTTCATCCTCGGGGGCGACCCGAACGACCCGGAGGTGATCTTGCGGCAGATCGTGGTGATCTATGCCAACCTCTTTGCGCTGATCCCGCTGATCTACTTCGCGCAGTACCGCGCTCGGCGCTACCTGCTCAGCCGCACCCGCTGGCGCGGCGTGCGCTTCGGCGCCGAGAAGGGCGCCTGGGGGTACACCTGGCGGGGGTGTCTCTTCACCCTGCTCGGCATCGTCACCCTGGGCCTGCTCTCGCCGCTGGCGACCTTCAAGCTGGAGAAATACACTTGGGACCGCACCTGGTACGGGGATGCGAAGTTCACCCAGGGCGGGAAGTGGACGAGCCTCTACCGCGCGATGCTGCACATGATCATCGCCATCGCCATCTTCATCGGCGCCGTGGTCCTGATGGCGATGGACGAGAACCTCGCCCTGCTGGGCTTCGTGCTGCTCTTCGTGGGCTACATCTGGCTCCTGATCGGCGTCATCTACTACCAGGTTCACGCCTGGCGCATCCTCGCGGCGCACAAGGAGCTGGGCGACGGCATCCGCTTTCGCTCGCTGCCGCGCACCGGCACGATCATCGGCACCTATATCGTGGGCAGCATCGCGGTGTCGCTGCTGACGGCGATTGCGCTGATCCCGCTAGGCTTTTTGATCGCGGGCTTCGCGCAGGCCCTGGGTGGCGGCAATCCGAACGATCTCTTCGGCAGCCCGCAGGGGGTGGTCTTCATTGCCCTGGTCGCCTTTGCCTATATCTTTGCCATCGTCTTTGCCGGCGCGCTCACGATGGTCTTCATCACCCAGCCGATCCTGCGGCACTACGTGGAGGAGACCACCGTGATCGGGGCGTCGAAGCTCGACATGATCCGCCAGCGGGTCGGGGATGAAGTGGTCGACGCGGAAGGCTTTGCCGATGCGCTCGACGTCGGGGCGGCCTTCTAGGCCGCGCCGCAGCAACAAGGAGCCTGTGCCCCGTGGCCGATCCGACCCCGCCCCTCCCGGCCTTCGCCGTCGCGGCCCGCTACTTCGACGGGCAGAGCGCGGGGGCGCGGGTGGTGCGCGGGGTGGCCGAACAGCTGAAGGGGCGGCTCCAGATCATCGACGAGGAAAGCGGGCGGCTGCTGGCGGAGTGGCCGCTCGAAGACCTTCGGATGATCCGAGATCCGGGCTTCGGGGATGGCATCGTGTTCTTCCGCGAGGGCCATGACGAGGCCCGGCTCAACATTGCCTCGGCGCAGGATGCCGCCGCGCTGGAGGCGGTGGCGCCCAACCTGCGCAGGGTGGAGGTGGCCAGGGGCACCTGGCGCAAGGTGCTGGTCTGGAGCGGGGGCGCCGTGGCGGCGCTGCTGCTGTTGCTCTTCGTGATCCTGCCCACCCTGTCGGACCGGCTGGCCGCCCTGATCGACCCCGAGCAGGAGGAGGCGATCGGCCTCACCGTGCTGGGCCAGGTCGAGCGGATGCTGGGCAGCCACAACGGATCGGGCTTCTGCTCCACCGCCGCAGGCGATGCGGCGCTGGCCAGGATGACGGAGCGGTTCACGCAGCACTTGGACCTTGCCTATCCGCTGAAGGTGAAGGTGATCCGCAACCCGATGGTCAACGCCTTTGCCGCGCCCGGCGGGCATGTGGTGATCGTGTCGGGCCTGCTCGACAAGGCGGACACGCCCGAGGAGGTCGCAGGCGTGCTGGCCCATGAGATCGGCCATGTCGCCAACCGCGACCCGCTGCGGCTGACCCTGCGCACCGCAGGCACGGCCGGGATCATCGCCATGGTGCTGGGCGATTTCGCAGGCGGTGCGGTGGTGGTGCTGGTGTCGGAGCAGATCATGCAGGCCAGCTACACCCGCGATGCCGAGGCCGGGGCCGATGCCTTTGCCCATGAGCTGCTCGGCAGGGCGGAGCTCCCCAGCGCCGATATGGCGCGCTTCTTCGAAAAGCTCCGCGACCGCTACGGCGATGTCGATGGCGCGATGGAATACCTTGCCAGTCACCCCAACTTGGCCGGGCGGGCGATTGCCGCGCGCGAGGCCGATACCCAGACCGACGGCGCCTTCGAGCCGGTGCTGACGGATGCGGAGTGGGATGCGCTGAAGGCGATCTGCAAGTGAGGCGGGCGCTCGCGCTGATCGCGCTGCTGGCCGGGTGCTCCCCGGTGGCCGATCTCGAGGAACCGGTGGTGCCGATCGGGGCCTTCAGCCTGGGGCATGCCGTGGTGGTTGCCGAGGGGGCCTCGAAGATTCCGCCGTCGCGCGAGGCCGCTGCCGAGGAGTGGCAGGCCGCGCTGGAGCAAGCGCTGATGCAGCGGTTTGGCCGGTTTGAAGGCGACCAGCTCTATCACCTTGCGGTGAAGGTCGACGCCTATGCGCTCGCCGTGCCGGGCGTGCCGGTGGTGCTCTCGCCCAAGTCCGTGCTGCGGCTTCAGGTCTCTGTCTGGGATGATGCGGCGGGCGGCAAGATCAATGCCGAGCCACGGGTGTTTACCGTGTTCGAGCGGCTCTCGGGCGAAACGGTCGTGGGCTCGGGCCTGACCCGGACCCGCGAACAGCAGATGGCGCAGCTCTCGGCCAATGCGGCGCGGCTGATCGAGGCCTGGATGCGGGAGAACCCGGCCTGGTTCGCGCCGCGCGCCGCCGCCGCTGTTGCCGCACCGACGGAGATCGGAGAGGTGCTGATCGAGACCGCGCCGCTGGACCCGCCCGCCGCCGCCCCGCCGGGGGCCGCCAGCCGGCCCGGCGTTTCGCCCGATATCGGCAGCGTCATCACCCCGGCCCAGTAGCGGTTCCGCCCGCTGCGCCGCGCGTGAAGCCCTTGAGGCCAAAGGGCGCTTGATTTTTCTCCCTTGCCCGCGTAGGCACCCGCCCATGCAAATCCCGGGGCCACGGTCGGCCCCCCGAAACAGAGGCGCCAAGGACGATGGCTAAGGAAAAGTTCGAACGCAACAAACCGCACGTGAACATCGGGACGATCGGGCACGTTGACCACGGGAAGACGACGCTGACCGCGGCGAT
>NZ_FSRL01000003.1 GCF_900142295.1 Vannielia litorea
AGATCACTCGATGATCTTGGAGACGACGCCGGCGCCGACGGTGCGGCCGCCTTCGCGGATGGCGAAGCGGAGGCCGTCTTCCATGGCGATCGGGGCGATCAGCTCAACGGTGAACGACACGTTGTCGCCCGGCATCACCATCTCGGTGCCCTCTTTCAGGGTCACCGTCCCGGTCACGTCCGTGGTGCGGAAGTAGAACTGCGGGCGGTAGTTGGCGAAGAACGGGGTGTGGCGGCCACCCTCTTCCTTGGTGAGGATGTAGGCCTCGGCCTCGAACTTGGTGTGCGGGGTCACCGAGCCGGGCTTGCAGAGCACCTGGCCCCGCTCCACCGCGTCACGGTCGATGCCGCGCAGCAGCGCGCCGATGTTGTCGCCGGCCTCACCGCGGTCGAGCAGCTTGCGGAACATCTCGACACCGGTGCAGGTGGTCTTGGTGGTCGCCTTGATGCCGACGATCTCGAGTTCGTCGCCCACGTTCACCACGCCGCGCTCGATACGGCCGGTCACAACCGTGCCGCGGCCGGAGATCGAGAACACGTCCTCGATCGGCATCAGGAACGGCTGGTCCACGGCGCGCTCGGGCGTCGGGATCCACTCGTCGACGGCGGCGATCAGCGCGCGGATCGACTTCTCGCCGATTTCCTCGTCACGGCCTTCCAGGGCGGCCAGGGCCGAGCCCTTCACGATCGGAATGTCGTCGCCGGGGTACTCGTAGCTCGAGAGCAGCTCGCGCACTTCCATCTCGACGAGCTCGAGGAGCTCCTCGTCGTCCACCTGGTCCACCTTGTTGAGGTAGACGACCATGGTGGGGATGCCCACCTGGCGGCCGAGCAGGATGTGCTCGCGGGTCTGCGGCATCGGGCCGTCGGCGGCGTTCACCACCAGGATCGCGCCGTCCATCTGGGCCGCACCGGTGATCATGTTCTTCACGTAGTCGGCGTGGCCGGGGCAGTCGACGTGGGCGTAGTGACGCGCATCCGACTCGTACTCCACGTGGGCGGTCGAGATCGTGATCCCGCGGGCCTTCTCTTCCGGCGCGCCGTCGATCTGGTCGTAGGCCTTGAAGTCGCCGAAATACTTGGTGATCGCCGCGGTCAGCGTCGTCTTCCCGTGGTCAACGTGCCCGATCGTCCCGATGTTCACGTGCGGTTTGTTGCGTTCGAACTTTTCCTTAGCCAT